>JAGFJD010000324.1 GCA_024102975.1 Phaeodactylibacter sp. | reverse complement strand
GCCAATTTTTTTCTAATTATCGATATCGTATCTTAATCTATGATGTTGGTAATTAGATTGACATTAGACTGTACGCCGCATGAATACCCGAACAATGCTTATATAAAAGTAGTAAAGTCAAACTTAGCCCAGGTTCGACTGGCAGTCTCCAACTTTGGCAGTTCAGCGTTTGGCGTTCGGCAGTTCGCTGTTTCGGGATGCTTCCGAATACCGAATAGCAAACACCGAAAGCCGGTTGGGGCCTACATATCGAACACGGGTTAGAAGCTGTTTGGAGGAGTTCCAAAGCCACGAAATAATTTTTTTTCCCGCCCTCCCTTGCATAATTCCCGGAAAACATTTTAATTGCACTTAAAATAGTTGCAAGTGCAAGAAAACAGAATTCAAGAACAACGCCTGGAGCAATTACCCGTATTTTACATGGAGCAGATCGTAAGGCGGTACCGGCAGATGGCTACTCAGGCCCTGAAGAACCATCACGCCGGCCTTTCCGTAGACCAATGGGTCGTGTTGAAGCAGATCAGCGAGAACAACGGCAGCAGCCAGGTGGAGATCGGCAGCTCTACCGTCAAAGATGCCCCGACTACCACCCGGATCATCGACCAGCTGGCTTCTAAAAACCTGATAAGCAAGCAACTGGACCCCGAAGACCGGCGGCGGTACATGGTCTTCGTCACGGAAAAAGGCCGGCAACTGATCGAACGCCTGCTGCCGGTGGTTCAGGAATACCGGGAGGTACCCCTGAAGGGCTTTTCGCCCGCCGAACAGAAACAGCTCATCGGCCTGCTGCAGCGCATGCTGAAAAACCTGGATTAATTTTTTTTCATTCAATAATTGCATTTGTAACTTTTGCTCTTGTAAGTTTTTTTTCAAGTGATTACCCGACTGTGCTTTTCATCACCCGACTGTACTTTACATTTCAATCACCCAACTTTCTTTTATGCGTAACCTGATTTTTTGTTTTTGCGTTTTCGCCCTCCCGGGCTTTTTCCTCTCCGCTGTTTCCGCCCAGGAAACCCTGACCGCCGCAGAGCAGTCAACAGCCATTGACAGCCTGATCCGCAGCCTTGAGGAAAATTACGTTTTCCCCAAACTGGCGGAACAGATGGGGCAGCACCTGCGCCAGAAGCAAAAAGCCGGCACCTTTGATGCCCTGACCGAGCCCGTCGCCTTTGCCGACCGGCTGACGGAGGAAATCCAGTTCGTGAGCAAAGACAAACACCTGCGGGTCCGGTTTGACCCCGAAGGCGCTGCCCGGATGCGGGCGCATGCCGAAAGCGATGAAAACGAAGACGACGCCCCGAATCCCGAATGGCTGAAACAGATGGCCCGCGACAATTACGGTTTCCAGGGAGTAAAGATCCTGGAAGGCAACATCGGCTACCTCGACCTGCGGGGCTTTTTCCCGGCGGCCTACGCCGGAGAAACCGCCGCCGCCGCCATGAACATGCTGTCCAACACCGACGCCATCATTTTTGACCTGCGGCAGAATGGCGGCGGCGACCCGGGCATGATCCAGCTGCTGACGTCCTATCTTTATCCGGCAGGCAGGGACGTCCACCTGAACAGCTTCTACCACCGCCACTCCAACGATACAAGCCAGACCTGGACGCTGCCCTACGTGCCCGGCAAACGCAACCCGGATGCCGAAGTGTTCGTGCTGACCAGCAACTACACCTTCTCGGCGGCGGAAGAGTTTACCTACAACCTCCGCAACCTGGAGCGGGCTACCATAGTCGGGGAAACCACCGGCGGCGGCGCCCACCCCGGCGGCATGATGCCGATCGCACAGCAGTTCGTCGCCTTCATCCCAAACGGCCGGGCGATCAACCCCATCACCAACACCAACTGGGAAGGAACGGGGGTAAGCCCCCACGTCGAAGTGGAAAAGGAAAAAGCCCTCGGCACCGCCCATCAGATGGCGCTGGAAAAACTGGCGGAAAAGGCCAAATCGGACGACAGCAAACGCTACTTCGAATGGTTCGCCAACTACCTCAAGGCCAAAAACGAACCGCCGGCCCTCAGCAGGCAGCAAATGCAGGCCTGCACCGGCAACTACGGTGCCCGCAACATCCTGCTGGAAGACGGGCAGCTCTTCTACCAGCGCACCGGACGGCCCAAAATGGCCCTGATCCCGCTGAGCCCTACTTCTTTCGCCCTGGCGGATGACCCTGAATTGTCCTTCACCGTGGAAATGGAGGACGGCGAAGCCGCCGCCCTGGTCGTGGAAAGCGTCAACGGCTGGCGGGAAAGGACGGAGCGGAAAGGGGCGCAGCCTTAGCGGTTATTTCAACGCTATCCTGGCTATATACATATCCGCCGTCATGTACAATACGGACTCATCCGCATTCAGGGCGCAGTTGGCCGTAGCCTGCCCGGTGGAGATCGTCCCCAGGTGCTCCCCTTCCGGCGTGAACACCAGGACGCCGCCCGGCCCGGTAGCGAAAACGATGCCGGCCCTGTTGACCTTAAGCCCGTCGGGCAGGCCTTTGTTATCCGGCACCATATCCGTCGCGTCAAAGAATACCCTGCCGTTGACAAAGTTTTTATTTTCATCCATATCATACACCATCCAGATGGCCCGATCCGGGTCGGAATTGGCGACGTAACACCTGGCGTAATCCGGGCTGAAAGCGATGCCATTGGGCCGCGACAGCTCGTCCGTCAGCAGGAACACTTCCCCTTCCGGCGACACCCGGTAGACACCCTGGAAGGGGATTTCCTTGCCGGGGTCGTCCTCCTGCTTTTCCAGGCCGTAGGGCGGGTCGGTGAAGTACAGGTGGCCGCCAGGGCCGTACACGGCATCGTTGGGGCTGTTGAAGCGCTTGCCTTCGTATTTGTCGGCGATGGTGATGAACGCTGCCCTGGGCGCGCCGGGCGGGGCGTCCATCATGGCCATTCGGCGGTCGCCGTGCTGGCAAAGTACCAGCCTGCCGTCAGGGCTGAGCGTCAGGCCGTTGGAGCCGGTTTCGCCGCCCCGCGGCGCATCGGAGGTATACCCGGAAGGCTGCAGATATACGGAATCGCCCTCGCCCTCTTTCCAGCGGTAGACCGTGTTTTTCGGCACGTCCGACCAGATCAGCATCTGTTCGGCCTCCAGCCAGAGGGGCCCCTCGGCCCATTCGTAGCCTTCGGCAAGGGCCTCGGGCCGGGCGCTGGTATCCAGGACAGCGGACAACCTGGCATCGAGCACAATAATTTCACCAATGGTTTTGTAGCTGAGAGAATCCTCTTTGGGCATATCTGTCGTTTTTTCCTTTGCGGCATTTTTACAGGAAAAGAAGCTGCTGAGCAGGAGGAGCATGAATACGTATCGCATGGCTTTCGTTTTGAAATTGCTCCGCTGAAGGTACGCAATTCAAATGAAACCTGCATTTAATCCTCCAGCGTTACCACTACATTTCCCTGCTTATGGCCGGTATCGACGTAGCGGTGCGCCTCTGCCATCTGCTCCAGCGGATAGCGGTGGCTGATGGCAGGCCGGAATTGTCCCGCCTCAGCCAGCTCCGCCAGGAAGCGCAGGTCTTCCGGCCGCTCGTCGGCCGGCCCGGCGACGACCTTTTTGCTGCTCGTGAGCGCCACCCAGGGGGTGCGGGCCATTTCCGGCAGGCCGGCCACTACCGCCAGAAGGCGGCCGCCTTCCCGGAGCGAGTTTTTGACGCGGGGATACGGCGCGTTGCCGACGTTGTCCATGATGATGTCATAGGTTTCGCCGTTGCCGGCGAAATCCTCCCGGGTGTAGTCGACGACCTTGTCCGCTCCGAACGATTGCACGAATTCCACATTTGCCGTGCTGCACACGCCGGTGACTTGCGCGCCGAAGTATCTGGCGACCTGCACGGCAGCGATGCCGACGGCGCCGGAAGCGCCGTTGACCAGCACTTTGTCTCCACTTTTTATCCCGGCCCGTTCGCGGAGGTAGTTTATGGCCGTCATGCCGCCGAAAGTGATGGCGGCGGCTTCTTCGAAGTTCAGGTTGCCTGGTTTTAAGGCAATGACCCCGTCTTCCGGCATGGTTTTGTACTCGGCGTGACACCCCATGTTGTTGCCGTCCATGGCGAAGACCTCGTCGCCGGCCCTGAATTTTTTTACGTCCTTACCCACGGCTTCCACCTTTCCGGCCAGCACCACCCCCAGTATCGGCTGGCGGGGCCGGGAAAAGCCGAAGGCCAGGCGGACGAAAAGGCCGAAGCCGGGCGGCACTTCCAGGCTGCGGATGCGCCAGTCGCCGGAATTGACGGCCGTGGCATGGATTTTTATCAGCACCTCCTGGTCTTTGGGCACCGGCTTTTCTACTTCCTGAAGCTGGAGGACGTCGGGCGAACCGTATCCGGTTGCAATAATTGCTTTCATCTTTTGCATTTTTGAAATTTTAGTGGGTGGGAGCAGCCTTTTCGCCACGAAGGCACTAAAGCACGAAGAAGCACGAAAGCTCTTTTTCGTTTACTACTGATTATACTCCCACGTTTTTAAATTGAAATATATAATCCTTGCGAACTGCGAAATCCGAACCGCGAATTGCCCCCTATCCTCTACCCCACCTCCTCCACGCAGGCCACCAGCAGCAGCGGCAGGCCCAGGTCGCGCACCTTGCGGAGCAGGCCGTGCAGAGCGGCCTGGTCGGCCACCGGCCCGGTGAGCACCGTGTCTCCATTTTCTTCCAGGGTGATGGCCATGCCCTCGAACCACCCTGCCCACTGCGGGCCCAGGTGCCCCCGGAGCCGGATCTGGTAGGCCAATGGTTGGTCGAAATGGATGGTAGTGGAGGTGTTGCCTTGCTTTGCCATTACTTTGTGGTTTTTATACTGACAAATGTACCGGCAAAAAGGTATTGGTGTAAACCTACTAAAGTACTGTTTTGCAAGTGAGAAGGCGGAAGCCGGACGGGGAATGGGGGCTGTTCGGAATTCGCTGTTCGCCGTTCGCAATAAACCAAATCAACCAATCAACCCCAACTCCCGCGCCAGCGCCACCGCCTCGGTGCGCCGACGTACGCCCAGCTTGTCGAAGATGTTCCGGTTGTGGCCCTTGACGGTGCTCAGGGCGAGGAACAGCCGCTCGCTGATCTGCTGGTTGGACAGACCCTGGGCGATGAGCTGCAGGATCTCCAGCTCTCGGGAGCTGAGGGCTTCGGCTTCGCTGAGCTTGGGGGCAGGTGTCCTCGGCTCCGCCCGGACACCTTTCGGCTCCGCTGAGCCATAGGCCGCCAGCAGTTGGCGGGCGTAGGCAGGCCGGATACCTCCGGCGGCGGCCTCCTCCAACAGCCGCTTCATTGGCGCGCCTTCGTCCGCGAAGGTGCGGACGTAGCCCTCCGGCTCTGCCAGGGCCAGGGCGCGCTCCAGGGGGGCGAGCGCCCGCTCTGTATTGCCCATCGCCTCGCAGGCGAGGGCCTGCTGGATGAGGATTTCGATGGCGCTGCCGGTGCGGCCGCCGGCTTCGGCATCCTGAAGCAGGCGTTCCAGCAGTTGGAGGGGTTCCTCGATGGAATGCAGAACTGGGTTTTGGCGGTATTGCGCGATGATCACCCGGGCGAGGGTGAGGTATTCGTACTCACGGAGGAAGTTGAGCTCATCCTCTGCCGATAGGCCGCTGCGCCGGGCCCAGTCTCCAGCTTCCGCCAGCCGGCCCTGGCGGGCCCACAGCGCCGCTTTCAGGGCTGGTATGGGCCGTATGTTGGGCATGGGTGTTCGGAAGTGGAGCCGCTCGGCCTCATCGAGCAGGGCGAGGGCGCCGTCGGGGTTGCCGCGGGCTTCTTCGTACTGGGCGCGGACGATGCAGCGGCGGCTCGGCCAGTTGGGCAGAGCGGCCTGGGGCCCCAGCTCA
>JAGFJD010000294.1 GCA_024102975.1 Phaeodactylibacter sp. | reverse complement strand
ACAGCCTGCCCCGTACACAGAGTGTCGGGGAGCATAGCCGGAGCTACGTGAGTTTTTTCTGACGAAGAGTAAGTTCAAAAGAACAAGCATAAGTGGGTATTTATTTAGGTATTCATGTACTAGTAGTATGACGGAGCGGGGTGGTGTGCGGTGAGCGGGACGGCAGCAAAACCCATTAACCCTCTCCCTCCCCCTCGGGGAGGGCCGGGGAGGGGCTCAGCTGCGGGACTGCCTCAGCAATATGGCTTCCTCAGCAATATAACCATATAACCATATAACCATATAACAATGATAAAACATCTCATCAAACTGATCTGGAATAAAAGGCGGAGCAATTTCCTGCTGACCACCGAGATTTTCGCTTCGTTCATCGTCCTGTTTGGCGTGATGAGCCTGGTGTTCTACAACTACGGCAATTATGCGCAGCCGCTGGGCTACGGCTACAAGGACGTCTGGGCGGCCTATTTCACCCGGCAGGACATGCCCGACAGCCTTTTTTACGATGCCGTAGCGCGCGCCCGCCGGCAGGCGGAGGCCCACCGGGAGGTCAAACAGGCAGCGCTGAGTTCTTCCAACACGCCCTATTCGCAGACCACCATTCAGTGGAGCATCAATTACGAGGACAAGTCGGTTTTGTCGCAAATGATCATGGCGGACGAGAATTATGCCCCAGTGTTGAATATGCCCCTGGAGGAAGGCCGCTGGATGGAGCAGGCAGAGGTCGAAAGCGCCCGGCCGGTGGTCGTGCTCAACCGGCAGGCTAAGGAGGCCTTGTTTGGCGATGAGCCGGCCCTGGGCAAGCTGGTCGGCTTCTCGGACGGAGATAAAAAATGGAAAGTGGTGGGCGTGCTGGGCAATTTCAAGTTGAGCGGAGAATTTCAGAGCCTCCAGCCGGTAGTCTTCCTCAACCACCGGGCGCATCAGGTGCCGGCAGAAGTGGTCCTCCTGAAAGTCAATGCCGACGCGGACGCCAGCTTTGAGGCCGCTCTGATGAAAGAATTCAACGGCCTGGCGCGCAACGCCAACATCGAGCTGTCCTATCTCGACAGCCAGCGCCGCAACCAGCTGTCCATCACCCGGGTGCCTATGATTATCGCGTCCGCTGTCTGCGGTTTCCTGCTGCTCAACGTCGGCCTGGGCCTGCTGGGCGTACTCTGGTTCAACATTCGCAAGCGCCGGGAGGAGATCGGCCTGCGGCGGGCGCTGGGCGCCACCCGCGGCGGCATCCTGGCCCACTTCGTGGGCGAGGCCATCGTCATCGCCGCCTTCGCCGTAGCGGCAGGGCTGTTCTTCGCCGGACAGTTCCCCCTCCTGGGCGTCTTCGGCCTGGATGCGGCTGTCTACCTGAACGCCGCCCTGGCTTCGGTAGCCATCCTGCTGGCGCTGGTCGCGGCCTGCGCCTTCGCCCCCAGCCGGGAAGCGGCGCAGGTGCAGCCGGCTATGGTGCTGCACGAGGAGTAGGGACAGTCCCCATCCGCATCAGGCTAATGTGTTGAAATAGTTCCTCCACCAGCTTCCCTGCCGGGGGAATCGGGCTGCGGGCAAAGGCCTCCCTCCTGCCTGCCGAAGCCTCGGCGCAGGCAGGCCCGGCCAATCTTGCATCGGCCACCCCTCTCTTTATCACTGCGGAGGCGCAGAGAAGAGAGGGGGTAGTGCCGGCCAAGCTGGCAGGTCGGCGGCCATGCAGGCTTCCAGAGCATGTTGCCCACCCCCTCTCTTCCCTTTTGGCCGCCGGCAGCTAAAGAGAGGGGGCGCCTGGCTTCCGCTGAGGCGGGGGTGAGTTCCCCCCGGCGAACCCGCGTTCTTTTACACCTTTACACACTTACACTTTTACACGCCCCGGCAAATGTCCAACAGTGTGCTGCCTGTTCAACTTTTCTTAGTAGCTTTGCTCCCCCCTTTTCTCCGCTCGCCGAAGCGTAGCGAAGGAGAGGGAGGGATTGAGGGGGAAAGCCGGAAAATCGGCACCAAATGCCTGGGCAGCCCTGCATTCCGACCCCGACAAGAAATCGGGGCAGGCTTTCCGAATTCGCACTTCCGGCTTCCTGAGGCAGCACATCCAAAATCCGGTAAATGTCTGTTTATGATCCTGATCGTCGACGATGATTCTGCGGTACGGGCCTCGCTGGCCCTTCTGCTGAGAACGGAAGGCTACGCCAGCCACGGGGTGGCCACGCCGGCCGAAGCCCTCAGCTTTCTGCACACGGAGCAGCCGGAGCTCATCCTGCTGGATATGAACTTTTCGCTGGATACCTCCGGGGAGGAAGGGCTGCAGCTCCTGCGCGCCATCCGCGAACAGCAGCCGGCGGCGGCGGTGATCCTGATCACCGGCTGGGCGACGGTCGACCTGGCCGTAGAGGGCATGAAACTGGGCGCCCGGGATTTTATCAACAAGCCCTGGGACAACGACTACCTGATCCAGTCGGTCCGCACGGTGCTGGAACTCTCCCGGCTCAAAGGCAATAAGGCGAGCCGCCGGAAACTCGAAGCCGATTACGACTTCGGCCACATCATCGGGCAGGCGCCTTCCTTTCTGGACGTCCTGGAGACGGTCGGCCGGGTAGCCGCCACCGACGCCCCCGTCCTGATCATGGGCGAGAGCGGGACGGGCAAGGAACTGATCGCCGAGGCCATCCACCAGAACAGCCGCCGCCGGGCGCGCCCTTTCGTCAAAGTCAACCTGGGGGGCATCTCCTCTTCCCTGTTCGAAAGCGAAATGTTCGGCCATGTGCGGGGCGCCTTTACCGACGCCCGCTCCGACCGGGTGGGGCGCTTCGAAATGGCCCATACCGGAACCATCTTCCTGGATGAGATCGGCGACCTGAGCCTGTCCAGCCAGGTGAAGCTGCTGCGCGTCCTCCAGGACCGTACCTACGAGGTGCTGGGCAGCAGCCGTACCCGGAAGGTGGACGTCCGGGTGGTCAGCGCCACCAACCGCCGGCTGGAGGAAATGGTGGCCGGGGGCGCTTTTCGCGAAGACCTGTTCTACCGCATCAACCTCATTACCCTCCAGCTGCCGCCACTGCGGGAACGGCCGGAAGATATCCCCCTGCTCGTCGAGTTTTTCCTCAACAACCTGCGGCAGATTTACAGCCGGCCCCGGCTCAAAGCCACCCGGGAAGCCCTGCACTGGCTAAAGGGCCTGCCCCTGCCCGGCAACATCCGCCAGCTGAAAAACCTGGTCGAACGCACCGTCCTGGTATCGCCGCACGACGAATTGCAGGCCGCCGACTTTGAGGCGCAGATTCAGGGAGCGCCGCGCCGGCCGGCCGGGGGCGAGCTTCCTCCCGTCGGTGCCATGACGCTGGAGGAAATGGAGGTCGAGATGATCAAAAAGGCCATGGCGCACCACCGCAACAAAGTGGCCAAAGTGGCCCGGTCGCTGGGGCTGACCCGCAGCTCCCTCTACCGGCGACTGGATAAATACGGCATTTCTTATGAAGATACGGATTAAGTTTTTTCTCCTTCTCCTGCCCATTCACCTGGGGGCGCTGGCCCTGTCCTTCTTTTTGTTCCGCGAAAAGTGGGCGCCCTTTATCCTTGCCGAAGCGGCCATTATCGCCTCCTTCCTGCTTTGCCTCAGCGTCTTCCGGGGGCTTAGCGAACCTCTGGAACTGCTGCTCTCCGGCATCGACGCCATTAAAGACCGCGACTTCAACGTCAAGTTCATCCCCACCGGCAAACGGGAAACGGACCGCCTGATCGGCGTCTACAACGAGATGATCGACCGCCTGCGGGAGGAGCGCACCCTGCAGGAACAACAACACTTCTTCCTCGACAAGCTCATCCACACCTCGCCCACCGGCATCATTATCCTGGATTACGACGGCTGCATCACGGAGCTGAACCCCAAGGCGAGAGAGCTGCTGAAACTGCCGCCCGAAGCGGGCGTCCTGGGCAAGCCGCTCGCGGATATCGCCCACCCGGTGGCCCGCACGGCAGCGGCTCTGCCCTCCGGACAGGCGCAGACGGTGAATATCCAGGGCCTGGAAACCTACAAATGCCTCAAGGCGGAGTTCATCGACCGCGGTTTTGCCCGGCCGTTCATCATGGTCGAAGAACTGACCGCCGAAATCCTGCGCGCCGAGAAAAATGCCTATGGCAAGGTCATCCGAATGATGGCCCACGAGGTCAATAACACCATCGGAGCGATCAACTCCATCCTGCAGGCCACCCTCGGGTTCGGCGATCAGCTGCCGGCCTCCTTCCGCGAAGAATTCCGCCAGGGGCAGCAGGTCTGCATCGACCGGAACAGCCGCCTGAACCGCTTTATGCGCAACTTTGCCGACATCGTCCGCCTCCCGCCCCCCCAGCGCGAGCAGTATTCCCTGAACCGCCTCCTCGAAGATGTCGCCCGCCTGATGGGCGCCCACGCGGCCCGCAAGGGCATCCGCTTCTCCCTGGACCTGCCCGAGCCGCCCCTGTATGCCAGCATCGACGTCCAGCAAATGGAACAGGTGCTGGTCAATGTGGTGAAGAATGCGATTGAAGCAGCTCCGGCCCCTCCAGCCCCCCCTAACCTCCCCGAAGGGGGGGGATGGGCAGAACCGGGGCTTCCCAGGGAAGCCCTACGGGAACCGCCTTCCCCCCTTCGGGGGGATCGAGGGGGGCTTTCCCCTTCGGGGGGACTAGGGGGGGCTATCACCCTTGCCGCTTCCCCGGGCTGCATCTCCATCCGCGACAACGGCCCGGGCATCCCGCCCGAGCTGGAAGCGCAACTGTTCTCTCCGTTTTTTACCACGAAAAAGGACGGCCAGGGCGTCGGCCTGACCCTCAGCCGGGAAATCCTCATCAACCACGGTTTCGGTTTTTCCCTGCGTACCGGGGAAGATGGATGGACGGAGTTCCGGATCACCTGGTAGCTGTAGGTGGGGGGAATGCCCCGGGAACCAAGTTCCGGGGCAGTAATTAACGCTATCCGGAGTTGGGCGTATTCTATGCGGCCTATGTGAAAACCGCTATGTGATCTATGCGGCAAAAAAAGCACTAAGGAACCGGCTGAAAATAAGTTCCCGTTTTTGGGGAGAGCATTGTTTCACCAGCCAAGGCGCGAGGAAAGAACATAGCCTAGCTACGTGACTGACGAGCAACGCAGGATGGCGGAACAAGGCACCGCCAAAATAGGGAAGTTATTCTCAGCCGGTTCCTAAGGCAGCAGCAACGAACTATCCCCATAGCTCAGAAAGCGGAAATCGTTGTCGAGCGCGTACCGGTAAGCGCGGCGCCAGTCGTCGCCGATCAGGGCGGCGATGAGCAGCAGCAGCGTGCTGCGCGGCTGGTGAAAGTTGGTGATCATCCCGCTAATGATGCGGAAGGAGTAACCGGGGGCGATGATCAGCTGGGTTTGCCCCTGGAGGCTGTCCAGCCCCTGGGCATCCAGCTCGTCCAGGATGGCCTGCAGCGCCCCGGCAGCGGGAAGCCGGGCTTCCGTTTCGTAGGGCTGCCATTGGGAAACGTAGAAAGGCAAGTGGGAAGCTTGCCCGGCCGAGGTGGGAGGACGGGTGGGAAGTGGGAAGCCGGAAACGGGGCGCTCTTCCGACTTCCGATTTCCGCCTTCCGATTTCCGCCTTCCCACTTCCGCCCCGTACCAGTACAAACTTTCCAGCAGGCGGGTGCTGGTGGTGCCGACCGGGATGATGGGCCGGCCGGCCTCCAGGGCTTCTTTCAGGCTGGCGACCGCCTCCCGCCGGATGACGGCCGTCTCTTCGTGCATGTGGTGTTTTCCGATGGTTTCCGTTTTTACCGGGCGGAAGGTGCCGGCACCGACATGCAGGGTTACGAACAGGGACTGGATATCCTTTTCGCGCAAATCTTCCAGGGTGCGCTCGGTGAAGTGCAGCCCGGCGGTAGGGGCGGCGACGGATCCCTGCTCCCGCGCATAAATGGTCTGGTAGCGCTCTTCATCGGAGGGGACGTTCTCCCGGTTGAGGTAGGGCGGCAGCGGTATGACGCCCCCCAGGGCCAGCAGCTCGCCAAAGGCCAGCCCGGAGGCTTCCCATTCGAACTGGATGTCGAAAGCGTCGGCCGACCGGCCCAGGCGGGTGGCGGTGAGGCGGATTTCGGCCTTCCCCGGGCCAGTGATCGTTTTCCAGGCTTTCCCGCTTTTCCACTTTCGGTTGCCGCCGACCAGGCAGCGCCAGCGCACCGGCCCGCTGCTGCTGAAATTCTGCTGGTGTTCCACCGGGGCCAGTGGCTCCAGGCATAAGATCTCTATGACGGCGCCATTGGGCAGGGTGAAGTGGAGGCGCGCATGGATCACTTTGGTGTCGTTGAAGACGAGCAGGGCGCCGGCGGGCAACTGGCCGGCAATATGGCGAAAGGTGGTGTGCCCGACCTGCCCGCTGCGGTAGGTCAATAGTTTGGAGGCATCCCGCTCTTCCAGCGGGAAACGGGCGATGCGCTCCTCGGGCAGGGGATAGTCGTAGTCGTCTATGCTGATGGCCCGCGGAGAGGCCGGCCTTGATCTCGTGGGCATTTTTCGGCCAAAGATAGGACAGGATGGGCAGGATTTAAAAATTTATGGTGACAGGATGGACATGATTTGCCGGACGTGCCGCCTTCAGGTGGCGCGTTTTATAGACAGGATGAACAGGATTAACAGGATTAACAGGATGGACATGATTTGCCGGACGTGCCGCCTTCATGCGGCGCGTTTTATAGACAGGATGAACAGGATGAACAGGATGAACAGGATTAACAGGCATTGCCGGACGTGCCGCCTTCAGGCGGCACGTTAAAAGACAGGATTCCCCCGCCCCCGTCGAGCCACGCTTGCCCAGGTTGCCCAATCCTGTCAATCCTGTCTATCAAATATCCTGTTGATCCTGTCAATCCTGTCTATTATCCATCCTGTTCACCCTGTCTATTATCCATCCTGCCAATCCTGTCACTTTTTGACGACTTGGGCCGTCTGCACTTTCGCCCCCTGGCTGGCCTGCAGGAAGTACAGGCCGGGTGCGAGGTGGCTCATCGGCACCACCAGGTTGCCGGCGCCGGCGGGCAGGCGGTACTCGGCGAGCAGGCGGCCGTGGGCGTCGAAGAGGAGCAGGGCCGTCGGAAGTGCCGGCGAGGGCGTCCAGGCGGCCTGCAGGTTGTCCTGTACGGGGTTGGGGGAGGCTTCGAAAGCCAGCCCGGCCGCTTTGCCCTGGTAGAGGGCGGTGACGATCCGGTGGTAGGTGGCCGCCCCGTCGAAGTCCACCTGGCGGAGGCGGTAGTAGTTGAGGCCGTTGAGCGGCTGCTCGTCGACGAGGCGGTACGCCTGCGGCTCGGCGGTGCTGCCCGCCCCTTTCACCCGGCCGATCTCTTCAAAGCGGATGCCGTCGGGGCTGCGTTCTACGGCCATGTAGTCGTTATTTTGCTCCGTGGCGGTACCCCATTGCAACAGGACGGACTCGCCTTTGACGGAAGCGGTGAAGAAGGTTAGCTCGATGGGGAAGGCGGGGCTGCCGATGAGCAGCATGCCGCCGCTGAAGGAGCCGTTGATGTTGTTGGGCGTGATGGTAAAGGCGCCGATAGAACTGGAACCGCTGGCGGATACTAATGTGTACGTCGCGCCGGCCACCGGGAAGGTGGGGCTGATGGTTCCTACAAAGACGACGTTTATCGTGCCGATCGTGGCGTTGCCGTTCACGTTGAGCCGGTCGAAATCCGTGCCGGGCGTGCCGCCGTTGTTTTCTCCCGGGCCAGTGATCTCCATGGTCAGGGTGCCGGAGATATTCACATCCCCGTTGATCGTCATGATGCCGGGAGAATTGCCCGGGCTGACGGTCCCGCCGGCTTCGACGGTCAGGTCGCCGTTGATGGTGCCGGCGCCGGACAGCGTTCCGCCGGATTGAACGGTGACATCGGCGGTGGGGCTTTGGCCGTTGAGGTCGAGGATGCCTTCAGCCACGACGATTTCCAGGAAGGTGTCCGAGCTGTTTAACAGTACCTTGTCGGTATTGCTGTCTTTGTCGATAACGAGGTTCATCCATCTGTAATTGCCGCCGCCGGGGCCCTGGAAGCTGGTGGTGCCGTTGCCAGCCATGACCAGGTTGGCAAATGCGCTGATTTCGTTGTCAGTAATAGTGATGTTGCCGCCAACCCGAATATCTTCCCCCCGGAACGATCCCGTCTGGGTAATAAGCAGGTCGTCGGAAATGTTAAATACCTCCTCGAAGGAAATGCCCGCGCGGGATCCACTGGGGTCGTTGATCTGTACGTTCGAAACGGTGCCGGTAAAGTCAACCTGGCCGACAGAGCCGAGAACGAGCTTGCCCGGGCCGGCGATCGTTCCGCCTCCGGTCAGCTCGAAGGTGCCCTTCAGCGTGAAATCAGAAGGGAGCTGGAGGCTGGCGCCGGCCTCAACGGCCAGCCTGACGAGGCTGCCGCTGCCGGAAAGGGCACCGCTGCCGGTAGCGACAATGGTTAAAAAGCTTCCGACCGAAGGGACGTTCACCGTTATGTCGCTGGCTGCCCGGATTTCGCCCAGCCCGGTAAAGCTGCCAACCTGGGTGAAGGTCAGGTTTCCCTGCGTCGAGAATTCGTTGGAAATGCGAATAGAGCCGGAAAAATCGAATTCTACATCTGCCGATACGTTCCCGGAAAAGTTGACCCTGCCTCCGGAGGCTAAGGTGAGTGGCCCGCTGCCCGAGATATCGCCGCTGCCGGTGAGTTCGAAATTCCGCTCCAGGGCCAGGCCGGAGAGCAGCTGCAGGTTGGCGCCGGCTTCAATGTTCAGGAAGCGGAGGCCATTGCCGTCGAAGGTGCAGTTGCCGGCAATGCTGATGATGGCGTCTCCATCCAGGGCGGGGTCGTTATTGACGATCTTCTGGCTGACCCGCAGGTCGTCGCCGTCCAGGTTGCCCACCTGGGTGATGGCGAGTTCGGCTACGAGGAGATTCTCCCGAAGGTTGATATCGTCGGTGGGTTGGGCCGTGTTGATCTCCAGGGCGTGAATGGGCGCCACACAGTCGATCCTGCCGGGCCCGCTGATGATGACCTTGCTGCCCGGCCCGCTGCTGAATTGGGAAGCTGCGTCCACCGTGAAATCTCCGCCTATGGACAACGTATTGGTGCCCAGAGAGATCGTGCCCCCGTAGAAGCGGTCTGCTTCCAGGCTTTTAATGGATGGATTTATGTTGACGGTGCAGTTGGCCGAACTGGTATTGTCGAAGATCACGTCGTTGCCCGGGCCCGGGGCGCCGGCCGGATCCCAGTTTGCCCCGTTGCTCCAAAGGCCGTCTCCGCCGGCGTTGGTCCAGGTCTTATCCTGGCCGGCGAGTTGTTGCCCCCATAACACGAACCACGCCAGAAGCGCAAACCGAAACCAGATATTGGTGTAATACTTACTCATAGAATGCATGTTTTCTTTAACTGTTGTTTTCTCTGCGAAGGGATTGCCTCCTCACCCCAGACAACGTCTGCCCTGAGTCGGACAGGGGGTGTCATGGAGCTCGATTTACGCCTGGTACTGATCTCAAATTGATGCGACCGGCTGCCAGGGGACACAACGCCCCGGGCCATGCCATATAGTATACTCGTCGCGGGAGCGGCGGACTGGTTCAACCAACCATTTAAGTGCAAGCTACGGTTTTTGGAAAAGATTTACGGAGGATCGAATTAAAGGGGGGGTAGGTTTTTATCTTCCGTTTTCAGTTTGGCGCCGGGCCAGATTTTTGTTTTTTAATCGTCGCTAAGGAACGTTCTGGCAAACGCAGGATTGTGTTTAGCACAAAACCCATATTTTTATCGACTCCCGGCCGGTGAATCACAGGCCGGTACAGCCAACCCAACGTCACAAAAGGACCGATTAAAGAGGGGTTACCAATCAATACTACGATTAATATTTGAAAAAGTTGCAGTTGAAGCGAAAAAGATCGAAAGAAATTTTCGACTTACCTCAACAACACGAAATCACCCTCTGCTACCTCCGTGAAACCATCTACATATTCCACCTCGGCGTAAAACACGAACACCGCCGGGTCCATTGGCTCGCCGTTGAAGGTGCCGTCCCAGCCGAGGTCTTCAATGTTGGGTTCGAACGGGGTGCTTTCGAACACCAGGTTGCCCCAGCGGTCAAAGATGCGGAATATTTTTATTTCCGCAACATCGGGGCCGGTAAATAAAGTATACCGGTCGTTGCGGCCGTCCTCGTTGGGGCTGAAGGCGCTGGGCGCATACAGGCCCCGGCCCTTTTCGACGATAATGGTGGCCCTGTCTGTAGCCGTGCAACCGGCGCTGTCGACGGCCGTTAGCGTATAGACGGTGGTTTCCATGGGCCGGACGTAGGGGGTGAAAGACGCCGGGTCGGGGATGCCCGTGAGCGGCGCCCAGCTGAAACCCGCCACGTCAAAGCCGGCAAACGGGCGGAGCTGCAGGCTGTCCCCCAGTTTCAGGGGGTCGTAAGTGCCCAGCTCCAGCACCAGGCCCTCGAAGGGGGCGACCGCCGCTGTGAGGCTCGTCCGGCAGTCGTTGGCGTCCTGCAGGTATAGGGTATATTGGCCGGCCTCCAGCCCGGGGATGGCCGCCGGCAAGGCGCCTAAGGGGGCAAAAAACTGCCCGTCGAGCGAATACTCGTAGGGGCCAGCGCCGCCTTCCAGGTTTTCAACCAGGATGCTGCCGCTGAACGCGCTGAAGCAGTCCACCCCAATGCCGCTGGCTTTGGCCGCCAGGGGCGCCGGCGCTGTGACCACTGCGCTGGCCTCCGCCGAACACCCCTCGGTGCTGGTGACGGTCACCGTGTAAGCTCCCGCTCCGATGTTTTCCAGGGTGGGCGTTGTCTGGCCGGTACTCCACAGGAAAGAAAGCCCCGGCCCGGCGGGGGAAACGCCGATGGAGGCATCCTCGCTGTCGCTGCAGCTGGCGCCAAATCCGCCATAGTCGGTCAGCACCTCGGCCTGGATGTCCCCGGTTTGTACCACCGTAACGGTCGCCCCCGCTCCGATCTCTACCGGACAGAGGCTGCCGACCGCCGTCAGCAGGCTGATCTTGTAGTCCGTCGTGGCCGAAGGGCTCACCGTGAAGGATACGTCGCCGGTAATGCCCGTAAAGGATTCTACAACTGCCGACCCATCGGTAATATTGACGTTGTAAGCGTTAGCGCCCTGCAGGCGGAGGGTCAGTTCCACAGTTTGCCCGGGGCAGGCGGCCCGCCCTCCTTCGAGGAAGCCTAAAACGCCCTCGGCATAGGTGAGGGCCACCTGGACAATGCTGTCACATCCGTTGACGCCTCCGTCCGCTATGACCTCCGTGCCGGCGGGGTTGCCCTCATCGTACCGCCGGCCGTTGACGAGGATGAATTCTCCCGGGCAGAGGGTCGAATTTATGGACTCCATAGCAACTTCCAGAAAACTCAGGCTGACGCTGATGACGGAGTCGCAACCGTTGGCCGCCCCGCCGGGGATGACCTCAATGCCGCTGGGCCGGGATTCGTTGTATTCTACCCCATTGACTATCAGCACCTCTCCTGCGCATAATTCTTGTCCGATCAGTGTGGTGTCGGTTGGGGTAAACGTCAATTCGGTGATGACGAGGCTGTCGCACCCGGCAGCAGTTTGCAGGAACAGGGTGTCGGTGCCGGCCAACGCGGGGTCGCAGGTGGTTGCCGCGAGCAAGG
>JAGFJD010000276.1 GCA_024102975.1 Phaeodactylibacter sp. | reverse complement strand
ACAGCCTGGAAGAGGCGGTGGAGGTGCTGCCGTTCCGGTTTAACCCACAGTATTACAGTTTCGGCCTGACAAAAGGCAGCCCGCTGGCGCGGGAAATTAACCCGCCGCTGCTGCGGATTACGGAGAGCAATCGGTGGAAGGTTATTCTTTCGGAGTATGAGTTGAGGGAGTTTTGAGGGGAGGAGATAACAGCAGTCCTATTTGAGTAAATATTTTATGTTTTTATAATATTTAAACCGTTTTCTAAAATTTGTAAAGACTGCGGAGACTGCTTTTCCCTGAGTTGGAGTAGGCAATTCCGGGACAATTATTTCATTGAAATGCTCAAAAATGTATATCGCCAATAGAGAAAAAGGTTGATCGGGTTGCTGCATTTTGAGCATTTTTTCGAAAACCATTGATTCCAGCGCCGCCTTGAAGTCGTCAACAGTTAAGTGGCCTTCAGACCAAAGTGCCGAAAAGCATCTTATTAATTCTAATATATTTGAAATTTTTTCTCTTCGCCTGTCTATCAAGTCTTCTCTGTTCAGGTCACAAATTTCAATAGTTTTCTTACCTCTTCCTTTCGGGTCAATACCCTCCATCACGCCAGTATTATGGAATTTAAAATAGGACCCATCATCTGGCTGGTCAACTTCCGGATGTAAAAGGTAGGGTTCTTCATCAATTAATGGGCTGACAGAAGCATCATTGGCTGATTGATTCCAACTTCCATCAGGTAAGCGAGGAGGAGCATTTACCCTAATTCCTCTTATTGGAAACTGATTTCTTTTCCCCTTATCCGTATTACAATAGTGGCAAGCAGGCAAGAGGTTGGTCCATTCATAGCACAACCAATAATATCCAGGGTGATTTCTATCCTCCGATAATTTTTTCTTAGGCCGGTAATGTTCTACTTCTGGCTTATTCTGTATGTCTTCGCAATATGCACATTTGTTGTAATAAATTCCTTTTAACCGCTCCCTGACTAAAAATCGATCTTTTTTAGTTGCGGAATCTTTAAACTGCCCTTTATAAATGTTAGGGTTGATTGCGTTTTTATCCACATGCTCGACAATATCCCCCAAAGCCGAAGTTGTTTCTTGACTGGCTAAAATTTCCGGTATGGGGAATTCCGGAAGTTTCTTTCGGCTATTGCTCCTCATGTCCCTCACTTAGATTTAAGAAGCTTGCTCAATTCTTCTTCTTTCTCCGTGCCAAGAAGGGATTTTAACCTTTCGACTACTTTATCGGTAAACTCGGCTTCTTCTTGGGTGTCTTCAGTCCGTATGGGAGTATCTGGATGATGAGTAATAGGAAATATCTCGGTAAAGCCAAAAATCTTGGAGGAAAGAATAAGATTTGGAGTGAAGTTTTTAATATCAATATCTAGCTTCTCAAGTGTTATTCCCTCCTCTTCCGTCCGGTTCACTTTCAGGAACACACTGCCCTCCGGTGCCCCAAGTAAAGGAATAGGGCTATGCGTTGCCGCAATGAATTGTACATTGGGAAAAACCTCAGAAAAAAGTGCCGGGAGCTTTTTCTGCCATTTGGGATGCAAATGCAGGTCCAGTTCATCAATGATCACGATGCCGCCTAATTCTTCCGGCTGATAGTAGCTCGAATCCGTCTCCTTTTTCACTTTCTGGCGCTCCATTTTATCGCTGAGCCGCAGGTAAATATCTCCTACCATCGCTATAATGCCCCGAATGCCGGAGGCCAGTTCGTCAAAGCTGACGGGTTCATAAACGGTGGAATCTTCATATTCTTCT
>JAGFJD010000256.1 GCA_024102975.1 Phaeodactylibacter sp. | reverse complement strand
AGCGCCTCAGTCGGAGCTGCACCAACTGAGAATGAGCGCATAACCAAAGAGAAATACGAAAAGGTTTGCCGGGAAGTGGAGCGTGGGCCGTTTTTAGCACTGCACAATGGTTAAATTGTTATATTGCTGCATTGTTGAGTAAATCCCGGAATATGGCCCAAAAACCCATTCGCATCGCGTTAATCGACGACCAGCAGATGTGGCTGGAAGCCTTAACCGCATTATTGTCGGGCATGTCGGAAGTGGAGGTTGCCGGCGTAGCCACCGGCGGCCGGGCAGGGCTGGAGCTCTGCCTGCGGGAAAAGCCGGACCAGGTGCTGCTCGACCTGCGCATGCCGGATATGGACGGACTGGAAGTGCTGGAGAGGCTGTTGGACCGGCAACCTGAAGCACGGGTGGTTTTCCTGACCGCCCACGACGACCCCTTTTTCATCCAGGAGGGCCTGGCCAAAGGCGTGAAAGGCTACGTGCTGAAAGGCAGTTCGAAAGAATACCTGGCTCGCGCTTTCCAGGAAGTGCAGGCCGGCCATTACTTTTTCGACCCGCCCATATTGGCCCGCCTGGTCAGCCTGCTTGTCGAACGCCCCGAAGCCATCCTGAAAAATAACGAAGGCTGCCCCCTGACCACCCGCGAACGGGAGGTGCTGTCTCTTATTGCCGAGGGAAAGACTACCGCCGGGATCGCCGACATGCTCTGCATTGCTGTCAACACCGTGGATTCCCACCGTAAAAATATCTTTTCCAAACTGGATGTGAAAAACGCAGTAGAGGCGGCCAATAAAGGGAGAAACCTGAACTGCATATAGTTTGGCAACGGCATCCACCGCATCCGTCCTCTCCGCTACTTCTCTCCAACCACCCTCTCCAGCGGCACTTCGATGCTGGCAAAAGTGCCCCGCCCGGGCCGGGCGTCGAGGGCGAAGCGGCCGCCCAGGGCTTTGGCCCGGTATTCGACGTTGCTCAGGCCTATGCCTTTGCCGCTGAGCGCAGAGGGGTCGAAACCTTTGCCGTCATCTTCGACGCTGGCCTGCAGGCTGCCGTCATAGCGGGTCAGTTGCACGCTGAGTTCCCGGGCGCCGGCGTGTTTTATGACATTGGCTATCAGCTCTGAGAGGATGCGGTACAGGTGGATTCGCGCCTTTGGCGTCAGTTTTTCCAGGGGGGCGTTATTGTAAAAATGTGTTTTCAGGCTGGGCTGGAGGGACTGGATGCGGCGGAGCAGGTGTTCAATGGCAGCGGCCAGCCCCTGCCGTTCCAGGGAAGGCGGCATCAGGTCGTGGCTGATCGAGCGCATTTCCTGAGTTGAACGTTCCAGGTCTCTCACGACCTGCTGCAGTTCTCTTCCATGTTCATCCGCCAGCTTTTCGCGAAGCACCAAAAGTTTCATCTTAATGGCGGCCAGCTGCACGCCCAGGGAATCGTGCAGGTCCTGCCCCAGCCGCTGTCGTTCGTCCTCAATGCTCATCACCAGGTTGTTCAGGTTGTGCTCCCGGGAAGCCGCCTGCTTCTGGGCGTCTTCGTACAGGCTGCGGAAGCGGTGGAAGGCGACGTAGAACAATACCGGCACTTCGATCAGGGTGCCTGCCATCATGGCCATCTGAGGGAAGAACGTCAGGGGGAAGCCCAGGTTGTAGAGCCAGCGGGTAGAAGATATAAACGGAAACCAGCCGATGTACTGCAGGATGGTCAGCGCAATGCCCAGGCCGTGCAGGCCAAAACCGAACAGGAACCACCCGGCCTGTATGCGTTGCCGTTTCAATATCGACATGACGAACACGCCAAGCGCCAGAAAAAAGCCGGCCATAAACACCAGATAATGCAGGATGTGCAGCAGGTGGGCAAAACGCAGGGGCGCGTAGGGAAGGCCTGCCGCAAAGGGTATAAACGCAGCAGAGATGCCCATAGCAAGGACCATCATCCGGTTGAGGACAGGGAAAAAGCGGGATGTTCCGAAATATATCCGCACAAACTGCAGCCCGGCGAGCAGGTACAGGTTGGAAATCAGCAATTCGGATGCCTGGTGTAGATGTGGCGCATCCGGCCAGAGGTAGTAATAACTCAGCCCCAGGCTCGAAAACAACAGCAATGCCCCCAGGGCGACATAGGCAAAGTAATACCAGAGGGAATGAAAGCGCGCCACCAGGTTGACCAGGAAAATGAGCAGCAGGTAAACCAGCAGGATCAGAAAGTAGGCGGTGAGAATGGCGCTTTCCCACCGTTGGTGGCTTTGCCGGCCTGAAGGGTTCCACAAGTACAGGTCAAACAGCAGCGGGTTCCTGCCCGGCGGCAGGTGCAACAAGCAGAGGGCGCTGTCGGCCCCCGGTGGCAGGACAATGGGTATTTGCCAGTTGCGGTGTGGGTCGATGCGGCCTCCGAAAGGGAAATCCGCGCCCAGCGTGTCGGCTTGTACTATTTTATTTTCCGAAACGGCAAAAAAATGGAACTCCTCAATATAGGGGTTGACTACTTCGAAAACCAGGCTGGCGCCCTCCTGTGCCCGAATGCCGAAGCGCAGCCAAAACCCTTTGTTCTGCAAGCCAAAGAAAAAACCGGGTTTGGGCCGCCGCTCGAAGGCGCCTTCCGGCATGTCCAGCACGTCCTCCAATGCGAAGGTGTCTTCCGCCGTTTCCAGAAATTGCGCTTCCTGGCCGAGCATAAGGCAGGTGAAGCTACTGTCCACCGTTATCGGCCTTGCTATCCCTGCCTGCCATCCTGCCAGGCTGCTTGCGGCAAAGGCCAGGAAGCCCCACCTTTTATTCCAGTGTTTCATGGTTGTCATTTCCCTGTTCAACGTCCGGGCAAAGCCTTTTGGCTGCCGGCCCTGCCCGCTTTTTGCTCAAAATACCGGATTCCGGTGAGGGCCTCTAACGTATTTGTGGGAGGCGGCTAATGTGCTGGTTATCAATTCTGGCGGGAAAGCATGATGCTGAAAAATGCCGGATTTCCGGCTTGCGGGGCAGAGGGCGGAAGCGTTAACTTTGCCTAAGTTTTTCCCCTGATCATATCGCTGTTAATCTTTACAAACTATACTGACGTACGGCAGGTTTTGTCGGCTACAAAACCCGCCGGGTCAGTATATACTGGCATCGCTGGTTTTGCTCCTGACAAAACCACGCGTTCGCCAGTATAAAACCTGTCGCCATGAAAAAACTAACTTTTTTCCCAGTTTGTTTGTGCCTTTCTTTTGCGCTGTTTTCTCAGGTAGAACAAGGCAAGTTGTTGATCGGCGCCTCGGTGCCGGTTTCCGGAGGCCTCGAAAACCTGGTGATATCCGGGCGCAATGGCGGCGCTGGATTGAGCCTGGTCACCCAGAAAGGCGAAGACGGCGGCAAAGCCAAATCCGTGACTATTGGCCTTTCGCCTATTATCGGCTATGCAGCCGCCGACAACCTGCTCATTGGCGTGGGAGTGAACCTCCTGAATTCGGTTACCAAAGGAGAGGACAAGGAGGATGGCAAAATTACTTATTCCATTTATTCCCTGGAGCCGCAGGCGCGCTATTACCTCCCGGGCGCAATAGCCAGGCCCTTCCTGGAAGCAGGCGCTTCCTTCGGGCAGGTAAAGACCAAGTACGAAGATACCGGCTTCTTTGACGGCGAAGACAAGGTCAACCTCAGTTCCTTCCGGGGCGGCGCAGGCCTGGCGATATTTTTCAATCCCGCCGCTTCTCTGGACCTCACCCTCAGCTACCAGTCGGGAAGCCTGAAAGACCCGGACATCAACGACAGCAAAATCACGGCAAGCGCATTCGGGTTGAACGCCGTCTTTAGCTGGTTTTTGAAGTAAACATCACTTCTCCCCTTATTCAATCACTCAAACCCTGCTCATGAAACAATTGGCAAAACACCTCCCCCTTGCCCTCTTCCTCCTGGCTGCCCTCCCGCTTTTTGCTGTTCAGAAAACGGGCATTTCCGAAAGCGCGTTGCCTCCACCTTCCGGAGTCGCCGAAGCACCCGCCGCCAAAAAACCGTCCTTCGGACAGCGGATAGCCCTGAAACTGGTTCAGAAAAAGATCAGAAAACAGCAAAAGAAGCGGGCCAGAACAGAAAAGGCTATATCTGAGAGCGATCCGGACAAGCTGGCCACGCTTTCGCTAATATTCAGCGCGGGCTCTTTCGTCTTGATGCTCATCCCAATCATAGGAGCGTTGGCCTTTTTTACTGCCATAGCAGGCATCATCCTGGGCTTTATTGCCCTTAACAAAGGAGGCAATAAAACGCTGGCCATCCTCGGCATCGTTTTCGGCGTACTCTTTATCATTTTTGTCATCCTGGCCCTGCTCCTGCTGATCGCCTTGTTTTCTAACCTATAATGGACGGGGTTAACCCAATTAACCTGATTTCAAACAGCTACAGCAACTGTCTCCCCTATCCTGTTAATCCTGTTCACCCTGTGAAATAACCGCGTGTTCCTCCAGGGCTATTTCACAGGGTAAATCCTGTCATCCTGTCTATTAGCGCCCGCACCTACACTGCGCCGGCATCAGCCCCTGTCCCTCCGTCATCATCGGCCAGGCGTTGCCGCTGCCGTCCAGCTCGAAGAAAAATCTGCTCCGCTTTTTGTCGTAGTTGCCGATTTCGTTCATGGTGGCGGCGTCATAGAGGCGGCCGTTGACCATGGTGTAGCGGACGGATTCCGAGTTGCGGATGTCTTCCAGCGGGTTGGCGTCCAGCACGATCAGGTCGGCCAGCTTGCCGGGCTTCAGGGAGCCAATCTGGGCATCCATGCCCAGGTAGCGGGCTCCGTTGATGGTGGCGCACTTCAGCGCCTGGTGGTTGCTCATGCCGCCCTGCTGCAGCATCCACAATTCCCAGTGGGCGCCGAGGCCCTGGAGCTGGCCGTGGGCGCCGAGGTTGATGTTCACCCCGGCATCCTGCAGCTTTTTCAGCGATTGGGAGGTGAGGATGTGGCCGTTCTGGTATTCCTCGTCCGGGATCATGGTGCGGTGGCGGGCGCGGGAATCCACCACGCCCCGGGGCGTGAAGCTCAGCAGGCGTTCCTTTTCCCAGACGTTGGTGTGTTGATACCAGTAGTACTCCCCGTTGATGCCGCCGTAGTTGACGATGAGGGTGGGGGTGTTGTGCGTTTCGGTTTGTGACCAGAACTGGATGACGTCATCATACAGGGGCGCAACGGGGATGTTGTGTTCAACCCCCGTATGGCCGTCGGCTACCATGCTCATGTTGTGGTAGAAGAAGGAACCCCCTTCCGGCACCACCAGGATGCCCAGTTCGCGGGCGGCCTGCATCACCTGCTGGCGCTGGTCGCGGCGCGGCTGGTTATAGCTCTTGACGGAGAAAGCGCCGTAGGCCTTGGTACGGCGGATGGCGGAGCGGGCGTCGTCCAGGCTGTTGATCACCGCCTTGAAGTCGCCGTCGGCGCCGTAGAGGATGGTGCCGGTAGAGTAGAGGCGCGGCCCTGCCATATTGCCCGCTTTGATCATCTCGGAGTGCGAGAAGATCATCTCCGAATTGGAAGAGGGGTCGTGGGCAGTGGTGACGCCGTAGGCCAGGTTGGCGTAGTAATGCCAGCTTTTCTGCGGGCTGAGGCCGTAGCGGAAATCGCCGAGGTGGCCGTGTACGTCTACCAGGCCGGGTATGATTGTCTTGCCGGCGCAGTCGATGACCCGGGCATGATCAGGTACGCGGACTTTTACCGACTCGCCGACCCGGATGATCTGGTTGCCTTCCACCACGATGGTCCCGTTTTCGATCACCTCGTCTCCTTCCATGGTGATGATGCGGGCGTTGGTGAAGGCCAGGGCACCCTCGGGCTTGTCGTAGGGTAATTCAAGGTTCACTTTTAGCCCCACAGTGTCCAGTGGCGGCAGGCTGTCTCGGCTGCCTTCGAGGAATTTGAAGCGCTCGGTAAGTTCGTCGGAAAAGAGCTCGTCGCCCAGCATCCAGAAGAGCTTTTTGCTGTCCCGGCCCCAGTGGATATTGATGCCGGCGTCTCGCGCCACCTGCGCTACCGGCAGGGCTTTGGTAGTGGCGCTTAGCCCGACCGTTTTGCCGGCCATGGGCATGGGGGCGATATACACTTTATAGAGTTCCGACCAGGCGATCCATTTGTTGTCGGGGCTGGGCACGAAGCGCTGGGCGTACTTGCTCTCGCACAGCTTCTGCTCGTCGCTGCCGTCGGTTTTGATGCTGTGGTAAGACTTGGTGAGGCTGCCGAAGATATAGCCGCCTTTCTGGAAAAAGATGCGGCTGCCGTCCTTGCTGAAAATGGGGTACTCGCCCTGGGGCGTCAGCAGTTTGGCTTCCCCGCCGTTGGCCGGCATGGTGTATATGCCCGGCTCCTTGCAGAAGGCATAACCCTGGTGGCCGTTGCCGCCTTCTTTTTCGTAAACGATGCGTTGGCCGTCCGGCGAGAAAGCGGGGGTGCGGTAGATGCCCTTCTCGGCGGTGAGCCTGCGTTTTTGCCCGGTGGACAGGTTCATGCGCCAGATGGCGCCCATTTCTTCGTCGTTCCAGGTGACGTACAGGATTTCCTGCCCGTTGGGAGAGAAAGCGGGTTCGAACTCAAAGTCCGTCCCGTCCGTCAAGCGGACGGGCCTGCCGTTGGGCAGCGGCTTTTTCCAGAGGTATCCCACTGCGTTGAATACCAGCGTTTTTTCATCCGGTGAAGTGGCGGCGTGGCGGATGACGTTGACGGTAAATTTGTCTTCATGTGCTTTGTTTTCGAAGCGCACTGTTTCCTGGAACCGGTGTTTGGCGGTGGCTTCGAAGGGAATCTCCTGCGCTTCGCCGGTAGCGGCGTCCACTTTCCATATTTTGCCCTGCCCCCAGATGACGATGTGTTTGTCGTCGGGCGTCCAGTCGAACCCGGTATATACGCCGAAGATGGCCCAGGCTTCCTGCTGGTCTTTGCTGAGCTTGTTGAAAAGGGGAAAGTTCTGTCCGGTCTCCAGGTCGTGAACGAAGAGGACGGACTCGGTGCGCACCCGGCGCACGAAGGCCAGCTTTTTGCCGTCGTGGGAGGCCTGCGGCCGGCAGGCGCCGCCCGGGCCGGCGATGAGGTTTTTCACTTCCCCCTTTTCGCGGTCGTAGCGCCGGATGACGTAAATCTGGCTGTTAGGGTCTTTGTTGTACTGGAAATAGCCGCCAGGGTACATGTCTTCGCTGAAGTAGACGTAGCGGCCGTCCGGAGAGATGCTGGGCTCGTTGACGTCCTGCTGGTCGTTTTTGCGCTCGGTCAGCTGCAGGCCTTCGCCGCCGCTGATGTGATACATCCACATCTCCCCCGCGCCCAGGGAGCGCTCGGAGGTGAAGTGCTTGCGGGCCACGAAGTACTGCCCGTCCGGCATCCAGTCGGCGTTGTTGAGCAGGCGGAAGCTCTCTTTGGTCACCTGCCGGGCGTTGCCGCCATCGGCGTCCATCACCCAGATGTTGTCGCCGCCGCCGGCGTCGCTGGTGAAGAGGATTTTTGAGCCGTCGGGGCTGAAGCGGGGCTGCACTTCCCAGGCCAGGCCCTGGCGCAGCAGGGTGGCTTTGCCGCCGCTGATGGGCATAGTATAGACATCTCCCATGAGGTCAAAGGCGACGGTATTGCCGTCCGGGCTGACGTCCAGGTTCATCCAGGTGCCTTCGGCAAAGGCGAGTTCCACTTCCTTATATTCTCCGGGCGGGTTGTTGACGTCCCACTTGTCTTCTTTTTCTTTTTTGTCGTCTTGTGCGTTCAGGCTGGCTGCGAGGCATAACAGGAGCAGCAGGAGGGTTTTGTTCATTCTGATCTGTCTTTGATTAGGAAAAAAGGGAGGCTTTAGGGGCGTGGGTGCGAAATAACGAAATTTTTGGCTAAAGTTCGGTTTCGGCAAATCAAAACTGGCATTTGTCAGGTTTTTGTTTTTAAAGATATTTGTGGATGGGGTTTAAATTATGAAGAAATTATTTCCTGTGTGAAGCATCCATATTTTCCGGATGTTACAAGTTGTTTAAAAAAACAGAAAAGAGTAAGATTTAATTATTCTTATTGTTTGTTAACTAAACAAGTAGCTTTTTTCCGAAAAAAATTTCTATATTTGTATCAATATTTCAAACGTTTTGTTTATGCTGGGATTCAATTATAAAAAGGCGGTACAAGCATTGAATTACTTTGCTCTTTGCGAAGGGGGAACCATCAATAAAATGAAAGCTTTAAAATTGATTTGGCTTTCAGACAGGCTTCATTTAAGAAGATATGGAAGGCCGATTCTAAATGATACGTACTTTGCATTAAGTTATGGACCTGTCGCATCAAATACAAAAGACCTTGCTGAGAACACTGATTTTCTGACAGATAGTGAAAAAGAATATCGCAATGCTTTCATTGAGAATAGCAACCAATATTATTTTTCGTCTTTAAATAGTGTCGATGGAAAGGTGTTCTCCAAAACGGATTTAGAAATGATGGGCGCTATTTACAAAGCGTTTGGGAATTTGAGCGAATTTGAACTTTCAGAGGAATCTCACAAATATCCGGAATGGAAAAAATTTGAGGGGCACCTAAAATCAAAATCGTCTTCCAGGTTTGAAATGAATTATGAAGATTTTTTTGAAAATCCGGAAACCGGCGACAATTCAATATTCAGCTCTGAAAAAGACTTGCTTCAATCTACGAAAGAACTCTTTCTTGAAAATGGATACATCTACAGGCTCATATATGAATCAAACGAGTTGGCATACAAAGGAAAATTGTCGGAATATCATTTTGAGCAAATCCTGATCGGGATTAAAGATAGTCCATTAATTGAAGAATCAATCAAGGATTTGATCTTAAAATAAACCGATCATTCCTCACCCGGCCCCTGATAAGCCGCCTGATTCACCCTTCGCAGATACCAGCGCACCGCCCGCACCCGCACGGCCCTCCAGGCAAAAACAGCCCTGTCCTGGACGATTTCAGCCCCTTCTTTGCCCCACTTCCAAACAAACTGGGCGGCGATGCCGATCTTCTCCCGCCACCAAGGCCAGCGATACTGCCGGATGCGGTCGATATTTGCGATAAGCAGGAAAAAGAAGAGGATGAACAAGGCGGCGCCGAAGACGGTTTGCCAGGGCGTGAGGCCGCGATACCAGAAACTCGACAACCCAATGCCGAACCAGGTGCTGTACAGCAATACGAAATGCACCTCGTAAATGACGAGCGTTTCGCTGCCGATGCGGAGCAGCAGCTTGGGGATATTTTCCCACAGCTGAGCAATCCAGATGAAGATGGCCACTGCGATAAAAACATGCCCCAGCCGCCAGGCCAGGAAGTTGAAGTTGGCGTGCGCCAGGAAGCTCTCCAGCCCGGTCGCTCCGTAAAGCTGTTCCAGCACCCAGGATGAGTGAAAGTGCGTCAGCAGCCCGCCGGCCAGCAGCGCCAGCGGCAGTATTTGTCCGAAGGCCCACTGTGGGCGGCGGTTCAGCGCGTAGCCCAGCACGCCGCCGAGCATGGAATAACCCACCCAGGGGATGGGGGTGAAGACGGAGCCGTTGGACTGGGTGAAGTAGTTCTCCAGCGCCAGGGGCAGGAAGCTCCAGTCAGCGTTCTTGAAGTCGAAATGGAAGTAAAAAACAAGAGCGCCGCCCAAAGCCAGCAGCAGGGGATAGGAAATTTTCAGCAACCGGCTAAGGCCGAAGACAGCGATCAGCGTCAGCAACGCCAACCCGATGCAGTGCAGCACGTCGACGGCAAACAGGCCGGGATAAATGTCGAACTGCACCAGGCGCGGAAAGCTTATCCGCAGGATATAGCCGATGACGATCAGCTCGATGCCCCGGCGCAGCCCCTTTTTTACCCGTTTGTTCTCCCGGAACGGCGCCTTGTCCCGCATCAGCAGGAAGACGAAGATGAGCCCGCTGGCGAAAAAGAAGATGGGCGCCGTCATGCCCCGCATGAACGACCAGGTGGCAAAAATGAGGTTGTTGGGGTCGCGGTAAGGCGTACCCAGCAGGGTATCCGTAAAGTGCCCCTGCAGCATCATCAGGATGGCGTAGGCGCGCAGCAGGTCGATGAAGGTGACGCGCCGGTTGGCGAATGTGGAAGCCTGAGTTGGTATGGCCGTATGTTTAGATATAGAATTCACAGTCTGTTGTATTGCGTGATACAGACGCAGAACCTGCTGCCAGGCCACGTCCGAAATTGCATGAGAACACCCTTGTTTCAAATTTAGTTGTAAGGGCCGTCCGGAATTTTTGGCGATTGTGTTCAGGTTAAAAAAGCCGCCGGTTGGGTGAGATATGTTCTGGCAATAAAAATAACTTGCTGGTTGTCTTTTGACTGTAAGGCAAAGGTAGGGAAAATTGCGTTTAGGGGCGTTTTTTTGCTGGATTTTGTTAGAAGGGGTCACTATTTACCACATAGGCCACATCTGGCAGTTCACATAGGCCACCGTAGCCGCGGCCTATGTGCTCTACTGTGAAAACGCTATGTGTTCTATGTGGTTAAACAAAAGGCCTGAACAGTTACTGGAAGGGGCAATAATTGAAAACCGCCTTATGTGCTGCCTGGCGGGTTTCAGCCTCCGTTTCGATCCCAAACCAGCTTATATGCTGCTCCCAACTTCTCCGTTATATCCCCCGCCACCATCGCTTCCTGCCCCCACTCCTTCGCAGCCAGATCCCCCGCTAACCCGTGCAGGTACACGCCCAGCAGAGCCGCCTCCAGCGGCGCATAGCCCTGAGCCAGTATCCCCGTGATGATGCCCGTCAGCACATCCCCGCTGCCGGCTGTGGCCATGCCCGGGTTGCCGGTGCTGTTGAAGTAGCAGCTGCCGTCGGGCGCGGCGGTGCAGGTGTGGGCGCCCTTGAGGACGATGTGGATGCCCAGTTCCTGCGCTTTCTTTCGCTGCAGTTCGTTCCGTTCAAAACTATTGGAAGTTTTGCCGAAGAGGCGTTCGAACTCCTTGGGGTGGGGGGTGAGGATGCTTCCTTTGGGGATGTGCCGCTGCCATTCGGGGTGTTTGCCCAGGATGTTGAGCGCATCGGCATCAATGACCAGCGGCTGACCGGCCTTTTTCAGCAAATCCAGCAAAGCTTTCCGGGTAACCTTTTTCTGGCCCAGCCCGCAGCCGACTCCGATGGCGGCATAGCCTTCCAGGTCGGGGATGAGCGAGAGCAGGTATTGGTGGCGGTCGGCGCTCACCATAACCTCCGGGATGGCGATCTGCAGGATGTCATACCCGCACCGGGGCACGCGTACGCTCACCAGCCCGGCGCCGGCGCGCAGGCAGGCGCGGCTGGCCAGCACGGCAGCGCCCATCTTGCCGTAGCTGCCCAGCAGGAGCAGGGCATGGCCGTAGGTGCCTTTGTGGCCGTACTTGCTGCGGCGCTTGAACAAAGGCTTGACAAACGCTTCATCCACAAAGTGATAGGGGGTAGGCGTTTCTTCAATCGCTTTAGGGTGCAGGCCGATGCTGCGGGCCGCCCACTGCCCGACGCGGCGCTGGTTTTCCGGAAAGAAAAAGGCGAACTTGGGCATTTCGAAGCTGAAAGTAAAATCGGCATGGAAAACAGCGCCCGCTGTAGGGCTGTCGGCAAAAAGCCCCGACGGGATGTCGATGGCCACCCGGGCAGCTTCCTGGGCATTGAGGTGTTCCAGCAGCTCTGCCCAGAAACCCTCTACCGGGCGGTTGAGGCCGGAGCCGAAAATGCCGTCGATGAGGATGGCGCTCCGGGGCAGCTCCGGCAACTTTCCGCCTTTTTTGATGTCGTGGACGGGCACGCCGCCGTGCGCCGGCAGGCGGCCGAGGTTGGCGTCGAAATCTTCGGACGTGCTGCTGCCGATGTGGCAACGGTATACCGTCACGTCATAGAACCGGTGGTGCAGCATGCGGGCGATCGCCAGGCCGTCGCCCCCGTTGTTGCCGGGCCCGCAGAAGATGTGAATGGGCCTGGCAACGTCGGGAAACAGTTCTGTGAACCAGTAAGTGAAAGTGAGCGCGGCACGCTCCATCAGGTCGATCGACGGGATGGGTTCATTCTGGATGGTGTACGCGTCGAGCTGGCGGATTTGTTCTGCGGTGAAGATTTTCATGTTGGGTGGTTGGTTGGGTGGTTTGGTTGGTTTGGTTGATTGGGTTGATTAAGTTTGCCGTCAAATTAGGAAATTGTGCGGCTAATCAAAACAAGCTTATGGAATTGTCCAAATTTTTTGAAGGGTTGAAGGTAGTAGAACTGGCCAGCGTCCTGGCCGGGCCGGCGGTCGGCATGTTTTTCGCCGAGCTGGGCGCCGAGGTCATTAAGGTAGAAAACCCAACGACGGGCGGCGACGTCACTCGCCGCTGGAAGCTCCCCAACGAACCGCCGGAAGCGGAAATTTCCGCCTACTACTGCTGCGTCAATTACCAGAAGCAGGTGCGTTTCGCCAACCTGAAAACAACTGAAGGCAGAGATGAGGTTTACGAACTGGCCAGAAATGCGGACATCGTCATCAGCAATTACACCTCCAAAGACGCCGAAAAGCTGGGCATGAGCTATGAACAATTGTCCCGCCTGAACCCCCGCCTGATCTACGCCCACCTGACCGCCTTCGGAGAGGATGTCGAGCGCCCGGCCTTCGACGTGGTGCTCCAGGCTGAAGCCGGCTACCTCTTCATGTCGGGCGAGCCGGGGCGTGACCCCTCCAAGATGCCGGTGGCCCTGATCGACATCCTGGCGGCCCATCAGCTGAAGGAGGCTATCCTGCTGGCCCTGCTGCGGCGGCAGCAAACCGGGCGGGGCGCTTATGTCAGCACCTCCCTGCTGGAGTCCGCCATTGCTTCCCTGGCCAACCAGGCGACTAACTGGCTGATGGCCGGCTTTATCCCACAGCCGATGGGCAGCCAGCACCCCAACATCGCCCCCTACGGCGACATTTTCCTGACGCGGGACAAAAAGGCCCTGGTCATCGCCGCCGGGACAGAGCGGCAGTTTCAAACCTTATGCCGCTGCCTGCAACTCCCGGAACTGCCTGAGGACGAGCGGTTTTCCACCAACGCTCAACGGGTAAAAAACAGAGCTGGCCTCAATGCCATCCTGAGCAAAAAATTCCTGGAATATACCCGGGACGAAGCCCTCGGAATCCTCCTGGCCGAAGACGTGCCGGCAGGCTGTATCCGCAATATGGAAGAGGTGTTCGAACAGCCCAAAGCACAGGCAATGGTGCTGGAGGAACTGCTGCCGGGCGGGGAGCGGACGAGGAGGGTGCGGACGGTGGCATTCCGGGTGGAATGACTGCCTGTGTAAATGTGTAAGCGTGTAAATGTGTAAAAGAGAGGAGGGCCAGTCGGGTTGAAGAAATAATACATTTCAGGGCGAAAATGTGTATTTTTAGGAAAAACTTTATTTATGTCGGGTTCCGCTGCAAAAAGGACGCCCCAGCCGGCTAAGAAAAGCAAGCCTGTCAGCTGGGAAACTTTCCAGAAAAAATATCTCGCGCGCGAGGATGGCTACAAGTATGAATGGCTCAATGGCATTGTGGAGAAAACCCCCTACACGATAGATAAGTCTCAGCTTTTTATCCTTAGAAACCTGCTTGCCTGGTTCAGGAAATTGCTCAATGAGGGGAAAGTAAACGGTGAACTTATTCCCGAGGCTGACTTGTTCTTTCTGGAAAATCACCGCCGCCCGGATGTTTGCTGGCTGGCTGACGAACAGATCGACCGGCTTGCAGAAAATGAACATGAAGTCCCTGCCTTTGTCATAGAAGTAATTTCCAACAATGACATTATGAATAAGGTAGCCCGGAAAATGCAGGATTACCGGGCGGCCGGAGTGCGGGTCGTCTGGCATATCCTGCCTGCTCTCGAGGAAATCCACGTATACAGTGGTGAGAAACTGGAAAATATGATAGTCTGTACCGGAAAAAAAGAATGCTCCGCAGCGCCGGCATTGCCGGGCTTTGTGCTGCCGGCAGAGGAAGCCTTTCTGAAAGGAAACTTTGAAAAGAAGTAAATTTTAAGGACATGGCAGAAAAAAAGTTGGATACTTTTACCATTGAAGAATATTTAACCCTTGAAGATCAGTCAGATGTAAAAAACGAATACGAACACGGCGCGATTACCGCCATGAGTGGCGGTACGCTGAACCACGGGATTATCGGCAACAACATCAATACGCACCTGAGCAACGTTGTTCAGAAAAAGGGAACGGATTGCGTGACGATCAACGGGGATGTCAGGATTTTCATAGAAAAGGCCAATTCTTTTGTTTATCCGGATGGCATGATGATTTGTGGGGGTATCCAAACCGCAGAATCAGATAAAAATTCCGTGGTCAACCCGGTTTTGATCGTTGAAGTGTTGTCGAAGTCGACCGAAAGCTATGACCGGGGCGACAAATTCCACAAATACTGCTCTTTGGCTGCTTTTAAAGAATACGTGTTGATCGATCAGTACAAACCGGTGATAGATATCCTTTACAAAGAAGATTCCTCTTACTGGAAAATGACAACGACGATCGGCATGGATAAAAGCATATATTTAACCACTTTGGATTGTTACATTAAAATGAGCGACATATACCGGAATGCCCAGGGTCTTGTAGCGCCACAGTTCAGATTAGACATATGAAAAGACTGTCTGCTGAACAGCCAAATATCCTTCCTCACATTTCGCTGCTTACCTTGCTTGTTGTATCTTTCGTCTCGTGATTTTTCAAGCTAACTTTAAACCGGCCTTTTGGGGCGCCCTTTTCCTGATCGCCTTTCCCTTCACCGCCCGCGGCACCCACATCGTCGGCGGGGAGATGAACTATACCTGCCTGGGCGCCAACGAATACGAGATTACCCTGACCATTTTCCGGGATTGCTTCAACGGCAACCCCAACGCCTTTTTCGACAACCCGGCCTCTATCGGCGTCTTCGATGCTCAGGACAACCTGCTGCAGCAAATCCTGCTGCCGCTGATGAACAACGACACCCTCGACCCGGTGCTGACCAGCGAATGCCTGGTCGTGCCGCCCAACGTCTGCGTCCATACCACGACTTACCGGACGACGGTCAACCTGCCGCCCAGGCCGGGCGGCTACCAGCTGGCCTACCAGCGGTGCTGCCGCAACCAGACCATTGTCAACATCGTCGACCCCCTGGCTACGGGCGCCACCTACGGGGTGGTCATCTCCGAGCGGGCCCTGGAGGAGTGCAACAGCAACCCCAAATTCCAGCAGTGGCCGCCCATTTATATCTGCGTGAACGAGCCCATCGTCTTTGACCAGTCGGCCATCGACCAGGACGGGGACTCCATCGTTTACCGCCTGTGTACGCCGCTTTCAGGCGCCGACCAGCTGATCCCCATGCCCCAGCCGCCGAACAACCCGCCTTATGACCCCGTTACCTGGATCGACCCGCCCTACAACGAAAGCAATATGCTGAATGGCGTGCCGGGCGGCGTAACCCTGAAGATCGACCCCCAGACCGGCCTGCTGACCGGCCTGCCCAATACCATCGGCCAGTTCGTCGTAGGCATCTGCGTGGAGGAATACCGGGGCGGCGAGCTGATCTCTACTACCCGCCGCGACTTTCAGTACAACGTCGGCCTGTGCGGGGAGGCGGCCGCCGCCTTCACGGCACCGGAGATACAATGCGACAGCCGGACCGTTTTTTTCGAAAACCAGAGCCAGGGCGCCAACGATTTCATCTGGGTCTTCAACGACCCGGGCAACCCCGGCGCAACGGCCAGCAGCGACAATGCGGTCTTCACTTTTTCCGATACGGGCCTGTATACGGTCATGCTGATCGCCGAACCGGGACAGGCCTGCGAGGACACCGCCTTCCAGCAGGTTTACCTGCAGGACAACACGCTGGATGCCGACTTCAGTTTTTCCTTTGCTTCCTGTTCTGATTCCCTGGTAATTCAGGGGACAGACCTCAGCCAGGATACCGTTTTTGGCGTGTCGGAATGGCTCTGGGAACTGACGCCGGGGGGCACCGTTTCTACCCAGCAAAATCCGGAGTTCGTAGTCACTGAAGGAGGCGATTATACCCTTAGCCTTACGGTAACGGCCGCCAACGGCTGCCGGCAGGTGGCCGAACAGTCCTTTTCGGCAGGCCCCATCGAGGAAGAGCTGGCCGGCGAAACATTGGCCGTCTGCTCGGGCGCGTCGGTCTTCCTGAACCCGGAATTCAACCCCGGTTATACCTACGCCTGGGCGCCTTCTCCGGATATTGCCGACCTCTCCGACCCCAACCCGGAAGTACAACCGATGGAAACGACGACGTATAGCGTCACCATTTCTGACGGGGAAGGCTTTTGCGAACTGGAGCTGTCGATAACTGTCGTCGTCCCGGAGCCGGTAACGGCCTTCGCCCCGGCGGATACCGCCATCTGCAGCGCCGGGCTGGTGCTGGAAGGCCAAAGCAATACCGGCGTTTCCTTCCTCTGGGCCAGCGACCCGGATTTTGAGGCGGTGTTGTCCGGCTCCATTTCAGTAGAAGTAACGCCGATGGGGCCGGAAACATATTATTTCCTGGCGCAGGACAGCTTTGGCTGCCGGGCAGCGGACAGCGTGCAGGTGGCGGGCAACGGGGTGGACATCCAGGCGGTGTCCGACGAGGCGGTCTGCCCGGGAGATATCGGCGCCGTGGGCGTCGTCCTGCTCGACCCGGCAGATACCCTGGTGTACGACTGGGGGCCGGACAGCCTGATCCTGGCAGGCCAGAATTCGCGGATCGCCTTTGTCCGCCTGACAGCGCCCGGGGTGTACACCTTGTATGTTTCTGTAGAAAACCAGTTTGGCTGCAGCCGGGTGGACAGCACGACGATGACTCTGATCGACACCACGAGCCAGCTGTCGTTCCTCACGGAGCAGCAGTGCAGCGGTTATACCGTCCGGTTCTCCAGCAGCAGCATCAACGCTCCGTTTTACCAGTGGGACTTCGGCGACCCCGCCGATACGGCGGCCACCGCCCAGGGGGCATCCGTTTCTCACGCGTATTCCGGCCCGGGAACGTATACGGCCACGGTTACGATGGGCGATTTTCTTGCCTGTGCGGATACGCTCGTGCAGGAGGTCGTCGTCGGAGAGCCGGCGATCACCCCGGCGTTTGGCTGGGAGGTGGTGGCCTGCTCGGATTCGGTTACCCTGCAGTTTTCCGACCAGTCTGTAAACGGGCAAAGCAATATTATTTCCTGGCAATGGGACTTCGGAGGAGGGCGTACCGATACCGTGCAGAACCCGCAGTTGACCCTTTATTCCTCCGAATTGCTCGACGTCAGGCTGGTTATCGTCTCCGACGACGGCTGCCGGGATACCGTCCGCCAGACGGTGCCGGTGCAGGTCAATATGTTAACCCTTCCGGACAGCCTCGTCGTTTGCCCCGGGCAGACGGCGCAGCTGACCCCGGGGCTTATCCCCGGATGGGATTTCCTGTGGTCGCCGGCAGAGTATTTTGACGATCCCGCCTCGCCTACGCCCTTCGTTACTCTCGAAACCAGCCAGCTGCTTACGGTAACGGCTACGGATGATTCGGGCCTGTGCCGCCTGGAGGGTTCTGTTTATGCCGAAGTGCCGCCGCCTATTGAATATGTATTGCCCAACGACACCCTGATCTGCGAGCCGGAGTTTCTGTTGTTTGCAGAAAGCGGGCAGGCGGTGGACTTCGTCTGGTCGGGCCAGCCCAATTTTTCTGCCATCATTGCCAACAGCCCGGAGGTTCTGGTACAACCGGGCTCTTCCAGCCTCTACTACCTGCAGCTTACCGACGAGCTGGGTTGCCAGGCGGTGGACAGCGTGGCGGTGAGCAGCCGCCAGATCCTGGTATTCCTGGCGGGGTCCGCCGGCGTCTGCCGGGGCGATACGGTGACGCTGGAGGTGGTGAACCTGGCCGGAGAACCGCTTAGTTACTCCTGGTCGCCGGCGTCGGCTGTCATCTCCGGCGTCAATACCTCCTCTGTACTGGTGAGCCCACAGGACAACCAGCTGTTTACCGTGGAGATCACGGATGAATTCGGTTGCACCCTTACCGAAAGCACAAGGGTGGTGGTCTCCGACCGGGTGCCGCCCCTGTCCGCAACTGCTGACCCGGACACCCTCTTCGGCCCCGGGCAGGTGCAACTGGAAGCTACCTTCGACGATGGGTACTCCTATCTCTGGCAACCAGCGGCCGGGCTGAACAACATCACGTTGCACAACCCAACCGCGCGAGTGGACAGCACGTCGGTTTTTACCGTTTCGGTCGTGGACGACGACGGCTGCCGAAACGCCGTAGAAGTGCGGGTGGTGGTGGTGTCGGAATGCGTAGAACCCTTTATTTTTGTTCCCAACGCATTCACCCCCAACGGCGACAACCTCAACGACCAGCTGTTCGTGGAGGGAAAAACCATCGATGAATTGTATTTTGCGGTCTATAACCGCTGGGGCGAAAAAGTATTCGAGACCAGCGACCAGTCCGTCGGCTGGGACGGCGCCTACAAGGGCAGGGACCTGTCGCCCGACGTCTTCGGCTATTACCTGGAGGCGCGCTGCTTCAACGGGGAGACATTTTTTAAGAAAGGCAATGTGACTTTAATTCGATGAATGCTTTTTTCCTGCCACAAAATCACGAAAACGCTAAATCCCACAAAAGATTCGTGGGGATTTCGTGCCTTAGTGGTTTTGTGGCATTCTAAAACGAGAACTGCTGAAAACCAATCGATCACCTGATAAAAAAATCGAACATGAAAAAAATCCTGACCATCCTCGCCCTGTGCCTGGCCTTGCAGTTGGCCGCACAGTATGAATTCACGACCAAGTACAACATCGAGTGTACGCCCGTAAAGAGCCAGGACCGCACCGGCACCTGCTGGAGCTTCTCGACGGCTTCCTTCCTGGAATCCGAACTGATGCGTTTGGGCAAGCCGGAGGTTGACCTTTCCGAGATGTTCATGGTGCGCACCATCTACCTGGACAAAGCCCGCAACTACGTCCTGCGGCAGGGCAAGGCCAACTTCAGCCAGGGCGGCCTCAACCACGACGTGATCCGCGCCTTCGCCATGGCGGGCGCCGTGCCCGAATCCGTCTATTCCGGAAAACTGCCGGGCGACGAATACCACGACCACAGCGAGATGGAGGCCGCCATGAAGGGCATGCTCGACGGCCTGCTGGACCGCAAGCGGCTGAGCAACCGCTGGCCGGGCGCCGTCGATTGCATCCTCGACAACTACATGGGCGAAGCGCCGGCAACCTTCACCTACCAGGGTAAATCCTACACGCCAAAATCCTATGCCGAAAGCCTGGGCATCGACGCGGGGGATTACGTCACCCTCACTTCCTTCTCCCACCATCCCTTCTACGAAACGTTTATCCTGGAAATTCCGGACAACTACTCCAACGGCGCCTATTACAACCTGCCGCTGGACGAGCTGCAGGCCATCGTCGACAACGCCCTGGCCACCGGCTATACTGTGGCCTGGGACGGCGATGTGGGCGAGAAAGGCTTCAGCGCCGGCAAGGGCCTGGCCATTATGCCCGCTGACCCGAATATGGATGGAATGTTCGACCGCCCGGCCAAAGAACTGGACGTCACCCAGGAACTGCGCCAGGAGGCCTTCGAAAGCTACGCCACCACCGACGACCACCTCATGCACCTCACCGGCCTGGCCACCGACCAGGACGGTACGAAGTACTACCTGACCAAGAACTCCTGGGGAGAAGTCAGCCCTTACAAGGGCTTCCTGTATATGTCCGACGCCTACTTCCGCATGAAAACGGTGGGCATCATGGTGCATAAGGACGCGATACCGAAGGACATTGCGGCGAAGCTGTCGCTCTAAATTGTGCATTTGTGCATTCGTGTATACGTTGCCCGGGCAGCACTGCCCCAATGCCATTAAGTTAAGGTAGAGAGCAGCTACGTTATCAATTGGCGACTAGGGTTCGCCTGTTGATTTTAGTGGCTGCTCGGAGTCGAAAGACGAGCTTAGAGTCGCCTTCCGACAAATCCCGTTGCTTAACTTAATGGCATTGAGCAGTGCCCCCTCGCGAATGCATCCCGTCCTCGTAGGGACGGGACACGAATGCACGTATACACGTACACACAAGGGTTGAAATAACGCAATGAAAAACCACTTTTCCCTTTACGCCTGGCTGTTCGCTTCGGCCTTCCTGCTGGCCGTCAACCTCTTCTATTACCCGAAGTGGAAGATTCCCGGCGCAGAGGCCGCCATCAGCTGGGACGTATCCGGCTACTATTTCTACCTGCCGGCAGCTTTTATCTACAAAGACCTCAAAAAGGTAGGTTTTCGGGAGGAAATCCACCGGAAGTACCAGCCGGCGGGCAGCCCCTACCAAGCCTTTCAGCACGAAAGCGGCAACTACGTGATGAAGTACAGCGCCGGCATGGCGGTGCAGTACCTGCCTTTTTTCCTGGCGGCGCATGCCCTGGCGAAGCCATTGGGTTATCCCGCTGACGGCTTCTCCCGCCCTTATCAGGTAGCCATCAGCCTGGGCAGCGTGCTGGTGGCCATCATCGGGTTGTGGTTTATGCGGCGGGTGTTGCTGCGGTACTTTACGGATAGGGTAGTGGCCGCAACCCTGCTCATCCTCGTCCTGGCCACCAA
>JAGFJD010000253.1 GCA_024102975.1 Phaeodactylibacter sp. | reverse complement strand
ACATTTTCTGGCCCGTGTAAAAGTGTAAGCGTGTAAAGGTGTAAAAGAAATTGGCTCCCAATCATTTACACGTTTACACTTTCACACCTTTACACAAGTAGCCCCCAAAATGTCCAGTGGTCTGCTTGACAAGTCTGGCCCCTGAATGCGGAAGTCAGGTATCGCTGCTCCCTTATCATCAGATATTTAAACTTATCGATTTGACACTTATAAAATCAATTTCCGGAATAAGAGGAACCATCGGCGGAAAAGCCGGCGACAATCTGACGCCTCAGGATGTGGTGGAATGCACGGCCGCATTCGGATACTGGCTCCTCAAACAGGGCGCCGCGCCCAAAGTAGTTATCGGCCGGGACGGGCGGATTTCCGGCCCCCTGGTCAGCCAGTTGGTTACTGCTGCCCTCCTCGGCCTGGGGATCGATGTGGTCGACCTCGGCCCGTCGACCACTCCTGCCGTAGAGATGGCGGTCCCGGCGGAAAAAGCCGGGGCGGGCATCATCATAACCGCCAGCCACAACCCGAAGCACTGGAACGCCCTGAAATTTCTCAACCACAAGGGCGAGTTCATCTCCGCTGCAGACGGAGAAGCGCTGCTCCGGCTGCTGGACGAAGGCAATATCGAATACGCCGCCGTGGAAAACCTGGGAACGTACCGGCAACAGGGCGGCTACCTCGAACACCACATCGAAAAGATCCTGGCGCTCCCTTTTGTGGACGCCGCTGCCGTGCGCGGGCAAGGCTATAAAGTGGCCGTCGACTGCATCAACAGCACCGGTGCCCTGGCCCTGCCGCCTTTGCTGGAAGCACTGGGCTGCGAGGCGGTCCTGCTCAACGCAGAACCCAACGGCGCGTTTGCCCACAACCCGGAACCCCTGCCCCAGCACCTGCAGGAGCTCTGCCAGGTGGTACAACAGGAGCAGGCAGCCCTCGGCGTCGCCGTCGACCCGGACGTCGACCGCCTGGCCCTGGTCTGCGAAGACGGCCGGCTCTTCGGCGAAGAATATACCCTGGTGGCTGTGGCGGATTACATCCTGCGGCAAAAGCCCGGCAATACGGTGTCCAACCTGTCTTCTACCCGTGCCCTGCGCGACGTCACCCGCCGCCACGGCGGGCAGTATTTCGCCAGCGCGGTGGGCGAGGTGAATGTGGTTGCAAAAATGAAGGAAGTGGATGCCGTCATCGGCGGCGAAGGAAATGGCGGCGTGATCGTCCCCGGCCTGCACTACGGGCGAGACGCCCTGGCCGGGCTGGCCATTTTCCTGACGTCCCTGGCCCAAAGCGGCAAGACAGCCAGCAGCCTGCGGGCTTCTTTTCCGGATTATTACATGGTCAAGGATAAGGCCGAACTGACGCCGGAGATCGATGTGGATTTCCTGTTGAAGCAACTGGAAGAACGGTACAAAGAGGAGGACTACAGCACCATCGACGGCCTGAAGATCGACTTCGACCGCGGCTGGGTGCACCTGCGCAAATCAAATACCGAGCCCATCATCCGCATCTATTCGGAAAGCGACAGCCCGGAAGCGGCACAGGAACTGGCCGGGCAGATGAAGCGGGCGATGGAGGAGGTGCTGGGTATCAGGGTTTAATGTTTCCATGCGTCGGGAAAAATAGGTAGCACAACCTTTCCGAACTGCCCTCACCCATGAACCCGTATAACCAATTCAACCATTCAACCATTCAACCATGAACCCACCATGCAAGCGCTAACCAATACCAAAACCACCACTCTTGAGCAGTACTTCGCCCCGTTCCGGGAGAAGGTCATCGGCCACAGCCAGTATTTCGAGACGCCCTTTGGCCGCCGGCGGATTATCTATGCCGACTGGACGGCCAGCGGGCGGCTCTACGAACCGATCGAGGAGCTGTTGTCTAAAGAGATTGCCGCTTATGTCGGCAATACCCACACGGAAACCACCGTGACCGGCTCGTCTATGACTATGGCCTATCACCGGGCGAAGGATATCATCAAGGCCCATGTGGGGGCGCATCCCAAAGACGTGCTGATCTCCTCCAATTCGGGCATGACCGGGGTGGTCAATAAATTCCAGCGCATACTGGGGCTGAAGGTGCATGAACGTTATGCCAGCCAGGTGCAACTGCCGGAGGAGGAGCGTGCCGTAGTCTTCGTATCGCACATGGAGCACCACTCCAACCAGACCTCCTGGCTGGAGACGCTGGCCGACGTGGAGGTCATCGAACCCAACGACGAAGGACTGGTTGAACTGGAACACCTGAAATTTCTGCTGGAAAAGTACAAAAACCGGAAGGTAAAGATCGCCGCCGTCACTTCCTGCTCCAACGTGACGGGCATCAAAACGCCCTACTACCAGATCGCCGAACTGATGCACCGCAACGGCGGCCTCTGCTTCGTCGACTTCGCCTGCTCGGCACCCTATATTGACATTGAGATGCGCCCGGAGAACAAGCTGCAGCACCTGGACGCCATTTATTTCTCCCCCCACAAATTCCTCGGCGGCCCCGGCTCGACCGGCATCCTGGTCTTCGACCCGAAACTGTACACCAACCGGGTGCCCGACAACCCCGGCGGCGGCACCGTAGACTGGACCAACCCCTGGGGCGGCCACAAATACATTGACGAGATCGAAGCCCGGGAGGATGGCGGGACGCCGGCTTTCCTGCAAACCATCCGCGTGGCCCTCTGCGTACAGCTCAAGGAAAAAATGGGCGTGGAAAATATCCTCAAACGGGAGGAAGAGATGCTGGAACGCATCTGGCGCCGGCTGGACAAATTGCCAAAACTGCACATCCTGGCCGACAACGTAAGGGAGCGCCTCGGCGTGGTCTCCTTCTACATCGACGGCCTGCACTACAACCTGGGCGTGAAACTGCTCAACGACCGCTTCGGCGTACAGGTGCGGGGCGGTTGTTCCTGCGCCGGCACCTACGGGCACTACCTGCTGCAGGTATCCCAGCAGTATTCCCGGTCGATCACCGACAAAATCAACCACGGCGACCTCTCGGAAAAGCCGGGCTGGATCCGCATGTCCATCCATCCCATCATGACCGACGAGGAGCTGGATCATATCCTGAATGCCATTGAGCAAGTCTACCACCACCACGAAGAGTGGTGCCGGGACTATGTTTACAACCTCCATACCAATGAGTATACCTGCAACCACGACCCGGGCTATGAAACCCAACTGGTAGATGGGTGGTTTAGTAAGGAGTTGCTCTAGGACGGGCCACTTTTAAGTGGCCCGTAGTTACGCACCAGATAAATCTGGTACGTCCAAAAAAGACATCATGAAAAGAATATACTTTGACAACGCCGCCACCACCCCCCTGGCGGATGAAGTGATCGAAACCATGGCACGCGCCATGCAGGTTACCTTTGGCAACCCGTCCTCCATCTACGCCGAAGGACGGGCTGCCCGGGCGGCTATCGAACAGGCCCGCAAGGAGGTTGCTCACCACCTGGGCGCTTCCATCGGCGAAATCTTCTTTACCTCCGGCGGCACCGAATCCAATAACATGGCCCTCAAGTGCGCTGTGCGCGACCTGGGGGTGCAACGCATTATTTCCTCGCCGATCGAACACCACTGTGTGTTACATTCTCTGGATAGCCTGGAGCGCCTCGGCCAGGTGGAAAGGGTAGCGGTTCGGCTCGACGCCCAGGGCCATCCGGACCGGGCACACCTGGAAGAATTGTTGAAAAGCAGCGATAAGAAGACGATGGTTTCTCTCATGCACTCCAACAACGAGGTCGGGGCGATGATTGACCTGCAGGAAACAGGGGAGTTGTGTAAAGAAAACGGCGCGCTGTTCCATTCCGATACCGTCCAAACTATTGGCTATTACCCCATCGATGTTTCCAAAACGCCCATCAGCTTCCTCTCCGGTTCGGCACACAAGTTCTATGGCCCGAAAGGGGTGGGTTTCATTTATATCAATAGCGACAACATCATCAAGCCCTACGTCGACGGCGGCGCCCAGGAGCGCAACATGCGCGGCGGCACCGAGAACATCTACGGCATCCTCGGCCTGGCCAAAGCCCTGAGCCTGGCGTATGACAACCTGGAAGAGCGCCGCCGCAAAGTAACCGACGTGCGCAACTACATGAAAGCTCAGTTGGAGGCCAATTTCGACAATTTGCAGTTCAACGGCGATCCGGAGAACGGCCATTACAAGTTACTCAGCGTGGCCTTCCCGCCCTCCGACAAGGCGGACTTGCTGCTCCTGAGCCTCGACATTGCCGGGGTGAGCGTCTCCGGCGGCAGTGCCTGCAGCTCGGGCGCCGATGCGGGTTCCCACGTCATCGAAGCCCTGAAGGGCGCCCCGGATCGGAAAACGATCCGCTTTTCTTTCTCGCACAACAATACCCGGGAAGAGGTGGATCAGGTGGTGGCGAAGCTGAAGGAAATCCTGCCGGTAGGGGTAGGCGCCTGACCGGACGTACCGGATTCATCCGGTGCGTTTTTAAATCCCGTAGCTCGCTATTGCAGGTCCACGCACCAGTTGAAACCGGCGCGCCCGGTTCAGTACACCCGCTCTCCGAACAGCAGGCTGCCAACCCGAACCATCGTGCTGCCCTCCTCCAAAGCGATCTGATAGTCATCCGACATGCCCATGGAGATTTCCCGGAAGCTGTCCTGCCCGGCAAAAAAGTTGTCCTTCAGGTGCTGGAAGATGCTTTTGAGCTGCCGGAATTCCCGCCGCACCTGCTCCATATCTTCAGTAAAAGTCGCCATGCCCATCACGCCGGTGATGCGGATGTTCTTCATTTCCTTAAACGCCTCAGAGCGCAGCATCTCATAAGCCTCCTCCGGCTCAAAGCCGTATTTTGTGTCTTCTTCGGCGATTTTGAACTGCAGCAGGCAGTCGACCACCCGCTCGTCGCTGGCGGCGCGTTTGTCGACCTCCTTAAGCACTTTAAAGCTGTCGACAGAGTGGATGAGGTGTACCCAGGAGGTGATGTATTTTACTTTATTGGTCTGCAGGTGCCCGATGAGATGCCAGCGGATGTCTCTGGGCATCTGCTCGTATTTGTCGATCATTTCCTGTACGCGGTTTTCGCCGAAATCGCGCTGGCCGGCGTTGTACAGCTCCATGATCTTTTCCGGAGGGTGGGTCTTGGACACGGCGACGAGGGTGGCGTGGTGTGGTTCGAGTTCTTTTAGTAGTTCCTGTAGGTCTTTCATTGGTTGTATTTTATCAGGACGCACCATCCTGTAAATCCTGTTATTCCTGTCTGCAATACCTATTGCACGATCCCTCGGGCAAAATATCCGTACTAATTCTATAACAAAGCAAGGTGCCCGTAGTTTGGCTGTCCCCTTTTGGATTTCCTTAACGATAGATAGAAAATATTTGCACCCATTGCCGCGTTTATCCACCATACTTTCATCCCCAAAACCCTCATCCATGTATTCCTACAACCACAAATTCGAAAGAGCAGCCCGCGCCCGCCGGGCCAAAGCGGTATTTTTCACCATCCTGTTCCACATCCTGCTCATCGCCGGTATCGCTTACGGCACCGGGGCAGACCTGGGCCACTATACGCCGGAATTCGTGAAAACCCTGCTCGGCATGGAGGAGGATGGAAGCGCTACGGCGAGGGTAGATGTGCCGAAGCCGTAAGAGCTTGTTTGGAGGTAGTCCCCGACACTGCGTGTACGGGGCAGGCTATTTGGGCTGCAAATGGCCGCTTCTGGAATCCCGACCCTACGGGTGCGGGACAGGCTCTCATTTCGGCTATTTTTGGCCTCGTAGCGCTGCTATGAGGCCAAAAATAGCCTGTCCCGCCGAATGGCGGGAAGCCTCATGAGAACCC
>JAGFJD010000177.1 GCA_024102975.1 Phaeodactylibacter sp. | reverse complement strand
CGCCCAATCCAATCCCTGGCACTCCCTCGCCAAAGCCAGCGCCTCCATCCAGTATTTCTACCCCAACCCCCACCTGCAGGAACTGGACTGGGACAAATTCCTGGTCCGCCAGGCCAGCCTGATCCTGAAAGACAGCTTTGACCTGGAAGGAGCCATCGCCGAAATAGCCCCGGAAGCAACTTTCCATCCCGCTTACAATACCAGAGAACGCATCCTGCCCCGCCCCGCCCTCGAAGACAATCTCTACTGCCAGCACTTCGGCGGCATAGAAACCACCCATGGCGATTCCGAAGACATCCTCATGAAAAGCCTGATCATTGGCAGCGACCTGAAATCGTTTTCCATGCTGTTCCGGCTGCTGCCGATGAACGCGTCCATCAACCACCGCATTAAAATCTCGTTTTACGCCAAATGGAAAAGCCGGAGCGAAGGCTCAGCTCTGGTGATGTTGCACAGTGGGTATAAGGAAAAGGGGGAGGTCCGCAACCGGTTTCACAAAGTCCATATTACGCCGAGTGATGAATGGCAGTACTACGAACTGGACACCGTCTTCTGCCCGGGCTGCCCTGAACGAATCTTCAATTCGCTCAAGATCATCCGGCCGGACCGGGACACCCTGCTGGCCGACGAATTGATGGTCATCGATCTGGACGCCGGCGACACCCTCTTTTACGACGGCTTCGAACATTTCGATTCCGCCTACCGCCAGTTCCGGGAATATCAATGTTATATGTTGACCGAAAACATCGCCCCCGCCCCGGCCACCGACTGCGCGAAGGGCAAGCATGCCCTGCAACTGGCCGGCAACGATCATCTGTCCCTGTATCCGCAAACCAGGCTCGACAGCTTTGTCCAGGTGCAGTTGGGCTCTGGTTACTGGCTGCAGTTCCCACGCTTTTTAAACAAAAACGAGGCGTATGATTTCAGCGAAGCCATCGCGGAATACAACAACGCCGGTCGGGACAATGTCGACCCCAGGGCTGTTTACCTGGCCGACATCGTCAAGCTGTGGGGCATCGCGGAAAACGCTTATCCCTATCCGGAGATCAGGACAGGCATCGACGCAGAAGCTTTGCTGGATCGTTGTATTGGCAGGGCGCTGCAACCGGATTACGATGCCACCGCTCACTTCCGCAACATCGTATACCTCCATAGCGCTTACCGCGACCCCCACCTGAACCCGTACTGGAAAGGCAAAACACCAAAGAAGCCCCCCGTCATTCCCCAATTGATTGACGGCGCGTACCGGATCGGCCTGGTTTACGACGAACGCTATACCGCGTTTTTCGGGCGGGAGATTACCCACATTGACGGGCAGGAAATCGACAGCTGGTTGTCGGAGCGTTTATACAACAAGGATTCTATCAACAGCACCCACCTGCTCAACAACTGCCTCCGGTATCTGTGCTACAGCTTCGGAACGGGCGATACGATCCGCTTTTCCCTGAAAGGCGGGCCGGAGCTGGTTTGCCCTCCGGCTGACTGGACGGCGACCAGCAAAGCCGTCCGAAAGCCTTTCAGCTATTTAAAGGATACCATCCAAACCGTCGCCGGCGGAAAGGCCGTTTACATCCGTATCTCCCCGTTCAGCCGGTGGGATAGAAGGGATGAGGAGCGGTCGGCCTTCGTCCGGGACAGCCTGCCCCGCTATCCCTGGGTTATCCTCGACTTCCGGGACAGCCACATCAACTACACCAGCCAACGCGTCCTGGAGTACAAAAAAAGGGCGCACCATTTAAGGCCGATGCCAGACCACAACGCCATCATCGACGAGCCTTTCCTGCCCGCCTTCGAAAGCCGGCCCCTCAACCTGCTCGACGCGGCCCGGCACGAGATCGGTTTTTTCGAATTCCCTCCCCGGATCATCGCCCTGGTCAACGAAGACACCCGCAGCGCGCCCGAGCGGCACCTGCTGCCGCTCTACGACGCTGGCCTGATAACCGTAATCGGCCAGCCCGCCGCCGGAACCGCCTCTTTTGCGAATAAACTACAGTTGCCCAGTGGGATTAAGCTGTCTTTCACTATGGGAAGGACGACATACGAAGATGGAACGCCTTATCAGGACAACGGCCTGCAGCCCCACCATCCCGTTCGCAGCGTGCTTTCGAAGCGGGATTTGTTTCTGGAGAAGGCGATGGAAATCATAACCAGAGAGCCTTAGAGTCCGCTTTTAAAATTCCTGGGATTTTGATAATTTACGTCCTCCTGCAATCCTGGAAGCGGGCATCTATTCATGGCAACAGAAAAAGGCATAGATATAAAAGCAGCCGGCCGTTCCCGCCCAACGGGCGCCAATCACCTTTTGGCGGTCGCCATCAATGCGTACTGGCACCACCCGCAGCTGTCCAACTGCGTTCGGGACGCCGGGCGGCTGGTCAGGGTGCTGCAGAAAAAGTACGGCTTCCAGCCCGAACACACCATTACCTTATTTGACCAGCAGGCGACGTCCGCCAACCTGTATGCCCGCCTGGTGGAGCTCAGCCAGAAAGTGAAGCCGCAGGACAATGTGGTCATCTACTTCTCCGGCCATGGCTTTTTCGACCGTTCCGACCGCACCGGCCATCTGGTGCCGGTAGAGGCCGCCCGGGGTGCCGTCTGGCACTATTTTTCCAATGCCAACCTGGTGAACCGTATCCGCGCCATCAACAGCTTCCATACCTTCCTCATCGTCGACAGCTGCTTTTCCGGTTCTCTTTTTGCGAGCAAGGATGTCGAATCCTCCGCCCTGGCGGAAGCCGTAGAAGGCCTGCCTTCCCGCTGGGCGCTTGCCGCTGGCCAGATCGAGACGGTAGAGGACGGCCTGCACGGCGATCACAGCCCTTTCGCCAAAGCGCTGCTGAGCTTCCTGGAGGCCAATGCCAGCTCACTGGTGCCGGCATCCGAGCTCATCCAGCACGTCA
>JAGFJD010000176.1 GCA_024102975.1 Phaeodactylibacter sp. | reverse complement strand
ATCCCCTAAAGGGGACCACCCTTAAATGCACAAAACCTATTGCCATTAAGGGCCCGGAGAAGAATAACTTCTCCATTTGATCCGGCTCTTTTTCCGCCAGGCTGCGTTGCGGGATCGGTTGCGTAGCTATGCTATGCGCCCTCCCCGCGCCTTGCCTGGCGAAAAAATAGCTCGCCTGAAATGAGGAACTTATTTTTCTCCGGGCCCTTATTAATCGCGCGAGGGTGTAATATAGACAGGATTAACAGGACAAGATGTGGTACATATATCAATCTTTCTGATTGTAACGTTTTACGTAGGGAAGGGCAGGGGGTAGCAACCCTGGTTCCCTTCCAAGTCCCGTAGGGACGATAGCTCATTGCCAGGGCCGCAAGGCCCTGGATCAATGGTCAGGCGCCCCCTAGTCCTGTAAGGACGACAGTTCCAACTTTTTGTTTAACTTGCCAATGGGAGAAGGGTGTTCATAAGTGCAGGGGTATAAACAATATGGCAATACTAATTGTGGATCATAGAAGCAGCAACAAAATGGGCGGAATTATCAAGTTCATGTTGCAGAACATTGATTTTAGCGTTTGTCAGTAAGCAAGCAAATAGAACAACTTATACTGACGCACGGCAGGTTTTGTCGGCTACAAAACCCGCCGGGTCAGTATATACTGGCATCGCTGGTTTTGCTCCTGACAAAACCACGCGTTCGCCAGTATAGAATTAATTTCATGTTTTATTTTTGCATTGCAACTTCGTGACACTTTTATGCACATACAAATTCCAACAGGTGCTCGTAGCGATACAATGCCCCTGGTGCCTCTGGCCAATGAAATTACAGCGAAAGCTGCTGCGTTCTGTACAGCTTGTGCTATATTCTTTCTTTCCTGCTTCATTCCCCCGGCTCTCTTTTCCCAGAATTACCTTACAGATATTCAGTCTCTTACGCCAGAAGACGGGCTGGCCAATTTATTGACCCACTCTGTCTGCAAAAGCCGGCGGGGCTACCTGTGGATTGGAACCGCCTATGGCCTCAACCGGTACGATGGCTATACCTATAAGTTGTATACACCAGAAAAAAACGGCTTAAGTGGAGCGTCGATCAGTAGTATCGCAGAAGACGAACAAGGCAATTTATGGCTGTTCTCCCGGAACAGAGAGCAAACTAATTTGACGGGCATAGATATTTTCGACCCCAAAACGGAAAAAGCCCTTCCCTTTGAGGCGTATGTAGGAGGGGCGGCTCCTTTTGACATCGCCCAAATAAGCCTGAGCAAAATTGAGGACGTTAAAAAGCGCTTGTGGATCGCCACTAAAGACGGAGCGCTTTTTGTTTACCAGCGAGGAGCTTTTCAGAAAATATTCGAACAGAAAGGAGTAGAATTTAAATGTATAAGTATTGATGAGCAGGGCTATATATGGATAGCCTGGGGCCAGGAGCTTCGCCGTATCAATTTTTCGGGAGAAGTATTGGAAAGCATGGCCTTGCCTCACAGGATTTTCGGTGTTTGGGCCGGAGAAAACCAGGCTATTTGGCTGGCAACGGTAAAACAGGAAAGGACGGATGGTAAAATATATCTCTGGTCAAAACCTGAAAATGCAAAAGCCTTAAAACCTTTCCGGCTCTCCGGGAGGGGCCCCGCCTTGAATATAGATGGCTATTCCGCCGATCGTTTTTTCATACACCGCAGCCAAAAGGGACTCTGGTATGTGGATTTCAACCCGGAGGAGCCGTCGGAACGATGCCTTCGGGTATACGATCAAAAAGGAGCGTTTATATCCAGTTTTCAAGGCATGCTATGCAACAAAAGGGACATAGAAATATTGAATTATTTCGATGGCCGTTCCTATTTCTGGTTAGCTACGCCTCTAGGCTTGATGAAAACCGGTGTAGAAGCCAACCCTTTTCATCTGATCCATCGTTCCGAAGGCTTTTCCAGCAGCAGGGGGATCACCGAGGGGGCGCCTGGCGATATCTATTTTATCAACGGCCATATTTATAAGTGGAACTCTAAGAATGGGGAAGCCCCCAGCGCTTTAAACAAAACAAAAGCTACCCATCTTCTAACTCATTTGGACAGCATCCTCTGGGCAGGGCAATTTGGAAACGATAGCACCAAGGTAGGGCTGGAAGTGGACTTAGGGACTAAAGAAACCACTAATTATTCAGGCCCTGATGGCAGAGTGCCTTATTCGATATTGAAAGATCAAACCTCCGGCCAATACTGGGTTGGCCTCACCCAAGGCCTGGCCGTATTAGATCTAAAAAATAAAAAGTTGCTGCCGTTCCACGCGGATAAGCCAGGCAACCAACTGGACGAGCTTTTGGCCTCCGCAGCCGTTTACCATTTACATAAAAACCAGCAAGGTATCTGGGCGGCCACCAGCGAGGGTATTTTTTTAATGAATGAAACAGGAGAAGCTACCCGGCATTTTAGCCCCTCTACCGGCGACTTGCCGTTTGGCCATATCCGGCACATCTATGAAGATAGCCGAAGCCAGGAATCGCCTGTGTTTTGGCTGGCGACTAAAGGCGGGGGCGTGATCAGGTGGGAACCCAGGCTGGCGTTCGGCAAAAGCACTTACCGTCAATTTACAGCCGAAGCGGGGTTGTCCAATAATTACACCTACGCCATTTACGGAGACGATTACGGCAAATTGTGGATATCCAGCGATAAGGGGCTGATGCGTATGGATAAAGCCACTTTCCAGGTACAAACCTACCTGGTTGAAGACGGGTTGCCGCACAACGAATTTAACGTCACCTCCCATTACCAGGCCAAAGATGGCAGCCTCTATTTCGGAGGGTTAGGCGGCGTAATCACTTTTCACCCCCAAACCTTTGCCTACGAACTGTCCAGTCAGATTCCCCTGGAGTTTATCGGCTACTATCTGCTGGAGGGCGATGGCGAACAACTAACCGATAAAACACCATTGCTGCACGAGGCAGAGGCCATTACCCTTCAGCCCAGCGATAAATTTTTGGAGCTTCATTTTAGTTTACTGGATTACGATGACCCCCAACGGCACCGCTATGCTTATCAGATTGAAGGGTATAGCGATAACTGGAACCACATCAGGGAGAACTACCTTCGCATCACTCACCTGCCCTACGGCAGTTATACTTTAAAAGTCAAAGGGCAAAACATCAACAAGGGATGGTCTGCGGAAGAGTTGGTTATTCAGATCCGGGTATTGAAGCCTTTTTATTTCCAGTGGTGGTTTATCGTAATGATGATGGCTGGAATCGCTGTCGCTATCCTGGCGACTATACAGTCGAGGCTGAAGCAGCTTCAAAAAGACCGGGCCCGGCTGGAAACGGAAGTGCAAAAGCGCACCCGGCAGATCGAAGAGGATAAACAGACCATCGCCGCCCAGGCGGAAGCCCTGCAGGAACTCGACCGGGCCAAAACCCGCTTTTTCTCCAACATCACCCACGAGTTCCGCACCCCGCTGACCCTCATCATCGGCCCGCTGGAGCAGGCCCTGGCCGAAAACCCGCCGCCCTCCATTTTCCGCAGGAGGATGCAGGGCGTGATCAAGAACGCCCGGCACATCCTGGTGCTGATCAACCAGTTGCTCGACCTGGCCAAAATGGAAAGCGGACGAATGGTTGTGGAGGCCGTGCGGGGAGACATCGTCGCCTATACCCGGGAACTGGCGATGCAGTTTCAGCCCCTGGCCGGAAAGAAAGGCCTGCGGCTTCATTTCATCAGCGATCCGGACTGCTGGGAGACCAATTTCGACCGGGACAAATGGGACAAGCTCGTTTACACCCTGCTTTCCAACGCCATCAAATTTACGCCGCAGGGAAACGCCATTCCGTGGAGC
>JAGFJD010000174.1 GCA_024102975.1 Phaeodactylibacter sp. | reverse complement strand
GACATTTTCTGGTCCGTTTAAAAGTGTAAGCGTGTAAAGGTGTAAAAGAAATTGGCTCCCAATCATTTACACGTTTACACTTTCACACCTTTACACAAGTAGCCCCCAAAATGTCCAGTGGTCTGCTCACGTCGCTTAGGTTCCGGTTTGGAAATAACCAATTAACCAATAACTGACCCGTTATTTACTTCCGGAGGCACTAGGAGGCTTACTTTGCCAGAGAATGCCGGGGTTGCGGCTGCCAGCTCTTGCTCTCAGCCTCAGCCTTAACCTCAAACCTCACGTTTCAACAACAATCCCCCCCATTTTCACACCATAACCCCCCCCCGGCAACGTTATACGAAAAATCGTATATTACACCTTTATGGATAAAGCTCAACTCATATCGGAAGTCAAAGAATTGCTGGGCAATGCCGAAACGGAAAAAGCGCTGGGCAGGCTGACGGATTTCCTCCGGAGCAGCCCGGAGTACAAAGAGCTGTACAGCCTGGCCCTCCAGGCGCGCGCCCGGTTCCGGAAAGCGCAGCAGGACGAAATCCAGGGGCTGGCTTCCAGCGAGCAAACCAAGCTGAGCTACAACCAGGCGACCCGGCAGTCCCTGCAGGTCGTCGAGTGGCTGGAAGCGGGCAACCTGAAGCCGGATGCCAGCTTTGCCGAAGAAGCACGCCCGGCCCGCTGGCCCTGGGTGGCAGGCGCCGTTGCCCTTGTCCTGCTGCTGGCCGGGGGATGGTATTTCCGGGACAGTTTCCGGCAAGGGCGGCCGGAAGGGCCCCAAACCACGGATTGCCCAATAGACGACCCTTTCCGCGCAACCTCCCGGTTCAACATCCTGCTCCGGCCATTCCAGTCGGTAGCAGGCGAAGGTTCTCCGAAGCCGCACATCACCATTGCTACCCGCCTCCAGGATTTCATCAAGGGCCTCGAAATCGACTGCGATTTCGGGACTATGACCGACGTGGATCCCAACAGTTTCTTCTCCGATGCCGATGCTGAAGCCGCTGCCAACACATGCAGGGCCCACCTCATCATCTGGGGCACGGTGGAGAAACCCTCCCCCACGGACAGTTTCACCATACAAACGAGGTATAAATTCGTCAAACAGGACTCTTTTGTCAAAGTTTACAAGCTGGAACTGGCGGAAGGCTCGGAAATCGTCAAGGTAGACGCCCTGTCCATCATCCCCACCGGCACCACGCTTACCCAGTCCATATTCGAGAGCATCAAACTGCTTTTTGGCCTCATCGCCCACGAAACCGGCGACCGGGAAAAGGCCATCGCCATGCTGGAAGAGTATAAGCCTGAACCGGATGACACCACCGCCAACCTGATCAAGGGCATGCTCCTGGGGGACGAATACATCGCCCGGGGCCAGGAGGATCAAGCCTGGGAGGCCTACAGCCAGTTGCTGGAAACGCACGATTACCCGCTCGCCCGCAACAACCGGGGCGTCCTCAACTACAAAAAAGGCAACTTCGAAGAAGCCGCCGAAGATCTTTCGGTCTTCCTGGAAGCTAAACCCGACAATGCCGAAGCCCTGGAAATCCGCGGCTCCGCCTACCTCAATGCCGAACGGCTGCAAAATGCCCGCGAAGACCTCCAAAAAGTACAGGAAATGAGAGCGGCGCCCAGCCCCGAACTCAACCGCAAGCTCAAAGAGGTGAACACCAGGATAGAACAGGAAGAACAGGCCAAAGCCTCCGCCGACGCAGCCGTCCGCGCCAACCCCAACAACCTGGCAGCCTGGAACCAGAAGGCCGTCTCCAGCCTGAAGCTGGGCAATTACCAGGAGGCGGTCCGGGCCGGCGAAGCCATCCTCAGCCGGGACAGGGACAACGTCGACGCCTTTGTCCAGATCATCAAAGCCTACCGGAGCGCCGGCGATACGGCCCGGGTCGAAAAAACAATCCGGCGCGCCGAAGAAGCCGGCATCTCCCGCCGGCAGCTCGACCGGCTGACGCCTTTCAGCTTGTTTCAAACGCCGACATTCCGATTTCCCATAAAAAGAAAAACCGAACAATAATATGAAGATCGAACGCCGCGAAACCCTCCGGTTGCTTTCCTTTTCCGGCGCTGCCGCGCTGCTGGGCCTCAAAGCATCAGAAAGCAAAGCACAATGCCTGACTACCGATGACATCCTGGGGCCGTTTTATATCCCGGGCGCGCCGGAAACCCCGCAGCTGGCGCCGGCCGGAGCGCCGGGAACGCCTTTGTTCATCACCGGCACGGTTTATGCCCGGGACTGCGAAACGCCCGTCCAAAACGCCAAGGTGGATGTCTGGCACGCCAACGACGGCGGCGGCTATGAAGATGACCACTACCGGGGTGTTGTATTTGCCGGCGAAAACGGGCAGTATTCCTTCCAAACGATCCTGCCCGGCAAGTACCTAAACGGCGCCCAGTTCCGCCCCCGGCACTTCCACTACAAAGTCAGCGCCATGGACACCGAACTCACTACCCAGATTTACTTCGAAGGGGATACTTCCATTCCGGCCGATCCCTGGGCGTCCAGCCCGGCTGCCGCCGAGCGGATCATTCCGCTGTCGGAAGACCAATCGGGAAACCTGCACGGCGTTGCCGATATCTATCTGGATTTGGAACCGCTGACCAACAGCCAGGAAGGCCAGGGTTTTTCCCCCGCACAACCTGCGCTGCGGCACATCGTGCCCAACCCCATGGCGACAGAAGGCAGGGTTCAGGCATTCCTGCCCGTTGCCGCTTCCGTCAGCTTGCTGTTGTTTAACCTGAATGGCAAGCTCGCCAGAGAAATTATCCGGAATCAGAGATTGCCCGCCGGCATGCACCAATGGGAATTCCGGGCCGAAACCCGGCACGGCCTGCGCCTGCAGCCGGGCGTTTACATCCTCCAGCTTCAGGCCGGCGGGCGGCCGGCGGACAGCAAGCGCTTCATTGTCATTTGACAGAAAAATACCGGCCGGCATTTCCGGGATTCCGGAAAAGTTGTAACTTTCAGGGCGACACGCTGTAATGTTTTTGATGACAACGTTGCCAAGCCCTGCGATATGCCCGAACACCTCATCCTGCCAGTACTCACCCTGCTCATCGGCCTGATCCTGGGCGGCCTGCTGGGGTGGTTATCCCAACTGCTGCGCCGGCAAAACGCTTTCCTTCCCAAAGAAGAGGTAGAGCGGTCATACGTCCCAAAAGCCCTTTACGGGCAGTTACAGGAGCAGGCGGACCTGTACCTGGGCGACCTGCACGAAAAGGAGGAAGAACTCCGGGTGCTGGGCAGCCGCCTGGCCGGCCAGGAGCAGGTCATCCGCAACCTGGAGGACAAGCTCCAGGCCCAGAAAGGAGAGCTGGAGCAAATGCAGGAACGCTCCCGGGCAGAATTCGAAAACCTGGCCAACCGGCTGCTGGACGAGAAGAGCCAGAAATTCACCCTGCAAAACCAGGAGCAGCTTCAAAGTATACTGGCGCCGCTGCGCGAAAAGATCAAAGCCTTTGAAGAAGGCGTGGAAAAACGGTTTCTGGAAGAGACCAAGGACAGGGTCAGCCTCAAAAAGGAAATCGAGCACCTCCGGGAGCTGAACCAGCAGCTGAGCGCCGACGCCAACAACCTGGCCAGCGCCCTGAAAGGCGACAATAAAGCCCAGGGCGACTGGGGAGAAATCCAGCTGGAGCTGCTGCTGGAAAAGGCCGGCCTGACGAAAGGCATCCACTACGAAGCCCAGCCCAGCTTTTCCGACAACGGCCGGCAAAAGCGCCCCGACTTTGTCATCAACCTGCCGGAAGGAAAACACCTGGTCCTGGATTCCAAGGTCTCCCTGACGGCCTATGAACGCTTTTTCCAAGCTGAAGGCGACAGAGAAAGGCAGCTGCACCTCCGGGCGCACGTCGACAGCATCCGCCAGCACGTAAAAAACCTGAGCTCCAAAAATTACCAGCAACTCTACCAGATCCACTCCCCGGACTACCTGCTGTTATTCATCCCCATCGAACCGGCCTTCGCCCTGGCGGTGCAACAGGACGAACGCCTGTTCCTTGACGCCCTGGACCAGAATATCGTCATCGTCTCCACCTCTACCCTGCTGGCTACCATGCGGACGGTCTCTTACATCTGGAAGCAGGAAAAACAGAAGCGGAGCGTGCTGGAGATCGCCCGCCAGAGCGGCATGTTATACGATAAATTCGTCAATTTCGTAGAAGACCTGCGCGGGGTTGGCCAGCGGCTGGAACAAGCCCAGGGCGCCTACCACGACGCCATGAACAAACTGGTGGACTCCAAAAAGTACGGGGATACGCTCATCGGGCGGGCGGAGCGCATCCGGGAACTCGGGGCGCGGGCATCGAAAAACCTGCCGAAGGGCATGGTGGAAACGGCAAGGGAAGAGGAAGAATGACAAACAAGTTAGTCGCCCGGAGGCGTATATTTAAGGTGAAGTATGTGACTCGCATTGTTTTTTTTCAGAAGTGATATCCCGGCATATTCTTTCATGTGCCAACGACAGGGGAAGCCTCACTATAAACAGACTGAAGCCATGCCCGGTCGGTCAATAGCCGGGTTTCCTGAATTTTTTTGCCCAGTTTTTTCCAGTGCCGCCGTTTCCCCTTAACAACCTGAAAGAGAATATCGCAAAAATTGAGATAAGTCTGCTTCAAATCGGAAGAAATCAGTTTGTTGCGTTTCAGGAAGATGGTAAAAGCAGCCAGGAGGGAGAGCAGCGGTTCGACTTCCTCTTCTTCATAGTAAATCTTTGCCAGGATAACCCGCCCGCCCAGATAGTAGTTCATATCAGAATAGGCGACCTCCTTAAGATGCGCCTGGGCCAGTTCAAACCGGTTGGTATAATAGTACAATTCTGCCAGGTTGTAATGCAGGGCGTTTTCCCGAAACGAATCCGGCAGCGCCGGAGCATAACGCTGGATAAAGTGCTCGATCCAGTGATACCGGCGCAATCGCAGGGCCAGCTTCACCACGTTGGTGAAGGCCCAGGGCGACAACTGGCCGTTATCGATCAGGATGCCGCTTTGTATGCCATCCAGGTAGAGTTGAAGGGCCTGCCCGATATAATCCTCCCTCCCCTGCCGTATTTTCCGGGCGCAGTAATTGATGGCGAACAGGTAGATATCCTGCAGGTCGCCCGGGGGAATTCCCGGCCCGGCCGCCGCCAGGTTTTTCTGAAGCGCCCGGAAGTAGGATTCTTCATCCTCTTCAAGCAGAGCCTGGAGAATGGTGTAATAGAGCGAAATGATGGGTTCGTCAAAGAAGGCACGGGCCCGCAGGTGCGCTGCCCATTCTTTCCCGATATTCAATTCGTAATGGCCCTGTAGGATCGCCTGCCGGTCGAGCATAATGCAGGCGTATTTGAGTTTCTGCAGGAAATAAAAACGGTCGAGGTAATCCGAAGCGAACTGAATGCTTTCGTCGTATTTTCTAAGCCGCTGCAGTTGGAAGTGCCGCTCCTCGATTTCGGCGCGCCGCATGCGGTGGTAAAAGAAGGCGCCGCCCCGGTAGGGCTCCGCCGCCAGCGAAGCCTCCAGCTGCCGGCGAGTTTGCCGGTAGGCTTTCTCCAGCCCGCGCTCCGAGGCAGCTTCCAGCAAGGCCAGGCGGTAATGGTTTTTCTGTTTCCGGCTCCTTTCGGTTGCCAGAAACTGCTCTGCCAGCTGGTTCAGCCCGCTCATCAAGTAGCGCATGCGCTTGTCTTCATAGGGCGTGGCAGGAAAAAGATGCCGAAAGGCCTGTTCCTTACCCAGCCCGCTGCCCCGGAACTCCGGCCCGAAACCCAGTATGTAATCGAGCAACCGGATGAGCTCTTCCTGTTCGTTAAAGTAGGGCGAGGCGACAAACTGCCGGAGGCGCCCCAGCTCCGGTTCTTTCAACGCCCGGATGGCGTCCATGAGCTTGCTCGATTCCATTGAATGATGTTTATCTGATGCAACGCCAGGCAAAATAACCAAAATTGTTGACAAATACGTTTTTCACATTAAAAAATAAAATAATTTAAATCAGTAAAACACAGCGATTCCCGTTTTGGCAAAATGAGGCCACAAAAGCACAAAAACACGAAATTTTACCTGTCTTAAAAGACGGGCCGCACTAAATTTTGTGGGATTTCGAGCCTTGGCGCTTCAGTGGCATTCTAAAACGAAAACTGCTGAATAAAAAAGCTTTCCCCAGAAGAGATTCCTCTGAAAAAAGAAAAAAACGCTTTGTTCTCCTGACAATATCAGAAAAGTGTACTTGTTTTCAACAGCGGTTTCCCCTATGTTTGCAATGCATTGGGTAAACGATCTACCCGAATTGATCCTAACCTTAAAATTGCATGAATACAGGTTTGCGGCACTTGTTGATTTTCGCCTTTGCTTTTCGCTTCCTTATCCCCGCCGGCGCCCAGGAAATGTGGCCCGGAGATGTCAACAATAACGGCATAGTGAACGGCGTCGACCTGCTCTACCTCGGCCTGGCCTACAACAGCGAGGGGCCGGAAAGGACAAACGGCGATACCGAATGGCAGGCACAGCCCATCACCGCCTTTTGGCCTGAGAGCTTCCCCAACGGCCTCAACTACGCCTATGCCGACGGAGACGGGGATGGTTCGATTGACGACGACGACAAGGACGCCATCGAGGAAAATTTCAGCCTCACGCACGGTACCGTCACCCCGGACGCTTATGCCAACGCCGCCCCCGGCACCGCCCCCCGCATTTTCCTCGAACCCGCCGCCACAGTTGTGCAGGAAGGCGCCCAGGTCAGTGTCGGGATCAGTATAGGAGACCTCTCCATGCCGGTGAACAACTTCTACGGCATCGCCTTCAAGCTGAGCTATGACGCCGAATTGCTCGCCGATGACGACGGCATTGAATACGCGGCCGAATTCAACAGCTGGATCTCCGCCGGAGACGGGGAGGTCGAAGAATTGTTCATTACGGATGAAACGACAGGCACCGCCGAACTGGCGGTCACCCGGACAAACCAGCAGGCCGCCCCCGCCGGGTCGGGCAGGATCGGCGCCTTTTCGATCATCATCGAAGACATCATCGTCGGCCTGTCTGTCGACACCTTAAATATCCGCATCGACAGCGTACTGTTGCTCGACCTTGATCTCGGGGCCATCCCCCTGGTTCCGGACAGCGCCATGATCATCATTGCCCGAGACCCCAACGCCGTATCTGCTACTTCGGCAACCGGCGGCGTTCAGCTCCAGCTGTTCCCCAACCCCAGTAAAGGAGCGTTCTTCCTCCGGTCCGGAAAACCCCTCTCCGGCTTCTCCCTGCACGACAAGCTGGGGCGGAAGGTTGCTGTGACTGTAAGCCAGGACGCAACAGGCCTGTATCAAATACAGGCATCCGGCGCGCCGCCCGGCCTGTATTTCCTCACCGGCTGCAGCCCTGAAGGCTGTTTTTCAAAAAAAGTGCTCATTCAGCCGTAATCCCCAAAACACCCTGCCCCGGACGGCAACCCCGCCGCGAAACATTCCCGCCGCCGGGAATGCCGGGGTCCGTTTATGCCCGAAAAAGACTATTCGTACAATAAATCAAAATCAGTTAGTGCTATGAAAAAGTGTTTGAAATTTCTTTTTTTTCTTCCGGTTTTCTTCGCTCTTAACAGCTGCGTGAATGATGACGACGGGTTAAGCCTGAACCTGAACAATCCGCCCAATTCTTCTTTCCTGCCCTGTGAAGATGGAGAAGACATCAGCGTCAGCAGCCTGCCCCAGGCCATCCGCGACTACATCGCCGACAACTACCCCGGCTATGTCATCGACGAGGCCGAACAATTTTTCAACGACGTCCGATTTGGCATAGAAATCGAGCGGGACGACAATGACGATGACGATCTGGAACTGCTCTTCACCGAAGACGGCGTGCTCATCAGCTCAGGCGACGACGATGACGACGACGACAACTCCATCGCTGTCGCCAACCTCCCCCAATCTATCCTCGACTATATTGAGGCAAACTATCCGGGGCTTTCCATCGAAGAAGCCGAACTGGAACTGGAATACGGCCTGACTTTCTACGAGATCGAACTCGACGACGACATCGAATTGTACTTCTCAGATGACGGCACATTCCTCTGCCGGGACGACGACGACGATGATGACGGGGACGATGATGACGATGACGGGGACGATGACGATGACGGGGACAACATTCCGGCTTTCATTTCCGATTACGTGCAGGCCAACTTTCCGGGTTATGGAATAGATGAAATTGAAAGTGAGCGTCTGTGCGACGGCACGATGGCTATTGAGGCAGAGCTGGAAGACGACGGCCCATACCTTTATTTCGCACCGGATGGCGCTTTCCTTTTTTCAGCCGTTGAAATAGGCGAGCAGGATCTTCCGCAGGCGGTGGCGGACGCTATATCCAGCGAGTATCCGGGTTACCAGATCGACGATGACGACCTCAAAGAGCTTCGGTTTGAAGATGGAAGCATCCAATATCTTGTGGAAGTGGATGTGCCCGGAAGCGATGACGATATTGAAGCCGTCTTCTCGGAAGATGGCAACCTGCTCTGTTCTGAAGATTAAGAGCCCGGAGAAGAATAACTTCCCCATTTGATGCGGCTCTTTTTCCGCCATACTTCGTTGCGGGATCGGTTACGTAGCACCGCTATGCGCCCTCCCCGCGCCTCGTCTGGCGAAAAAACAGCTCGCCTGAAATCGGAAACTTATTTTTCTCCGGCCCCTAAGATTCCCCTGCTAACTACATACCAGTAGTTACAGCTGCCCCTCTCCAGGGGCAGCTTTTTTTTATCCGCAGCCAGGCAAAAAGCTGAAACATCTGCCCGTCTCATACGTTAGAAACCTACTCATCAGCAAACAGGCCGAAAAACCACCAGACGATCATATAAAAACAACCGATTATGAATTTCCTTTTGATCGCGGGTTTAATATTTCTTTATCTTTTCCTTTTCGGCCTGGCGGGAGAGCTGGACAAAAGATACCAAAACAGCAACAAGGAATTCTGATCAGGCATAACTCGCCGCCAGTTTCCGGAATGCCCGCAGCACCCCTTCTCTTTTCTGGAGGACAAGCGACTTTTCTTCTTCGGAAAGCGCCTCCATACGCCTGTCCTTTCGGTATTGGCTGTAAAACTCCAGGTAATACAGAGCGAAGTGGCCCATCAGCAATAAAGCAAGAGCGGCCAGGGCGACGGCCCACAAGCCGGATACGGCAGCGGCCAGTATCCAGGCCAGCAAATACACGAGAAAGGTGCCGAGGCCGGCAGCCCATCGGACCGGCGCTTTAAATTCCAGCGTTTTCACCTGGGTATCGGAAATGTATTTGGCCAGCCATGCCGGCAGGAAATTCCACAGGTAGCCCATCAAAAAGAAGGGGAAACCGAGGGCCAGCAAGGCGGCGGCGGCTGTCCCGTTCATTTTCTTCCCCGCTACGGCCTGATCATTTATCCCGTTTGCTTTCAGGGCTTCGAAATAGGCGGCGGCCTGGCCGGCGAGCCGTTTTTTCTCATCTTCCGGCAGGCGGTTGACCGTTTCTGCCACCTGCCTTTCCATGTTCAGGGGGGTGGCATGGTAATCAACGGCCGGCAGCAGAGGCTGCGGGTTTTCGTTCCGGAAGATGCGGAGCAGGCCCTCTGCCAGTTCTTCGTCTTCCGGTTGTTCGATAATGACCAGGCTTTTTTCCAACTCCTCTTTCAGCACGTCAGTCAGCGTAGCCATGCCCTGGTTGGCGTTTTCTTCAAACTCCTGAAGAAAGCGGCTGGCCAGGATGGGTTCCCCGAAGTCGATCATGACCTCTGAGCGGGGCTGGTCCGCGTAAGTGAAGTTCACGCCTACCGGGACGATGAAGACCTCGTCCAGGTCGTTGGGATGGCGCTCCAGGGTTCCCAGGGCGATGCGGGCCGTGCCTTTCTGCAGGGGCCCCAGGCGTTTCTCCTGTTTGGTCCGCCCTTCGGCCAGGATCATGATGGTCCTGCGTTGCGCCAGGGTGCTGTAGCAGGCTTCAAAGGTCGAATAGTTGTCTTTCAGTTTTCCGTATCCTCCATCCTTGAGGCGAAAGACCGGCAGGATGTTCAGCGCGTACAGCAAGCGTGCATAAAAAGGCTTTTTGAAGAGGTCGCCCCGGGCGAGAAAGTAGAGGGGGCGGTCCAGGAAACAGGCCAGGATACAGGGTTCGAGGAATGCCGTCGGGTGGTTGGCCGCCAGGATTACCGCCTCGTTGCGCGGTATGCGTTCAGCATGAGAGAGGTATATTTTGCGGTAGAAGGCGCGAAGCCCCAGCCGGGCGATCGGCCTTACGATGGGGTAAAGCATCCAATTGGGTTCTGTTGGTTATCGAAATTATCCACCAATATAGCAACCTTTCCCAAAAATAATTCCGGGCCGGCAGGTGTAACCTTTCCTTCCTTCATCATTATGAGGTCGGAACAGGAGGGAGAGATTCAGGAATCCGGCGCGCTCCCGCTGTTTCCAGGAAATAAACCCGGGCACTTTATAGAAAAATTCTTTATTTAATGCTTTCGAATTTGCAATTTAGCCGTACTCTTGCAAAAACCGTTCGGATGAGCCCGCCCAAAAGGACTGTTTCTGCGGCAGAAATGCAGGAAGAGTGGCTGGAAGTGCAAGCTGCTCAGGGTGACCCCGCTTTGTTCCGGCCCCTGTACGAACGGTATTATGAAGATATCTTTCTCTTTGTTTTCCGGCGGACCACCGACGAGGCGCTGACCGCCGACCTCTGTTCCCAGGTTTTCCTCAAAGCATTGCAACGCATTACAGATTACGAATACAAAGGCGTGCCTTTCTCAGCCTGGCTCTACCGGATCGCCAGCAACGAGGTGGCGCAGCACTACCGCAAAGCCAGGAAAGACCGGGTTGTGAGTGTTGAAGAGACCAACATCTCCGGCCTGTTCGAAGAAATTGAAGAGCGCGACGACGAGAAACACCGGCAACTGCTACTCGAAACATTGGATGGCCTGAAAGAAGACGACCTGCAACTGATAGAGCTTCGTTTCTTCGAAGAACGGCCCTACAAGGAAATTGCCGAGATACTCGGCATCACTGAAAACAACGCAAAGGTGAAGACCTTCCGGATTCTGAACAGGATGAAAAAAAAGATGAGTTGATGGTTAAGTTATGCCTCCGGGCGTAAAACCTCAGAAAATATGGGCAACAAATACAATTTCAAGATCAACCCCAGGCTGCCTTCCCGGGAGGAAATACAGCGCCACAAGGACTTTGGCGCCCTGCTGCGGCGATTCCGGGGCGAGCAGGAAAACCGGCGAGCCCTCCGAATCCGCCGGCTGCGCGTATTGTCGATAGGCAGCGCAGCAGCAGCGGCGGTGGCCGCTGTGGCCATCGTCCTGGGCGGCATTTTCTCTGCCCCGAACGAACCGGCACTGACCGCAGCGGAATACTTCGCCCGCCAGGAATTCGTCAGCCCTCCCCTGTCTGAAGACATACAGCCCCAGTTCGCCAGCTTCCGCGTGGACGCCAACCAGGGCGGCGTCTACGAATATCCCAGCGGCTCCCGCCTGGTCGTGCCCGCCGCCGCCTTCGCCGACGACCGCGGCCGGCTGATCCAGGGCGAAGTGGATATCCGCTACCGGGAGATGCACGATTATGTGGACTTCTTCCTCGCCGGCGTACCGCTGACGTATGACTCCGCCGGCGTACAGTACAACCTCGAATCCGCCGGCATGATCGAAATTTACGCCGAACAGGACGGCAAACGGGTGCAGCTCGCCCCCGGAAAGAACATCGACGTAGAACTGGTCTCCGAGATCATCGTATCCAGCTTCAACCTGGATGCGCCGCCCCGTTACCACATTTACCAACTGGACACCTTCGCCCGGGAATGGCTTTACCAGGATGTCGACAACATCCAGTTCATCGAAGATGAAATACTGGACGAAAACGACCCGCTGCTGGAACACAAACGGGAATTGCTGAGCCGGTACGGCGCCATCGAATCCAGGGCGGCCGAGGCCCTTAAAGCCCTTGAAGCGCGCATCCCGAAACCGGTCGAGCCGCTCCGCCCGCACCGGGCATCGCCCGACCGGCCTACCCTGGAACTCAACTTTCTGGACGGCAGCCTCAACGTTGAGGACACCCAGGGCGGCGAAGTACAGAACGAACTGGCCAAGCTGCAGCGCATGTACAAAGGCGTGATCTGGCAGATAGCCCCCAGCAGCCCCGCCTTCGACGAGCGGGCGTTCAACGTCAGCTGGCAGTCCGTCCGCATCCGCCCGGCCAACAACCGCGACTACGAGCTGACCCTCATCCACCCGCAGAACCAGCTCACCCTGATCGTGACGCCGGTGCTGACCGGCAGCGACTACGAAAGGGCGCTGCAACAATACGAGGAGGAATACCGCGATTTCCAGGCCGCCATGGCCGACTGGGAGGCGCAGCTCAAAGAACAAAAGCAGGCGCTGCAGGCCCAGGCCGAACAGGAAAAGGCGAAAGCGCTGGAAGCGTATGACCAAAAGCTGGAGGAACTGCAGGCGCAGGGCATCGAGTTCGGAGCGTCCACCCGCTATCTCGTCAGGCGCAAAGTCGTCAACCGCTTCAAAGCCACCGGTTTCGGGTTCTGGAACTGCGACCGGCTGATCCCGCCTTCCGAGCAGCGCATCCAGGCCGCTTTCCGCGACCAGCACGGCAATTTCTACCGCAACCACACGGCTTATCTGGCGGACAACAGCAAAAACACGGTTTACCGCCTGTATGCCACCGACGATACGCCGCTGCGCTTCGACGCCGGTTCCGAAAACCTGCTCTGGATCGTCACGGACGACGGGAAGATTGCCCTGATGCGGCCCGAAGATTTCGACAAGATCAAGACCAATAAAGAGACTTATACCTTACCGCTCAAGCTTATCGACAAGGAAATCCGCAGCGAAGAAGACGTGCGGGCGATCCTTCAGTTTTAGAAAGCGATTAGTTCATTTACTTTTCACGCAGAAGCTCCGGCGGTGACCGCCGGGGCTTTTTTAATGTTGCTTTTCACCCTGAAGTGAACGAAATTAAACAAAAAACACAGTGGTTTGAACACTCGCCCGCCCACCGCCTTACCGCCCGCCGGCCACCACCAACTTCCCCCCCTTCACGGCCGCTCCATCCCGAAACACGCTATAAAAACACAACCCCGGCGCTACCCCCGAAAGCTCGATGCGGAATTCCCGGCTGCCAGCCTCTAGCTGAGCCTCCAGCGCCACCTGCCCCAGCCCGTTGTACAACACTGCCCGCCCGGGCCGGCGCAGGGCCTCTTCGAACACCACCTTGAAATAACCGGGTGCCGGGTTGGGATAGGTTTTGAAGCTGGATTTGTTTGGGGCCAGGTTTGATTGATTCGAAATATAGTTTTCATTGAAGAAAATCGAAATGTTAGTGGCCAACAGCAAGTTGGCAGGTGCGAAACCTTCCAGGATCAATTGGCCGATCACGACCGTATTTGAAATAACAGTTGGAAAAGGAACTACAAGACAGCCACCAAAATGGATATAGATCAAATTCAATGATTTCATTCAGAGGTATGCCATCTGGACTGACTATCATAAACCCACTGTTACTGTTGGTCGATTCCCTTGCGTGAGAAGCTGTTTTCTTTGTACCCATGGTTTTTTACCGGGATAGCTCTTCCTAGCAAATGTTCATGTAGCCCAATATTGGCCACCATAGCATAGGCGATGCAAACCAAGCCCACCAGTTTCTTGAGTTTGCCTAAGTCGTTGAGGTGGATGGACTCCAAATCAAAGCCTCGCTTCTTCACGTTTTGGAAAAAGCATTCGATTCGCCAATAAAACAACCTGCATGAAAAAAAAACTGATTGGCCGGAAAAGAGAGCGCGAAACCCTGATGGAGGCGCTTCAGTCAGATGAGCCGGAGATGGTAGCCGTCATAGGCCGGCGGCGGGTCGGCAAAACATTTCTGGTGAAGCAGGTGTATGAGGAGCATATATTATTTGAAGTAACGGGATTGCAGGATGGCGACCTGAAAAAACAGCTGGCCAACTTCGGTTTTGCCCTTTCCCGGTATTCGGGCAGCAGAATCCCGCTCAAATCGATTTGCTGATCGACCGCAACGACAAAGTCATTAACCTCTTTGAGATTAAGTTTTATAATGCGGAACTGAGCATTTCGGCCGAATACGCACAAGCCCTGCGCGAAAAAATACGCGTCTTTCAGGAAGCAGCCAACACCAGAAAGCACATCATGCTGACCTTGATCACTACTTTTGGGCTGAAGGCCAACAAGCACAGCCTGGGGCTGATCGATCAGGTTCTGGGCCTGGATGACTTGTTTGGCGGGTGAACGCAGGTTCGCTGTTCGCTATTTGCTGTTCGCTGTTCGCAGCAAAAATGCCATCGGGATGTGGAACCGCGCGTGCCAGTCCTCCTCGTCGTGCCGCCCCCCTTCGAATTTCAGCGTTTGCCAGTTTTTTCCCTTTTCATAACCCCGGGCTTCCATGGCTTCGTCCGCGATCTGCTGGAAGGGCTCGTACTCGCCGTCCAGGCCTTCGGTGCCGAAGTCGAAATAAATCTTGTGGGTGGCCGGATCGGGCAGGTTGGCCTTGATGTATTCCAGGAAGACGCCGTCGAGCGGAGGCCAGTGGGTGGAGAAGCAGGCTGCGCCGCCGAACACGTCCGGGTATTCGCAAATGGCGTAGGCGGACATCAGGCCGCCCATGCTGGAGCCGGCGATGAAGGTGTTGGCCCGGCCCTTTTTGGTTTTAAAATGGGCGTCGATGAAGGGCTTCAACTCCTCTACGATGAATTTCAACTGGTTGTCCGACCGGGGCGGGTCGGTTTTGAATGCCTTGTACCAGTCGTGATCGGTTTCGGCGATGCGTTGCGCCACCAGTTCTCCGGGTTTTTCCGGCATGTATTCGGCCATTCTGGCGCCGCTGTTGTGGATGCCCACCACGATGATCTCCGGCAGGGTGCCCGCTTCGTTCAGGCTGTCCAGCACCTCGTCCACCCGCCAGCCCGGGTTGAACTCGCCGCCCCAGCCCTGAAACGAATGGAAAATGTTTTGCCCGTCGAACATATAGAGGACGGGAAGGGCGTCCAGTTCCCCGTACCTTTCCGGCAGCCAGACCTCGACGTGCCGCGGGCTGACGTATTGTGAAGGGAAGTTCTTGTACAACAGGAAGGTTTCGGGCCGGATGCCGGCGGTTGGCTGGGCGGCAACCTGCAGGGCACAAGCCAGCAGTATCAGAGCAAACAAAGAACCGGTGTTACGCATAGGGTCGCTGATTTTTCTGAACGGAATCCAAAGCGCCAATATACAGCAGATTCCTGCATTACAGACAAACCCTTATGTTAAAAAACAGGCAGGCCCCACTTCAATTACTTAACTTAGCTTTTTTTTAATACAACGATCCCATTCCTATGATGCACTTTTCCAAACCTGTCTTTCGCCTGCTGATCGCCGGCATGATCCTGGCCGGCGCGTTGCCGGCACAGGGCCAGCACTCCGTCGCCCGGGAGTGGAACGAAGTCCTGCTGACTGCCATCCGCAACGACTTTGCCCGGCCCACTGTACACGCCCGCAACCTCTTCCATACCTCAGTGGCCATGTACGACGCCTGGGCCGCCTACGACGGCGAGGCGGAAACCTTCTTTCTGGGCAAAACCCTGGGCGGCTTTACCTGCCCGTTCGACGGCGTCAGCGCGCCGGCCGACGTGCAGGCCGCCCGCGAGGAAGCCATCAGCTATGCCGCTTACCGCCTGCTGCGCCATCGCTTTCAGAATTCGCCGGGCGCGGACGAGACCTTTGCCCTGGCCAACAGCCTCTTCGTCCAGCTGGGATGCGACACCAACTTTACGTCTCGGGATTACGCCTCCGGCTCGCCGGCCGCCCTGGGCAACTACATTGCCGACAACCTGATCAACTTCGGCCTGCAGGACGGCGCCAACGAGCAGAACGGCTATGCCAACCAATATTATATCCCCGCCAACCCGCCCCTGGCCCCCGTTGGCCCCGGCAACCCATACCTGCTGAACCCCAACCGCTGGCAGCCGCTGACCCTCGACGTGTTCATCGACCAGAGCGGCAACCCCATCCCGCTGAGCACGCCGCCCTTCCTCAGCCCGGAATGGGGCAAGGTGGTGCCTTTCTCCCTGCAACCCGACGAACTGACGGTTTACAACCGCGGCGGCAACGAATACTGGGTCTACCACGACCCCGGCCCGCCCCCTCATATCGATGAAGTCGACGGCGGCGGCCGGTCCGAAGAATACATGTGGAATTTCCTGCTGGTGTCCATCTGGTCGGCCCACCTCGACCCCGACGATGGCGTAATGTGGGACATCTCGCCCGGCGCCAGCGGCAACTTTCAGGGAGATTTGCCGACGGACTTCGACGGATACCAGGCTTACTACGGCCTCCTGGATGGCGAAACGCCCGGCGACGGCCACCCGGTCAACCCCTATACCGGCCAGCCCTACGAACCCCAGCTCGTTCCCCGGGGCGACTATACCCGCGTGCTGGCCGAGTTCTGGGCCGACGGCCCCGACTCTGAGACGCCTCCCGGCCATTGGTTCACCATCCTCAACTACGTCAACGACCACCCCGCCCTCGTCAAGCGCTACAACGGCCAGGGGCCGGTCCTGGACGACCTGGAATGGGACGTCAAGGCCTACCTGACCCTGGGCGGCGCCATGCACGACGCTGCCATCACGGCCTGGGGCATCAAAGGCTGGTACGACTACCTGCGCCCCATCTCGGCTATCCGCTGGATGGCAGACAACGGGCAGAGTTCCGACCCCAACCAGCCAAATTTCCACCCGGCGGGCATCCCGCTCGTTCCCGGTTATGTGGAGCTGGTTACCGCCAGCGACCCGCTCCTCCTGCGGGGCTTCAACAACGAACACGTCGGCAAGGTAAAACTATACGCCTGGCGCGGGCCCGACTATATCAGCGACCCCGAAACCGACGAGGCAGGCGTGGGCTGGATCCGGGCCGAAAACTGGTGGCCTTACCAGCGCCCCTCCTTCGTCACCCCTCCTTTCGCCGGCTATATCTCGGGCCATTCTACCTACTCCCGAACTGCCGCCGAAGTGATGACCCTGCTCACCGGCGACCCCTTCTTCCCGGGAGGAATGGGCGAATTTGTGGCCCCGAAAAACGAATTCCTGGTTTTTGAAGAAGGCCCCAGCGTGGACATTACCCTGCAGTGGGCAACCTACCGCGACGCCTCCGACCAGACCAGCCTCTCCCGAATCTGGGGCGGCATCCACCCGCCGGCCGACGACATCCCGGGCCGCATCATCGGCCAGCAGCTCGGTCCCGAGGCCTTCTACTACGCCCGCCAGTATTTCTACCGCGACCAGGATAACGACGGCTACTTCAGCTACGAGGACTGCGACGACAACAACGCTAACATCAACCCGGAGGCAACAGAGCTGTGCGACGGCCTGGATAACGACTGCAACGGCTTCGTCGATGACGATATTACCGTCAACACTTACTTCCCGGACGCCGACGGCGACGGCTTCGGCAACGCCGCTGCTGCCCTCGACACCTGCCTGGCAGCAGCGCCCGACGGTTACGTCAACAACGGACAGGACTGCAATGACGGCGATGCCGCCCTCAATCCCAACGCCGCCGAAATCTGCGATGGCCTCGACAACGACTGCAATGGCATGACTGACGACGGCCTCACCCTCTACAGCTATTTCCTCGACCAGGACGGCGACGGCTTCGGCGGCATCGCCCAGGTGATCGACACCTGCCTGGCCACCCCGCCCGACGGCTACGCCAACAACGCCCAGGATTGCAACGACAACAACCCCGATATATACAATGGCGCACCGGAACTCTGCGACGGCCTGGACAACGACTGCAACGGCGCCATCGACGACGGCCTGGCGTCCGCTACCTTTTTCTTCGATGCCGACGGCGACGGCTTCGGCAATGCCGCCCTCAGCCTCGACACCTGCCTGGCCACCCCGCCCGACGGCTACGCCGACAACGCCCAGGACTGCGACGACACCGATGCCACGGTCTATTTCGGCGCCCCCGAACGCTGCGACGGACTGGACAACGACTGCAACGGCATGATCGACGAGGGATTGCCGCTGGCCAGCTACTTCCCCGATGCCGACGGCGACGGCTTCGGCGACGCCGCCACCGGCCTGGACACCTGCCTGGCTATGCCGCCCGACGGCTACGTCGACAATGATGCAGATTGCAACGACGGCGATGCTGCCATCAACCCGGACGCCACGGAAGTGCTGGACAGCCTGGACAACAACTGCAACGGCATGGTCGATGAAGGATTGGTAAGCACAGCTGCTGTATCGGCCGAAAACTGGAAGCTCTTTCCCAACCCGGTCCGGGAAGAACTGACCCTTGAATCTTCCTACGCCGGCCCCGTCACGGCCCGCCTGCACAGCGGGGAGGGCAGGACGATCCTGGAAGCCCGCCTGGACATGGCCGGCGGCAGGGCCGTCCTCGACATGCGGCGCACACCGCCGGGCTTCTACTTCCTGGAACTGCTGGATGTTAGCGGGAGGCGGTTGCTGGTGGAAAAGGTCATCCGTTAAGTTTTAGTTCAGGAAACCTCCAACGGGGAGCTGTCGGAGGTTTCCTGAACTTACTCCTGCCCCCTACCGCACCAGGCTCAGCTTCCTGGTGACAGCTTCGCTCCGGGTGCGCAACCGCACCAGATAGGCCCCCGCGCTCAGCTGCTGCCCGCGGCCATCCGTGCCGTCCCAAAGATATTCCTGTTGCCCGGCGTCCATATAGCCGGACAGCAATGCCGCCACCCGCTGCCCATTCAGGTTGAACACCTCCAACTCAGCCAGGCCGGCTTCCGGCAGATAGAAACGAATAGCTACCTGCTCGTTGAACGGGTTGGGGCTGGCGGCCAGCTGCACAAGCTCCGCCGCAGCAGTTGCCGGCTGCCCCGGATTTACAGGCAGAGCGGCAGGCGGCGGGCAGCATACCACGATGCCGGCGTTCAGGGCGCTGGCCAGGCCGTTCATCTGTGAGATGAGGTAATCAGCCGCGCCGGACGGGATGCCGCCGCCGCTCTGGCTCTGCACATAATCGACCACGAAGTCCAGATAGGCAGCCATGGAACCAGTGCCATATCCACTGCAGAATTTGTTGGCTGCCAGGCTCAGCCGCCGGGTGATGGCCCGCTTTATCGAAGAACTGATCGCCAGGCCGTTGACGTAAGCGTTCAGGTTGCCCACTACAGTATTGATACACACCTCCGGGTCGCAGGCCAGCCCCAGGCCGTCCTGGTCGAGGTCCTCCTGGCCGGGGTTGAAATCGGCCGGGCAGTTGTCGATGTCGCCGCAGATGCCGTCGCCGTCGATGTCGTCGTCGGGGTCGTTGGGGCAGGGGTCGGGGCAGGCGCGGAAGAGGTCGTCGCGCACCCAGACGTTCGCTGTGCAGGAGGCCGTATTGTTATTGACGTCGGTGACGGTGAGGGTGACGGCCCGCGGGCCCAGCAGGTCCGCGCAGCTGAAAGCCGTCCGGCTGAGGGTGCGGTTCCCGATGCCGCAGGCGTCGCCGGAGCCATTGTCCACCTCGCCTGCGGTGAGCGTAGCCGAACCGCCGGCGCCGAGCTGTACCGTTACATCCTGACAAAGCGCCTCCGGATCGGTATTGTCCCGGACAGTCACCGTTGCCACGCAGCTGTGCTGGTTGCCGGCCCCGTCGGTAGCGGTGAGCAGCACGGTGCGCATGCCCACGTCGGCGCAGGTGAAGCTCGTCCGGTTCAGGCTAAGGCCGAGCAGGCCGCAGTTGTCGCTGC
>JAGFJD010000142.1 GCA_024102975.1 Phaeodactylibacter sp. | reverse complement strand
ACATTTTCTGGCCCGTGTAAAAGTGTAAGCGTGTAAAGGTGTAAAAGAAATTGGCTCCCAATCATTTACACGTTTACACTTTCACACCTTTACACAAGTAGCCCCCAAAATGTCCAGTGGTCTGCCTGCCGCCCTTTTTGGTGTCGCAGGAAGGAATACAAATCAACTACAGCACCGGCTTTACCGTAATGGGCAACCGCCTGCGGGGCCTGGCCGCCAGCCAGGACGAGACGGTGGGGGTGAAAGTAATCGACACAGGAGCCGGCACGGACGCCAATACCATTTATGGCAATAACTTTGATGTTTTTTATGTGGGCAATGCGGCGGTAGGGGATAATGTGGGAACCTCCCTGGGTGGCGGTATTGTGTACGAGTGTAACAATAACCTGGGCAGCAATGTGTTCGACTTTTGGGTGCAGGAGGGGGAGGGGATTACGGAGGAACAGCGAAATGCTTTAGGCCTGGCAACGGGAAATACTTTCTCCCAGAATAATGGCAACCCAGAAGGAGATTTTAATAACCAAGGCGGTTTTATTCAATATTTCTTTTACCCTGAAGTTTCCGAGGAAGAACCTCTATTTTATTCGGATAATACCATTGCTAAAGAAGAAGCGGAGCTTAATGAATGTAGTAGTGGAGAAGTCGGCGGGGAGGTGTCCGACGAGGATATCGAGCTGGTAAAGAGCCGCTTTTTCGACGCCAAAGGCCAATACCAACTCTACAAAGCGGATTATGATGGCCTGATCGACGACGGGGACACCCCTGGCCTGTTGGCAGAAGTGGCTCAAGCTGGCGCCGGGCAGGCGGCTGGCCTTATCAACGACTTGCTGGGGATTTCTCCTTATGTTTCTCAGCACGTTTTGAAGGCGGTTGTAGACAAACCCGCCGTCTTCGACAACGGCATGCAGGTAGACTTGCTGGAAGCCAACCCGGAGGCAGTGCGCAAAGCAGGTTTTTGGCTTTACCTGGAAGAAAACTCCAGCCTTGACGGAGAGGAATTATCGCAAGTGCAGCAAGCCAGCCTGCTGAATACGGATCGCGATGCGATGGAGGAGGATTTATCTACCGCCTACGCCGGCATGCACCGCGCTGCAGATCTTGTATTGGCCTACTACTTATTAGATAGCGTTGCCTACAACCGGGACAGCGCCCTGTTGTGGCTGGATCATAAAGGCAGCCTGCATTCTTTCTACCTGAAGGCCGATATCTTATTTCAAACCGGGCAGGGTGAAGCGGCAGAGTATACCGTTGACAGCATCACCAAATCACTGCTTATTATATTCGATACGAATGGAAGCCCTTTAGTTATTTCTGAGTTTCCACATCCTTTCTTTCCGTTAGTTTCAGGCGTATTAAACCGAGACCTTAAAAAAATACCAGATGGTTATCTGTTGTTGAACATGATCAAAAACCCAGATGGAACCTCTGACACAGACGTGGAAGTCCTCAAATTAAATGAAGAAGGGGCTTTTGTTTCAAGTGTTACCTATGGCATTACAAGTAGAAGTGACCGGCCTAACAACATACTAACTGCCTCTGACGGTTATATCATTGCTTCCATTCGGGACAATACCAACTTTGCCCATCAAGACATCGAAGCCCGCAACCATATTTTCAAAGTTAACAATCAGGATGATATCCTCTGGGAGTATTTCTCTCCCCCCGGCGAACTGCGAGGTAAGGAAGGGCGGGCCATTGCCACTAGCGACGGTGGATTGCTGGTGATGACGGGCCAGGGGATAGAGGTTCCGGCAGGCCCTGGGTTCAGCGAATTGCGCTGGCACAACTACGCCTTCAAGCTGGACTCCAGCCGGCAGGAAGAATGGGGGGTCTTGGTGAGAGATTCCTTTCATGCCATATCTTTCAACAACCAACTTACGTCCGGTGTGGAGATACGGGACGGCAGCGGTTACGCTGTTGCCGGCAATTTAATCGAAGGCACTCCTGAGGATGGGCTTTATTTCAATGGGGTATTAGCAAAAATATCAACGGATGGCGTTTTACTTTGGAAACGCTACTATCAACATATCCCAAGCCAAAGAACCCGCCACTACATCAACGACCTGGCCCAGGCCCCCGATGGCGGCTTCATCATGGCCGGCGAAGTGCGCGACACCGTCAACGCCCCCCGCCAGCAGGGCTGGCTGCTGAAGGTGGATGAGTATGGCTGCCTGGTGCCGGGCTGTGAGTTGGTGAGCGGGGTGGAGGAGCCAAAGTCATCAGACGACTCGCATGCCTTCGCCGATGGCTTCGGCAGCCGGAGCAAGTCGTCCGATGACTGCACGCTGCTGCTCTACCCCAACCCGGTGAGCGACGCGCTACAAGTCTATTTCTCCGCCCCCGCCGGCAGCGAGCATCACTTTCGCATCCTGGATGCGCAGGGGCGGGAATGGCGGCGCTTCTCCACCCGCCTGCCGGCTTCGCCCGACGTAGCCGGCCATGCCGGGCGAAGTTGGGGAGTGACGCTGCTGGTGGAAGTGGAGGAACTGCCGGCCGGGGTGTATTATTTGCAGTGTCTGCGGGAGGGGCAGGTGGTGGGGGTGGAGGGCTTTGTGAAGCGGTAGGTTCTCGGGCGCCAATTTATTCCATTTCCCCTTGTTTCTGCCGATAGATGGGCAAAAAGGTGGTCAAATCTCGCCAGATGACACCTTTCGCCTTGAACTACAGGGGTTCCGGTGAAAAGGCGAAAGATGTCACCTGGCTTGGCGCTAAACACATACCAACTTGGAGTTGTCTGCTCACTTACTTACAAATAGCCTTCCAGGTTTGCAGGAAGCGCTACAACCTGCCGGGTTTCGGCCTGGCTCCGGAATGAACAACCCGGCAGCGTTTATCGCAGATGCGACCCCTACGGCTCCCTCTCCAGGAACAAAGCCCGGAACTCGGTAGCTTCCTCCGGCCTGATCCTGCCGCTGAGGATGAGGCGCATCTCCCGGCGCTTGGAGGCGCTGTCGTAGCGCTGCTGTTCTATCTCGGTGAGGGGCAGCACGGGCGGCACGGGCTGGGGGTTTTCGTCGTCGTCCAGCCCGACGAAGGTATAGTAGGCGTGGTTGCAGCGGCGGGGGTTGCCCCCTTTGATGTCGTTGGCGAAGACTTCGACGTGGATTTCGACCGAAGTGCGGAACGCCCGGGTAACCGACGCCTCCAGGGTGATGACATCGCCCAGCTTGATCGGTTTCTGGAAAGAAACATGGTCGACGGAGGCCGTCACCACGTGGGCTTCGCAGTGCTTGCCAGCGCAGATTCCGGAGGCGATGTCCATCCAGCGCAGCAGGTTGCCGCCCATGAGGTTGCCCATGGGGTTGGTGTCGTTGGGCATGACCATCTCCGTCATGACAGTACGGGATTCGCTGACTTTCTTAGGCTTTATGTTCTGGCTCATGATTCTGGTTTACCGGATCATAACCCCCGGCCGGTTGATGAAGGGAATCCGGGTGAAGTTTTCCGATGCGATGCTTCCGTTTACGAAGATGTACTTCTTGTCGTACATATAGTCGTCGTAGGTGAAACTGACCCAGTATTCGTTGGTCAACCCGAACAGTTTCACCTGTATCGGCTCGATCTTTACTACCGAAAGGGGCGGGATTTCTTCGAAGAAATGGCGCAGGATGGTCGTTTTCATTTTTTCCCCTTCCACCTCTCCGTATCCTTTGGAGTTGATCAGCACATTCGTGATGGGGTCTTCCTTGAGGTTGATCAGATAAGTGTCCCACAAATCTTCCTCATCCGATTGGATTTCCCGGGGCACGACGGCAATCGCAATATCTTCAACTTTCAGGTTAGGGATGTCTTTCATCATAATCCAGAAGGTACTTGGGCATTTACAAAGTGAAAGGGCGCCTACCGCCCGGCAAACTCGAAACCAAATAAGTCGGCAAAATGCCATCTGAGCTTTTCCTTTACCTCGCCTATGTCTGCTTCCCGCCCCAGCTCCCGGGAAAGGGAAGTGACGTCTTTGTCTTTATCGTCGATCCCGCAGGGGATAATATTTTTAAAATGGGACAACTGCGTGTTCACGTTAAATGCAAAACCGTGCATGGTCACCCACCGGCTGAGATGGACGCCGATCGCGCAGATCTTCCGCTTCGGCAGCCCCCCCCCGGCTTCCAGCCATACGCCGGTGTAGCCCTTTACCCGGATGCCTTCCAGGCCGTACTCAGCGATCGTCAGGACAACAGCTTCCTCCAGGTAGCGCACGTAGCGGTGGACATCCGTGAAGAAGCAATCCAGGTCGAAGATGGGGTACCCCACGATCTGCCCCGGCCCGTGGTAGGTAATATCGCCCCCCCGGTTGATTTTAAAAAATTCGAAGCCTTCCTGTTCCAGCCCCTGCTCGTCCAGCAGCAGGTTGTCCATCGAACCGCTCTTGCCCAGGGTGTAGACGGGAGGATGTTCGCAGAAAAGCAAATAGTGGCGCTGCGTTTCCCGCTCCTCCGGTGCCAGCTTAAGGTTCTTCAACTTCCTGTCGACCAACTCTTTAAGCTTTTCCTCCTGGTATGCCCAGGCGTCTTTGTACCGGATCAGGCCCAGGTCTTGAAATACAACTTTCTGCATTTTTCTAAAATGTGGCGCAAAGGTAAAGATTCTCGGGTAAATATGAGACAGGATTCTAAAATTTACAGGATTTACCCTGTGGAATGCTCGCTTGCAAACCAAGCTGCTATATTCCACAGGGTGAACAGGACAAAGGTATTTCCTTACGGAAATTTTTTGAATAAAGCCTAATGATAGGATTGGTTATTTTTCCTGAAATGTATCTTTACTCCGCTGCAATAGGTTTTGTGCATTTGCCCGCCCCGCCCCTTAAATCCCCTAAAGGGAAAATCCTCCCATAAATGCACAAAACCTATTGCCGTCAAGTATAGAAGAAACTTGTCGGCGCGATATACGTAAAATAACGTGAGGTTGGATATTAAAGGGCTGTATTACCTTCGAAGGTACCTGGGCGTATGTTGTGGGATGTGCGACGGAAGCCCAATCGGGCATTGGGATCGTGCAAAAGTAGACAGGATTAACAGGATTAACAGGATGTAGCAGCTTGCTTCACAAAGATGTACAAATCCTGAGAATCTTGTTAATCCTGTCTGCATATCCTTATTGCTCAACCTCGGCCCCTGTCTGGCCACGTACACCGTACACACCCCCGTCAGGCTCTGTCATCCCTAGAATGATAGCTAAAACCAGCATCCGTCATGAAAATAGCAACATCAACAATCATCCTGTGTATTTTTTTCTGCGCGATCCCGAACGCCCAGCCCCTCTCCCCGGATTTTAACGTCACCGACAGCCAGGGGCAACAGCACCGGTTGTACGCCGATTATCTCAGCCAGGGAAAAACGGTCGTCATCAAGCTGTTCTTCACCTATTGCCCGCCCTGCAACGCCATAGCACCGCTGGTGGAACCGCTCTACCAGGCCTGGGGCGGCGGCAATGGCGACGTGGAGTTCATCAGCCTGAGCATCAAGAACGACGACAGCAGCGCCGACGTGGCCGCCTACAAAACCAACCACGGCCATACCTTTCCGGGCGTCGGCGCCGACGGCGGCAGCGTATCGGCCAGCCTCCCCTACCGCAACGGCACCTTCGGGCTGTTCCTCGGCACCCCCACCTTCCTGGTCATCGCCCCGGACGGCTCGGTCGACTTCGACCCCCGGGGACCCGGCCAGCAGGGCACCATCAATGCGCTCGATGCCGCCATCGCCGCTACCGGCGCCGTAAGGCCCCTGGTCAGCTTCACGGGCGGGGGCAGCGTGAACATGCCGCAGGGAAGCCCCGTCAAAGGCGCAACGATCAACATTTCCGAAATTCCGGGTTCTGCCGGCACGACCAACCTCGCCGGCCAGTACAGCCTCAGCGCCCAGCTCGACCCCAACCAGCAATACACCCTGCGGGCCGCGAAGGCAGGCGATGCCCGCAACGGGGTCAGCACCCACGACCTGCTGCTCATCAGCCGCCACATCCTGGGCGTTGCCCCCTTCAACGACCCCCTGCTGATCCTCGCTTCCGACGCCACCGGAGACGGCCGGGTGACCACCCTCGACCTGATCTTCCTCCGGCGGCTCATCCTCGGCATCGACACGGCCTTCGACGGGCAGGATTCCTGGATTTTCATCAACCCCGCCTACCAGTTCCAAAACCCGTACAACCCCTTTGATGAAGTGTACTCCGGCAACGCAGGAAAGGTCTTTTTCAGCCCGCTCGACGGCGATCCCCTCAACTGGATCGGGATCAAGGTGGGCGACGTGAATTACAGCGCGGATGGGGGGAGGTGAGGGAAATGGGAAATGGGAAATGGGGAAGGGGGAAGGGGGAAATGGGAAATGCCGGGGCAGAGCGGCAAGGCCGGGCAATCGGCGGCTGGCTGGCCAGGGGCGCGCAAATCAAAAATTTTAGCCGGCTCACAGAGACGGCCGCACGTCGCAAATGAGGCGGGCAGCGCGATATGCGATGCTTGCCCGGAAGAGCGCAGCGAAGAGGGGTGTGGCCTACAGCTTGGGCAAACGAGGCAAAGTATTATATTTGCACAAAACGAAAAAGCAGTATGAGCAATCGTGCAATCGCCGTAATACTATCCGTGATGACACTGACGGCCTGCCAGCCCTCCGGCGGCGGGCAGCAAAAAGGGGAAGAAACAACCGAAGCTGCCACGGACAGCCTTCGCTACCCGCAGGAAAACCACCTGAAAAACGTCCGCCAGCTCACCTTCGGCGGCGACAATGCCGAAGCTTACTGGAGTTTCGGCGGGCAGTATCTGAGTTTTCAGGCCACCAACGAAAGCTGGGGTGCCGCCTGCGACCAGATTTATTACATGCCCGCCAACGGTTTTTCCGGGGAGAAGCCTCCCCTGGTCAGCACCGGCAAAGGCAGGACAACCTGCGCTTACTTCCTGCCGGGGGATACGGCCATCCTCTACGCCTCTACCCACCTGGGCAACGATGCCTGCCCGGAGGTGCCCCGCTCGGTGCAGGGCAAGTACGTCTGGCCGATATATGCCGATTTTGACATCTTTGTGGCCGGCCTCGATGGGAAGATCATCAAACAGCTGACCGACGAGCCAGGATACGACGCCGAAGCCACCGTCTCCCCGGATGGGCAGAAAATCGTATTTACCTCCACCCGCTCCGGGGACCTGGAACTGTGGACCATGGACATCGACGGTTCCAACGTGAAACAGGTGACCAGCGAACTGGGCTACGACGGCGGCGCCTTTTTCTCTCCGGACAGCAAAAAGCTCGTCTTCCGCGCTTCCCGCCCCAAAACGGACGAGGAAGTGCAACTGTACAAAAGCCTGCTGGCGGAGAACGTCGTGCAGCCTACCAATATGGAAGTCTTTGTCTGCAACGTCGACGGCAGCGACATGCAACAAGTGACCAGCCTGGGCAAAGCCAACTGGGCACCGTATTTCCATCCCTCGGGCGAGCGCATCCTGTTCGCGTCCAACCACCACAGCGAAAGCGGGCGGCAGTTCAATATTTTCTCGATCAAGGTGGACGGCAGCGGGCTGGAACAAATCACTTTTGACGAAGCATTTGACGCTTTCCCCATGTTCTCCCCGGACGGGAAAAAGATCGCCTTCTCTTCCAACCGGAACAACGGCGGCACCCGCAACACGAACGTGTTTGTCGCCGATTGGGTAGAATAACCGGCTCACAACC
>JAGFJD010000138.1 GCA_024102975.1 Phaeodactylibacter sp. | reverse complement strand
ATAATGATCCATAAGCGCCTTGAAGCGATCGTTGTGATGCCGTTCCTGCAGGCTCTCCAAGTCTTCCGCGTCGCAGGCTTCAGAGATGTAGTCCTTGATGGCCTTGTCAAGGCTTTTGAAAAGACCTTTGTAGTCGATGATAAGATGCCATCCCCCTACCCCGCATGCGGCAAGCTCCCCCGCAAATCCGGAATGCCCGTGAGATACACCCTGTCCGATGCAAAATTCACATACCCGTCCATAACATAATCATGCCAGTACCTTTCCGTCGGGCCGTACTTGAAGAAACCGTACAGCCCGGCTTCGCCGACGCCCTGCCGGCGGAAAAAAGCCAGCCAGTCTTCGACTTTGTAATTCAGGAGGATATAAGGCGTAGTCAGGATGTGGGAAGGCCCTTCCGGCTCGGACAGGCCGGGGGCGATCCGGGCGAACATCAGGTCCCCGGGTTTGCCCGGGTATCCGGCGAGGCAGGTACTTTGGCAGGGCGCATTCGTCAGCAATTCCTTTGAGGTTATGAGGCCTCCTTTTGTTTCGAGCACCTCGTAGATGCCCATGCGCGAGGCGTTCAATGCGGCGGTGGCGCCGACAATTCTCCGGTCGAGCTTCGAGTGCTGCGCCAGGTCATAGAAAATTGAACCAACGGTTTCCCGCGCCTTGCCGAAAGGGTAATCGAAGCTTTGCCAGTAGCTGAAGTACGACCGGGTCAGGGGGCTCCACGGCGGCCCGTCAGGCATGTATTCCTCCTCGAACTTCTCCATGGCATCAAAGAAGGCGCCGGCGCTTCGGAAATCCGATAACTCCTCCGCAAAGATGGAGATCATATTCTGGGCGATGAAGTACAGTTTATTGTCGAGGCTGTAATCCTGGCTGGAATAGATCCTGTGCACCAGGCGCCCGAGTTCCGTACCGTCATCCCGGACGGCCTGCAGGTTTTCCAGGTTGAAGAGGCGCGCTCTTTTAAACTTTGTGGCGATGGTTTCCGATATCTTTTTCATGCTGCCTGGGTTTTGTTTGCTTCAGCTCGTGAGCTTTTCGTAAAATGGCGAATTTTTGCCGAAAAAACGTACTCAGCCCCTAAGGGCCAATAATTCGTTAAACTTCTTTTCCAGTTGCTCCTTAATCCGGCTTTTTTCCATAACTTCATCCGGGAGATTTGTCGGTCGTGTATTATTTTGTGTCAAACTCAATCTACGACTTATTGGCAAAACCTCCCTTTTTCTCCAATCCCCGATTTTTTGTCACGCACTCGAATCATTTTATCACCAAAAACAAAAAGCTATGCGCTTTTTTAGTCCAAAAGACTTTTTCTCCTATTTCTCACTTTTTAAATCTCTGATGATGAATTACCTAACAACACACACACACACTCAGTCCGCTGAAGCCAATAAGGCGAAGGAGGGTTCACAATGGCTACCTGCGCCAAAATATTTGCTGCTACTCGCGCTTCTACTAGAGGTGTTTGCACCTGGCCTTTTCGCACAGTCCACTCCACCTCCTCCATCATATAAAAACTATGGAGATAGCTTTACGGTGAATAGGTCAGTAGTACAGTCGACAAATACAGCTACAGAATGTTTAGGTTATCGGCCTGATATTAATACATTCAGCAATGAAGATGTTGAATTATTAATTTCGCTCATTATCGACTACGTAACAAAAGACCTAAACCCTAATTATGATCCGGCTACTGAGCATCCGGCACTAAAATATGAGATAGTAGCTATACATTCTGCTTATGGCGGAGATGCTTCGGCCTGGCATAGTGATGATGAGCTGTTTTTCAGTTGGCACCGGGATTATATAAGGGGGTTGGAAGAATACCTGCTAGATCGTTCGTATTCGCAATTCGTACCCCTACCTGCCTGGAATCCTATCAATGCCGTACCTGCTCCATTTCTTGAACCAGAAGCGATGGTTGAAGAAGTCTACAACACACCTTTTGTATACTCGGGTGGATTTACTGTTAATATGCCCTTGCAGCAGGTACAGCCAAACACTCTGGAAATGTATACGGTGGATGATATGACCTGTAGTCAGTTTCCGGACATAGACGAATTTGCCGGGTTTATAAGGGCAAATGATATTCTTGGCTTTACGAGCCACAATGCAGTTCATGGCGCATTGGGTGGTGCCATGATAGAAGTTCAAACGGCATCAGCTGCTGCTATTTTTTGGTTATTTCACGCTTATGTCGATGAGATATACTACTGTTATCAAACCCGCTGTGAAGATGATAACGTATTTCATGCCAACAGGGGCATGGTAGATAAAGTGGTTCTTGATGTAAACTCTGGAGCCATTTCTTACGAACCTTTCCCTGACAACACCGTAGAGGTAGACAATAGCGGGGCAAGTAACATCTGCTCTGAAAATACCGATTTAGACGGGCAGTATATCTTGGAAAACTGTACTTTGCCAACCGGCAATTCAGATATCGAGGTAGCTCCAGGCCCTGATCCTGTTTTCTCCGGAGTGCAAGAAAATGTTTCAGTTAATGATTTAGTTATAATGCAGCGACACATACTGGGGGTTACCCCGTTTGATTCTCCTTATAAATACATAGCTGCCGATGTTAACAATAGCGGAACTATAACAACACTGGATCAGATATCTATAAGAAAGGTAATTCTAGGTATTTCAAGTCAGTTTCCTGTGGATTCATGGAGGTACATCCCGCATTATGCACTTAGTAACAATGTATTTGATACAGACTTTCACAACAACCCATTTACCGCGGTATGGAGTCACCCCAATGGGCAACAGTATCCGTATTTAGCAAGCCAGGGGGGAAAAAGTTATCTGGATGCATTAGATTTGAACATGCTCAGTACTGATATTTTCTACGAAAATACCTGGAGTTTTAGAGGGGTTAAATCAGGGAATGTTGATTTACGGGATGATGATAATCTAAGCTCAGGCCCGACTGAATTTTCATACGACCCTCATAGCACTATTTCAGCCGGCACAGAATTTTCTGTAGAGGTTGTCACCAGTGGAGCTCAGGAAGATATTTATGGTTATCAATTTGCTGCATTATTTGATGAATCTGCTTTGGAAGTGGTTGGATTCGATAAAGGAGATTTGGCATCTTATACCCCGGAAAATTTTTCAACTAGCAGCAGCGAAGCTGGTGGAGTCATAAGAACGTTGTGGTATGGAAGTGGGATTGAGGATCATGGAGAACCGGCCTATTTTTCGTTATCATCCAGTGAGGTCAGCTTGTTTAAAGTAGTATTAAAGGCTAAAAAGAATATCTCAAAGCTTGAGGATGTGATTAGCCTCTCTGAAGAAGCCTTATCTCCTTACTTTTTTGATAATGATGGCGATACTCATCCTGTTACTTTAAAATTGAAAGTTGAATCCGGAACACCTCCAAAACATTTACTTCAAAACTTATATCCCAACCCCACCACTAATCAGGTTGCTTTTGAGATACAATCCTCAGAGGTTGTGCCAATTACGCTGAAATTACAGGATCAATTCGGGCAGTTTGTAACGATCAATAGCACTACATCGGTAGGTATTCAGGTGTATACATTCTCACAGCTCAGTACGCTACAAAATGGATCTTTATTCTACAGTATAACAGCTGGCAGTGAAGTTATGACAGGATATATTATAAAGCAATAACGCAATATTTTATCCATCGTGGGGCAATAAGCTTAGTCTTATTGTCCTACGTTGCCTTTAATTGATATCCCATGAAAAACAAGCTTTACCTCTTGCTATTTTTATCAGGCATCCAGTTTTCAACGCTATACGCCCAGCCGGGTTTACCGGATTTAAGCAATGGCCCTTCATGGGAGAAACCCCAACATGCTCTAACCCCTGGCCGCTTCTATGTAGACAAGGACGCTGCAGCGGGCAATAATACCGGGCAAAGCTGGGAAAACGCATTCACCGATTTACAGCAGGCCCTGTTCCTTGCGGGGCCGGGAGACACTATATGGGTGGCAGAAGGCACTTATTACCCTACCCCGGGGGAGGAGCGCACTGCTTCCTTCAGCCTGAAACAGGGGGTGGCCATGTATGGCGGGTTTGCCGCTACGGAGGCCAGCCTGGCAGAACGTAATTTATGGGGGCACCCTACTGTTTTGAGTGGCGATATAGGTGTTGCCGGTGACAGCACGGATAATGTTTACCATGTCGTAAAAGCCTTAGGGGTAGATAGCACAACTTTGATAGACGGCTTTGTTATCGAGTACGGGCAGGCTAATAAGGATAATTCTTCCAACAATATAGATAATCGGGGAGGGGGCATGCTGATTGCGGGGAGTGAAGCCGTAGCAAAGTCCTCCCCAAGAATTGCCAACTGCCACTTCCGCTTCAATACCGGGCGAACGGGGGCGGGCGTGTACCTGAAATCGGCTGCTGCGGATGACAACCTTCTCAGGATAGAAAACTGCAAGTTTGAGCATAACAATAGCTCGTTTGGTGGCGGGGGCTTATATGTAGATGCCATACTTAGCCCGGATGCTGAATTGTGGCTAAAGAGAGACACCTTTCTGAGCAATAGGGCTATAGAAGGAGGAGGGGTAAGCCTAAACAACTTAAGGTCCCTCCGGGCTGATTCCTGTATTTTCAGCGCCAATGAAGTTACCAATGAAGGAGGGGGCATTGCTTACCTCAATAGTATAGGGGAAGCTAGAGTACGATTTAATCACAGCACCTTTGAAGGGAACAAAGCGCGGGTATACGGTGGCTTATTATTTACGCCCACTGGCGGAGGGGGCTCACTAGAGGACAGCCTTCTCTTTTCTTTTGATCATTGCGTTTTCAAGGAGAATCAAGCCTCTCAGGATTTCGGGAGTGCATTGTTTCTTGGCAATCTTGCAAGATACCAAAAAGTAGAATTATCAAATTCCTTATTTGAAGGCAACTTTCCTGATGATGCAATCTATGGTTATTTTTGGGAAAATAGTGTGAGTGAGTGGAATATCGACAAGTGTGTTTTCAAAAATAATGCCCCATTTCCGATGTCTTTAGGGGGCGGGGCCATCAATCTTCATGGAACACTAACCTTCGGCTCAAAAAAGGTTACTACTACAATTACCAATAGTATATTTACAGGAAATGGCGGGGCCATCTCGGTGGCAACTGGATTGGACGGACAATTTAACACTTACATAAAAAACTGCACTTTTTTCAACAACGGGAGATATGCCATAGCCAAGAATTGGGGCGAAGTGCTTAATGACTCTACCTGGTATAATAACCTGGAGATATCCAACTCTATTCTTTGGGAAGAAGACACCCAACTGCCCGGCCTGCAAAGTATTTTTTATAATGGTAATCCAGATGCCCTTTCATTATATGATTACCGGATTAGCCATACCGCCGTTAGTGCGCCGGGCTGCTCAGGGCTGGGTAGTGAAGAAGCTTGTGGTGAGGGTATGGTTTTTGGTATTTATCCTGAATTTATAGATACACTCAGTGGCGACTTGAAGCTTAGTGCCTGTTCTCCTTTACTAAATTTAGGGAGTAATACAGGGCTGGATATTTTAAACGTCTTTACGGATATTCTGGGAGCATCCCGTATACAAGATAGTATTGTAGACCTCGGAGCTTATGAAAGGGCATCCTTTTCTGTAATGGTAGATACACTAACTGATCCTACCTGTATAGGTAAAGATGATGGCTTTGTATCTTTTGAACTGAATGGCACAGCGCCTTATGAATACCTATGGGTAACGGATAGCACGGAAGGGGTAGCACCGGAAATGCTGGCTGCTGACGATTACTCCTTTACCGTCACAGATGCTTTCAATTGCCAGGACACCATAACTATAACTTTAGTGGATCCGCTACCTATAGATGTTGAAGCTATGGTGGATCCGGCCAGTCAGGTTTCGGGGGGTAGTATTACGGTTTTGGAGGCTTTAGGGGGTACGCCACCTTATGAGTATTTATGGAGTACAGGTGCTATTGGGACAACTATTTCCGATTTATCTATCGGTACTTATGGATTGACGGTCACGGATGCCAATGGCTGTGAGTCTCAGTG
>JAGFJD010000528.1 GCA_024102975.1 Phaeodactylibacter sp. | reverse complement strand
GGAAGTGTTGGTTGAGAATAGTTTTCATGATGACTTTGATTTGAAATGACGGCCGGGCATATCCGGCGTTTTTTGTATTTATTTCCCACGTTTCAAAATAGGGCCGAAACAGGCCCGGCATTCCCATCTATCCGCCAGTAAAGTGGGCTGATCGGACAATGGCGCCCAGGACTTTTCCCTCCGGCGACAATTTGACCAGCACCTTTACCGTGCCTTCAATGTCGTTTCCCCTTGCCGCTCCCGAATAGGAGAGGTGGGCGGCTACGTATGCCTGCAAGCCTTCGAAGCGGGCGGCTCTCATCTCGGCTGGAAAATTCGGGGACTGCCTTTTCACCGTAAGGGCATTTGGTAAGCCGGCCTCCAATTGAGTGGCGGGCGTTCCGGTATTTATAGCGATCATTGCGGTTTGCTGCGCCTGCAGATGGAATGCGAAACAGATAAGAATGACAACGGTGGAAATGATTGAATTTTTCATTGGATGATCTTTTTTGGATGTGGTGTTTGTTTTGAATTACACATCAAACTTAAGCGGAACGGCGGTTCGACGCCACTTTTTTCAGGGAAGCCCGGGCATTGCTCAGGGAAGGGCGGGAAGTTTTCAGGGAAGGTTAAACCTGTCGGCCAGCCGGGCGACAGCCTCCTGCAACTGCCGGCGGGTAAAGGGCTTGAAGAGCACCTCCTGCCCGGCGTAAAAGTCTCCGGATCTCGCGATGTCTTGCGGCCGGGCGCCGGTGGCCAGCAGGGTGGCGGCCAGGTAGCGGGTGCGCAGCAGGCGGGCGAGCGCCATGCCGTCCTGTTCGTATTGTAGCAGAAAGTTGAGAATGACAAGATCAGGCAAATGCTTGTCGCATAAGCGGATGGCCTCGGCCGGGCTGCGGGCGCAGAACACCTGGAAGCCGTCGAACTCCAGGTTTGTTTTCAGGCTGAGGGCGATGACGGGGTCGTCTTCTACCAAAATGATGGTCAGCGGTTGCATCCGGGCAATATCCGGCAGCGGCGGGGAATAGGGTAAGGGTTTTCAGGGAAGGGTGTTTTTTCTTCAGGGAAGGGATTGGAAAAGGGGGTCCCGCAAAGGTGCGCAGAGGTTATCGCAAAGGCTCGCAAAGTAAGGCGAGCATACGTCTTCCTTAGCGAGACTTAGCGGGAACGCAGAGGTTTACCGAAAAGGTGCGCAGGGAATTCCCGCAAAGGTGCGCAGAGGTTATCGCAAAGGTTCGCAAAGCCAGGCGAGCACACGTCCTCCTTAGCGAAACTTAGCAGGTACCTTGGCGAGACTCCGCGGCCCCCCCTCACGCCTCCTTAAAATTCTCAAACTCGATCAGCGTAGCATAGCCCTCCTCATTCAGCACCTGCGGCTTGCCTTTTAGTTTTTTACTCAGTATCTGCACGAGGCTGCCGCCGAAGGACGTACTGTTTTTCGATTCGGAAGCGCCGTTCTGGCCCACGCCATCGTCGGCTACTTTGAGGCAAAGTTGGCCGGCGTCGTTTTTCCACAGGGAAATTTCAACTACTCCATTACACCCGCCGGGGAAAGCGTACTTCAAAGAATTGGTCACCAACTCATTGATGATCAGCCCCAGGGGGATAGCCGTGTCCACGTCGAGGCGCAGCGGCTGGAGGTGGAAAACGACCTTCACGCGGCTTTCGTCCAGGCCGAAGGCGTCGAGCAGGGAGTCGCCGAGGTTATAGAGGTAATCCCGCATGTCCACGGCGGCGAGGTTGTCGCCCATGTACAGTTTCTGGTGGATGAGGCCCATTGCTTCCACCCGGTTCTGCCCTTCCCGCACGGCGTCGAGGGCGGCACCGTCATTGATGTGCCGGGACTGGAGATGGAGCAGGCTGGACAACACCTGCAGGTTGTTCTTCACCCGGTGGTGAATCTCCTTGATCAGAAATTCCTTCTCCTCATTGCGCTTGCGCAGAATGCGGGTGAGGCGGAAGAGGGCCGCGCCGCCAACCACGGCCAGCGCCAGGAAGCCCGCAACGAGCCAGAAGCGGACGCGCTGCTGGCGGAGCATGGCCTGTTGCTGGGCAATAGTGGCCGCCTTTTTCTCGGTTTCGTATTGGGTTTGCAGTTCCAGGATCTGATTGGTATTTTCGACGTGGAGCAGGCTGTCGCCGATTTCCTTGCTCCGGGTTTGGTAGTAAAAAGCAGAATCGTAACGCCCCAGCCCGGCGTAGGCCAGCGCCATCCGGCCCAGGGTTTTGTCTTCTGCCCACCGCTCGCCCTGCAGTCGGGCGGAGGCCATGCTTTTTTCGAAGTGATCCAGGGCTTCCCGGTAGGCTTCCAGGGCGTAATAGCAATTGGCCAGGTTGTGATATATGTTGGTTAAAAAGGCCAGCGCTTCGATACTGCGGGCTATTTCCAAAGCTTCCCGGTAGTCGGTAATGGCCTCCCGGCAGCGGCCTGTTTCCGCAAAGCGCATGCCCCTGGCATTCAGCACGACGACGATGTGCAGCTTGTCGTCCAGTTGCCGATAGATGGACAAGGCTTTGCTGACGTATTCCATCGCCTTGTCGTTTCCCCCCGTTTCGCCGTAAATATCGGACAGCAGGTGGGCGGCGTAGGCCACTTCCCGCGGCAGGTTTTCTTTTTTTGCGGCATCGTAAGACTGCTGGGTGTAACTCAGGGCGTCATCCCATTTTTCCAGGCTGTAGAACAAGCTGCCGAGCTTGCCGAGCATGGTAATGACACCCTTGCCATCATTGGCCTTTTCGTATGTTTCCAACGACCGGAAGCCATATTCAGCGGCTTTTTCGTATTCGCCCTGCCGCTTGTAGAAATACAGGAAATACTGATAGGCCTTGGCCAACCCCGTCAGGTCTCCCAGTTTTTCATAATGCCTGGCGGCTGCCTCCACATAGAGCAATGCAGTGTCGAGGGCGCCGGCATTGGAATACAAGGCGGCCAGCCTGCTTTCTATCTCGGGCAGCCATTCGCGGGCGCCGAGTTTTTTCGCCAGGCTGTAGCTTGCCAGCAGGGGCGGTATTCCCTGGCTGTTGTTTTCTTTGCTGGCCGCTCTGCCCAGTTCGTAGAGCCGGCGTACCTTAACGGTATCGTCGGGCAACTGTTCCACAAGGGCGGCCAGGCTGTCCAAAAAGGTGTTTTGCGAAACGGCCTTTCCTACAAAAAAGATGAATACCAGTAGAGGCAAAGTGCTTAATTTCATGTCAAAACTCATATTTTCTTCAGGCGGGCCAGCAGTTCCTCCTTTGCAGATCTGCTGAACGGAATGCGTTGTTTTCCAATGTGCAGATACAAGTCTCCAATGGCCTCCACGTGGGCGAGGTTGACCAGGTAGGAGCGGTGCACGCGCATGATCTCCGGGACGCCGGACAGTTCCTCGCCGAATTTTTTGAGGGTCTGGGTAATCAGGTATTCCTTTTCCTTCGTGAAAACCCGGCAATAATAATCATCGGCCGCCACCCACAAAATATCCTTGAAAAAAAGCCGCACCATGCAGCCTTTTGCCTTGATAAACAGGCGGTCTTTCATCAGGTAGGCGTTTTCTTCTTCGGCGGCTTTCTTCTTTACCGGGTTTTCTTTGCGGGCCGCCTGCTGGATGGCCAGTTCGATGGCGTGCCTGAGGTCCCGCCCCCGAAAAGGTTTCGATAGAAAGGCCTGCGGGCCGGCCTCGCGGGCTTCCCGGAACGTCTTGTCGTCGGAGTTGCTGGTCAGGAAAATAAGAGGCACGTCGTGCTGCTCCCGGATGCGGCGGGCGGTTTCGATTCCGTCCCACTCGCCTTCCAGCTGAATGTCCATCAGCACCAGGTCGGGCAGGTTGCCCCCGTGGAAAAACGACAGGGTCTCCTCTCCCGCCGCCACCGGCCCCAGCACAGCGTAGCCCGATTCTGTGAGCCGGTCCTGCAGGTCGGCGGCTATGATGGGGTCGTCTTCTACAATGAGGATGGCAGCTGTTTCCATGGGTGCAATACTACTTTTACTTTACTGGACTTTGGACGTAAGTCGCTTCGCTCGTGTCTGCCTTCAGCCTTATGCCGTCCAACGTCCAATGTCCAGTAAAGTTAATAAAGTAGTATTAATTCTATGTTACTTGCCGTGCGACATAAAGTTATAGATCAGTCACCGACAAAAAGATATAGATCAAAAAAGCTCATTGACATACAGTTAAATTATATATGTTTTCTTTGGAGAACCTCGGGTCGGGGATAACCTTCAAGATTTCTTTTTCCGGGCCGAGGCAAATCCAGGCCAGCTCTGCGGGAGAAAAGACTACGAAGGTGATTTTCCCGCGGTGTTCGCGGCCAACACTGAAAGGCTTATCGTAAAGGGTGATAACGCCGTTATCGGAGATTTTCCTGGGATAGACAGCTTGAGCTAAGAGTTGGTAGGCTTTCTGCTCGTCAAAGAGCTTCGGGTCGAACTGCCTCGGGTTGTCATATAGCCTGGCATAAACTTGTTTGCGAGTAGCGTTGCCCAACCTGGAAACCTTAAAGAAATCTCTTTGATACACGCATGCTTGGTCTAGCTGCTCCTGCATTTGAGTGTGGCTCTGGCACTTGTATATTTCGGCCCAGCGCGCCGAGGTATGTTGGTTGTTTTCCACGTTCGGGTTGTCTGTAGGCCGCCTGGGCCGGTTGAGTATGTGGCGCACTCCCCAAGCTGCCAGCCACAGGGATATAATAGGGATCACGCTCCTGCTGGGCACGCCAAGAGGGGAGCCGTTGTCGCTCCTTATAGCCCTTGGCATTCCCCAGTATTGGAACTGCTCAAGCAGCAAGGCCCCTATCTCCTGCAAAGAAACTTGCCGGATCAACCCCTGGGGGGAAAGTCTTTGCTTTTAGCAAAGCATGGCTTTTGGTATCCGTTATGTTTAAGTAACATGCCTCTTCCCTTGGCTCTAGCTCGGCCTGGCCACTTGGCTCTGGCTCGGCCTGGCCACTTGGCTCTAGCTCGGCCTGGCCCCCTGGCTCTAGCTTTACCTGTTCTTTGGCGTCGATTTGCCATTCGTCATGAGCCTGGCGTACGTCGTTGATCAAGCTTTCCCTAGGGATTGTAGGAGGCGGTATCTCTATTTTGGGGCAGTCCTTTTTTAACCGCCTTTGATAGTGGCGCTCGCTTTGCAGGGCCAAACCCGGATAGTTCGCCGCAATTTTGGTCGTGATGTAAGGCACGCCCCAACCGGGATGGAAGTGGCTTATTAAGCGCACCAGCCGATAAGCTTTCTCCGCTTCCGGCTTCACCCGGCGCCCACAATTGGAGTAGCCTGGGACTATTGCCGCTTCGCCCCGCCTCTCGTAAGAAAGGCACAGGTTCCTTGCCGTATGGTAGTTCACCTTAAAGCGGGCAGCTAAATCCCGGTAGCTAAGTTTTTCATCCTGCCTGGATTTCACTATTTCCAGGCGCAGGGAGGGGGCAATTGGTTGTCCCATATGCTTTCATAATTTAACTTATGTCAAAGAACGTGATTTTATAGATCTTTTTGTCGCTAAAGCGATCTATAACTTTATGTCGCACGGCATACTTCAGAGAATTAAGCGCGGAGCGCACGGAGGTGCGCCTGCCAGGCCGCCGGGCTATGTTAAATAGAGCCACCGCAAAACCCGGCAGGTTGAGCCGCTTAACGCACCAGTACCACCCTCCTGCTTATCACCTCATTCCCCGTGCGCAGGCGCACCAGATACACGCCCGCACTCAGCTGCCTCCCGCGGCCATCCACACCAGTCCAGTGGTATTCATGTGGCCCGTCGCCCATATCCCCGGAAAGCAGAGCCGCCACCCGCTGCCCGCTGAGGTTGAACACTTCCAGCGTGGCCGGCCCGCCTTCCGGCAGGTAAAAGCGCAGGGCCACCTGCTGGCTGAACGGGTTGGGGCTGGCGTCCAGCTGCACAAGCTCCCCTTCCGCAGTTGCCGGCTGCCCCGGATTTACAGGCAGAGCGGCAGGCGGCGGGCAGCATACCACGATGCCGGCGTTCAGGGCGCTGGCCAGGCCGTTCATCTGTGAGATGAGGTGATCAGCCGCGCCGGACGGGATGCCGCCGCCGCTCTGGTACGACACATAGTCCACGAGAAAAGCCAGTTCCGATATGGCCGGGCTGGCGGAATTGTAGCTGCAGAATTTGCTGGCTGCCAGGTTCAGCCGCCGGGTAATGGCCCGCTTTATCGAAGAACTGATCGCCAGGCCGTTAACGTAGGCGTTCAGGTTGCCCACTACAGTATTGATACACACCTCCGGGTCGCAGGCCAGCCCCAGCCCATCCTGGTCGAGGTCTTCCTGGCCGGGGTTGAAATCGGCCGGGCAGTTGTCGATGTCCCCGCAGATGCCGTCGCCATCGATGTCGTCGTCGGGGTCGTTGGGACAGGGGTCGGGGCAGGCGCCGAAGAGGTCGTCGCGCACCCAGACGTTCGCCGTGCAGGAGGCCGTATTGTTATTGACGTCGGTGACGGTGAGGGTGACGGCCCGCGGGCCCAGCAAGTCGGCGCAGGTGAAGGCCGTCCGGCTGAGGGTGCGGTTCCCGATGCCGCAGACATCGTTGGAGCCGCCATCCACCTCGCCTGCGGTGAGCGTAGCCGAACCGCCGGCGCCGAGCTGTACCGTTACATCCTGACAAAGCGCCTCCGGATCCGTATTGTCCCGGACGGTCACCGTGGCCACGCAGCTGTGCTGGTTGCCGGCCCCGTCGGTAGCGGTGAGCAGCACGGTGCGCATGCCCACGTCGGCGCAGGTGAAGCTCGTCCGGTTCAGGCT
>JAGFJD010000109.1 GCA_024102975.1 Phaeodactylibacter sp. | reverse complement strand
TGGTTGAAGCCCCAAATGGCGGCAATGATCAGCAGAAGCCCTAAAACAGCGGCCAGGATAATTAAACCTTGTCTTGCTTTCATGTTAGTAAGCGTTTTTAGTTGGTCCTTTAACTAAAGCCATACATAGACGATGGCTTTCGAAAAGGTAACGCTTCCAGTACTTGTTTTTGTTATGTGAAAGGGGGAAAATGTTGAAAAAAGGGGAATTGGACGGGTTCATGGGTCTTGTGCAACCTATGCCCCCTTCATTCTACCAACACCTTCCGGCTGGCGCTGGCGCCGTCGCCGGAGACCAGCAACTGGTATACGCCGGAGGGCAGGTGGCCGACGGCAATCTGCCGAAAGGCCGTGCCCGGCATCAGTCCGGATTCTTCCGCAAGGACGCGTTGGCCCAGGGCGTTGAACAGTTGGATGGAGACCACTGTGCCCTTCCGGCTGTGAAACCGTACATTCAGCCAGCCGGAGGCCGGGTTGGGAAAGGGTTCGAACGAGATGCCGGCCCTTCCGGGCAGGAAGGTGGCGCCGCTCGCCGGATCCGCTGTGATCTGAACGGCCGGGGAAAAGGCGACGGCCCCGTCGTTGTCTATCGCCCGGGCCTGCAGGGAGTAGGGGCCGTAGGCCGGAAGGGTATAGTTGAAATCAAAGGGCGGAAAGGGGGCGGAGCCTATGGAATCGGCGTTGACGAAGAAGTCGACCTTCCGGACGATCCCGTCAGTGTCTTCCGCCGTTACGCGGAGTTCGACCTCCGGCAGGCTGCCGGTGAAAACTGTCCCATCCAGTGGAGAAACGAGGGCAACGGCCGGCGGCTGGTTGGGCAGTTGGGGGTCGCTGATGTCGATGTTGTCGATGTACAGCCGGTTGCCGTACCCGCCGGCGTTTTCGAATTCGATGGTGACGGGTTGGCCGGCGAAAGCCTCCAGGGAGATGGCCTCCTGCCGCCACTGGCCGCAACCGTTGGGCACGAAGGCTTGAGTAGTGGCCGGGGCGCTGGCCAGGCCGGCGCCGAACGCTTCGTACAGCAGGGTTTCGGTCCCGTCGCAGGCGATGGCGCGGATGCGCAGCCCGTCGAAGTGCTCCTCGTCATAAGGCGCATAGGCCAGGTCGAAATGCAAGGTGGGGCTGCTCAGGCCGGACAAGTTGAAGCGGGCGCGGAAGAAATCGCTGGTGTTGCGGGTATCGTGGTTGAAGTTGTCCATCGCCAGGGCGCCCTGGTAACAGGGGCCGGCATTGGCGGCCGTCCAGGCGGCGGCGTCCGCGCCGGGGTTTTCAGCCGTCCATGTATTTCCGGACAGGGGTTCGTTGAAGGGTTCGAAGTAAGGGGCCAGCCCGCCGGTTACCGACACGGCGGTTTCGAGGCTTAGCGTATCGAAGGCCTGCCCGTTGCCGATGATGAGGGTGGCGCCGTAAGTGCCCTCCTGCGGGTAGGAGACCAGGGGATTCTGCTCGCTGGAGGCGGCGGGTTGCCCGCCCGGGAATGCCCATTGCCAGCTGCTGATGTTGCCGGCTGACTGGTCGAGGAACTGCACCTGTCCGCCGGGGCAAATTTCCGTCTGGGAAGGGGCAAAGGCCGGCTGCAGGGCATCGACCCGGAAGCGGAAGTAGCCCTCCGGCGCCACCAGCGGCCGCACCTGTTCCTTGCCGGAATTGGCGGCGGCGTGGATGTAATATTGTACTTCCGAATCGGATGGTTGCGCCGGGATGGAGGCAGTCCAGGTATTTTCCTGGCCGTCTTCCAAAACCATTGGCACAGCAGTATAGGCCGCATCCGGGGCCGTGCGGTAGTAGAGGGTAGCGCCGGCGATGCCGCTGCGGTGCCGGATGATGGCGCGGGCCTGGTAAGGGTTTTCTGTGTCGTCGGTATCCCGGAGCCGCGAATGGGCGATCCAAAGCGGGCGGTTCACGCCGATGAGTTTGGTGATGCAGTGGATGGCGCCGAAGGCGGGGATGATGTCGTTGCAGTCGATGCCGACGACGTTGTAGCCGGGCAGCGCCTCCCGGTAGATGCGCAGGGCGGTGGTGTCGTAGCGCTCCTCGTAGACGGGCACGAGGATGGTCTTGTTGATGAAGATGGAATTGGTGTAGGTGCGGTAGTCGCCGCCGTTATCCGGGTATTGGTTGTCCGCGTCGGGCGGCATGGGGATGCGGATGACGTTGTAGGTATTGCCGAAGGCGGTCGGCACTTCGTTCACCAGGTACTCGATGTTTTCTTCGATCCGGGGCCCGTCGGCTACCCCTTCCGGATACTGCCCGACGATGACGGTTTCCTCATCGATGAAGCGCATGTGCATGTCGATGTGGTGGATGAGGTCGTAGGGCAGGGTGGGGAACTTGATATAGCGCTCGGCGCCCAGGTAGGCCCGGGCGATGGCGTCGATCTCCGCTTCCGTTTTTCCGGGGTTTTCCTCCAGGACGAGCTCGGAGGAGAAGTTGGTGCCCATGCCATCGCGCAGGTTGTTGCCGCCGGTGTGAATCCAGTCGTAAGGCGCCTGGGTAGCCTCGTAGATGGGCAGGTTAAAATGTTCGGCGAGCACGGTGGGGATGAGGTCGTCCTGCGGCCGCCAGGGGCGGTTGTAGATCCAGTCGACGATCATCAGGCTGTCTGCGTCGTTGTGGTAGACCGTCCACGGCCCGTAGTCGCGAATCCAGACGGAGTTGTACGGGGCGTTGATGATTTCCACGTTGTCCGGCGGTATATTGGCGTTCTGCAGGTACTGCCGGACGTAAGCGGGGTTGGCGGCAATGACGATAACGGTGCATTCCGGAGCGCTGTGGCGGACGATCTCCGCCAGGATCTCCTCGTACTGCTGAGTCCAGCTGATGGCGACGGCCTGTATCTCCTCCCATTCGGCCATGGTGCGCACCGGGGGCGGCGGCGGTTCCGGGATCAGGGAAGGCGGGCGCGCTTCCAGGGAGTCGATGAAGGCGGGCATTTCGCGGGCTTCGGCCCGGGTGGGGTAGTGGGGGAGGGGCTCCTGCTGGGCAAAGGTGCCCCGGGAGCAAAGGCAAACAACCAGGGTGAGCAACCATTTCGTCATGGTCCGTAATTTAGTTTTCGCGTTTACAATCGCGGCCTAAAGATAGGGGGATGATGGGATTTATAGGTATGGGTGGAGGAGATAATTGGCGGGGGGGCAGTGGTCAACGGCCCCTGTCAAGGGCTTCTTCGCTGATGTATATCTTTATGCTTCCCCGCTTGACGAGAGCCTTAGAGTATGTTTGGAGGTGGTGCTTTGGAAGCGAAAATGCCAGATTTGGGGTTCTCACAAGGTTCATTTTTTGGTGCATAGCCTAGGGCCCGGCTTTTTTAATCCACCAATGTTTCCTTTATCACCTCTTTTACTCGGTTAATCTCATCTTGGTTAAGGTTACCACCTGTTTTTACAATTCGCCGCTTATCAATAGTTCTGATTTGATCTATCACTACCCAGTTCTGATTTCCTCTTACTTCAATTTCTACTCTTGTCGGATAGCTTTTTGATTTTGATGTTACTGGTGCTATTATTATTGTGTTTAGGTGTTTATTCATCTCATCAGGTGATATCACTACACATGGCCTGGTCTTCTTTATTTCACTACCAATTGTGGGATCTAAATTGACGATCACGATTTGGTACTGTT
>JAGFJD010000106.1 GCA_024102975.1 Phaeodactylibacter sp. | reverse complement strand
TGGTTGAAGCCCCAAATGGCGGCAATGATCAGCAGAAGCCCTAAAACAGCGGCCAGGATAATTAAACCTTGTCTTGCTTTCATGTTAGTAAGCGTTTTTAGTTGGTCCTTTAACTAAAGCCATACATTGACGATGGCTTTCGAAAAGGTAACGCTTCCAGCACTTGTTTTTGTTATGTGAAAGGGGGAAAATGTTGAAAAAAGGGGAAGTTCATGGGTTCATGGGTTTTTACCCGGAAGAGCATAGCGAAGACGGGCATGGGTGTATGGGTGCATGGGTGCATGGGTCTTCCGTGCCCTGTACAACCGTGAACCTGTGTAACCTAACCCAAGTTCGATATGTAGGCCCCAACTTTCGTTGGCTCAATTTTCGCAGCCAGCCGTCGGCCGTCAACCGTCAACCGTCCGCCGGGGTTGGCGTCTACATATCGAACACCGGTTAAAACTCCGCCTTTTCATCAAACCACACATCATCATCGGGCTCGCGTGAGCTTTTGTATTCCTCGCTTCAATTAAGAATGAACGCATTTCATTCGCTGCTGCCGTCGTGCCGGAGCAGCTGGATGGACGGGCGTCCTGTGCCTGTCCTGAACGGCCATCGCGCGTGCGTGCCGGCGGCGAACCCGACTTGTTTTATTTAACCAAAAAATTCATTTCATGATGAAAAGGCTTTTACTGATTCTTCCGATGGCCCTCCTGTGCCTGGCAACAGCCACGGCGCAGCGTACCATCACCGGGACGGTGGCCGATGACACCGGGCAGCCCCTGATCGGCGCCAATGTGATCATCAAAGGCACCGCTACCGGAACGGTGACCGACCTGGACGGCACCTACTCGATAATGTTGCCGGAAGGCAGGAATACTTTGATTTTTAGCTATACCGGATACGCCACCCGGGAGGTGGAGGTTGGCCCGTCCAACGTGCTGGATGTCACGCTGACGGAGGGCGTCGTGCTCGAAACGGCGGTGGTGACCGCCCTGGGCATCGAAAGGGATGAGAAATCTCTGGGCTACGCCGTGCAGTCGCTGGAAGGCGACCAGATCCAGCAGGTGGCCGAGCCCGACCCGCTGCGCGCCCTGCAGGGCAAGGTGGCAGGCGTCAACATCCTGGGCAGCAGCGGCGCGCCGGGCAGCGCCACCCGCATCACCATCCGGGGTAATTCCTCCCTGCTGGGCAACAACCAGCCTCTGATCGTGGTGGACGGCATTCCCTACGACAACTCCGAATACCGCACCAACCTGGGCCTGAACGGGGGCGGCGCCTATGCCAACCGCATGGCGGACATCGATCCCAACAACATCGAAACGATCAACGTGCTGCGGGGCGCCGCCGCCGCTTCCCTGTGGGGGTCCCGCGCCGCCAACGGCGTGATCATGATCACGACCAAAACCGGCTCCCGCCAGAGAAAAGGCCTGGGCGTCAGCGTATCTTCCACCCTCGCCTTCGAAGAGATCGCCAACCTGCCGGATTATCAGAATACATACGGCACCGGCACCAACTTCAACTACCAGCAGGTGAACGGCTCCTGGGGCGCGCCTTTTGTCGGCACCAAGCCCTATGCCACGTTGACGGAGATTCCGCACTGGTACCAGGGGCGGCCGGGTTTTGAAGAGCTGGACGGCGTGATGGTGCCCTATCGCGCTTATCCGGACAACGTGGCGAACCTGTTCCAAACCGGCGTCACTTCCGACAATGCCATCACCATCACCAATGGTGGCGAGAACGCCAGCATCGGCGCCACGCTTTCCTACCTGAACAACGAAGGGTATGTGCCCAACACGCGCTTCACCCGGGCGGCCTTCAGCGTCGGCGGTTCTGCCCAGCTGTCCGACCGGTTCTCCCTGTCGGCCAACCTCAATTATACCCGCACCGACCAGGACGGGGTCATCTCCGGGGTCGGTGCGCTGGGCAGCAACAACCCCTCGGCCTTCGCCCGCTCGCTCTACCTGGGCAGAAACTGGGACGTACACGGGCAGCCCTTCCAGAACCCCGTCGACAACGGCAGCGAATTCATGGTGGGCCGCGGAACGGCTGACAACCCCCTGTGGTCGTACCGCAATGCCGGCTTCCGCTCCGACGTCGACCGCATCGCCTCCGTGCTGAACGCCCGCTACAGCCTGCCCGGCGGTTTCGCCCTCAACTACCGCATCGGCATCAACGCCTATTCCCAGCGCAATTCCGAGTTCATCCGCCCCGGCTCCACCGGGCCGTCCTCCAACCCGGGCGTCGGCCAGGTGATCGACCACGACATCGCCTACCAGGAGATCGAGAGCAACCTCTTCCTGGAGTACGAAACCAGCCTGAGCAACAGCCTCACGCTGAACGCGCTGGTGGGGCAGAACCTCAACCAGACGACCGTCGACCAGCAGGCCTTCCAGGGCCTCAATTATGTCATCTTCGACATCGACGACCTGGATAACACCAACAGCGTCGTGCCCTACCTGCCTCCCGACGGCAGCCCCGGCTTCCAGCGCAGCCGCCTGACGGGCCTGTACAGCGAGTTCCGCTTCGGCTTCAACAGCTGGGCCTACCTCAACCTCTCCGGGCGCAACGACTGGTCGTCGACCCTGCCGGTCGACAACCGCAGCTACTTCTATCCTTCGGCCTCGGCCTCCTTCAGCATCCTGGACGCGCTGGCCATCAGCCCCCGGAACATCGACTTCGTGAAGCTGCGCGCCGGCTGGGCCCAGGTGGGCAACGACACCGACCCCTACCTGCTGAACCGGGTATATAATGTGAACGGCGTGCTCGTGACCAACCCGGCGCCGACCATCTCCTTCCCCTTCACTCAGACCGGAGGCAGCACCGTGCCCGCCCTGACCCTGACCGACATCGAGCGCAACCCCGACCTGAAGCCGGAGCGTACCAACGAGCTGGAGGTCGGCCTGGATGTCCGCCTCTTCGGCGGCCGGGTGACCCTGGATGCGACCTACTACGACAAGCGGTCCAAAGACCAGATCGCCACCGTTTCCGTACCCAACTCCAGCGGGTTCGAGCAATACCTGACCAACTTCGGCGAGATTTCCAACAAGGGTATCGAGGTAGCCCTCGGCATTACGCCTTTCCGCCGGGAGAACGGCTTTACCTGGAATACCTTTACGACCTTTACCCGCAACCGCAACGTCGTCGAGAGCCTGACCGAAGGCGTGTCCGAAATCCAGATCGAGCAGGGATCCTCCTTTGCCGGCGAGGTGATTACCGTACACCGGCCGGGGCAGGAGTTCGGCCTGCTGCTGGGATCCGTCAACCTGCGGGACGACGAGGGCAACCTGCTGATCGACCGCAGCAACGGCCAGCTCATCCGGGCGCCGCAGCCCGACATCATCGGCAACCCCAACCCCGATTTCCGGCTCGGGTTCGTCAATACTTTCTCCTGGAAAGGGCTTTCCCTGCGCGCCGTGCTGGACTGGCAGCAGGGGGGCGACCTGTATTCCAACACCGTCCTTTCCCTGCTGGGCCGGGGGGTGACCAAGGATACCGAGGGCCGGGAGGTCAACGTTGTCATTCCCGGCGTATACGGCGACCCCAACACTCTGGAACCGGTACTCAACGAGGCCGGCGAGAAGATTCCCAACCAGACCATGGTGGAGGTCAACACCCTCTACTTCGGGGAGACCTTTGCCATCAACGGCGCCAACGAGTGGGCGGTCTTTGACGCTTCTTACCTGAAGATCCGGGAACTGGCGCTGTCCTATGCCCTGCCGCGCCGCCTGCTCGAAAGCACGCCCTTTACCGGCGTCAGCCTTTCGCTGACCGGCAGGAACCTCTGGTTCTGGGCGCCCGGCTTCCCGGAGCATACCAACTTCGACCCGGAGGTCAACCAGTTCGGCTCCACCAACAAGCAGGGGATCGAATACAGCGCCACGCCCACCGTGCGCCGCTACGGCGTAAGCCTTAAAGTCCAGTTTTAATGAATCCAAAAGAAAGAACCATGAAGAAAATAACTCTGAGCATTTTGACCCTGTCCATGCTGGTCCTGTCTGCGTGCAGCGACTTCCTGGACATCAACGAAGACCCCAACAACCCGAGGGAGGCTACCCTCTCCTTCGTGCTGCCCTCCGTGCAGGCCAACATGGCCGGCGCCCTGGGGGCCGCCACCGGCGGGCTGGGCAACTTCACCTCCCTGTATGTTCACCACAACGTGCAGCGGGGAGTGCAGCAGAATGACTACGCTTTCAAGGGCGACGACTTCGGCGTCACCACGCCCTGGCGCCTGCTGAACACGTTTGCTTTGAACGACCTGGAGCAGATGCTGGCACAGGCCGAAGAGCTGCAGGCCGGCCCTTACCTGGGCGTCGGCAAGATTATGAAGGCTTATATGTATTCTATCATGGTGGACATGTGGGGCAACGTGCCTTTCTCCGAAGCCCAGCAGGGCGCCGGCAACCTCTTTCCCACCTTCGACAATGGCCAACAGGTGTATGATGCGCTGTTCGCCCTGCTTGACGAGGGCATCGCCGACCTGGCTGCCGAGTCTACCTTTACGCCCGGCGCCGACGACCTGATCTACGGCGGCGACCTGGATAAATGGCGCCGGTTTGCCAATACCCTCAAGCTGAAAATGTACACCCAGGTTCGCATGGCACAGGATGTCTCCGCACAGGTCACCAAGCTGATCGCCGATGACGACCTCATCGGGCCGGGCGACGATTTCCAGATGCAGTACGGCACCTCCAGCGCTCCCGAGAACCGCAACCCGGGCTACGCCCAGGAATACGCAGCCGGCGGCGCCTTCAACTACGTCAGCCCTTACTTCTTTGAGATCATGAAGGGGATCAATACTTTCTTCGACGGCAATATTTACCGGAATATCGAAGACCCGAGGATACCGTACTACTTTTATAACCAGTTGCCGGACGGCGCCACCGACGCCGATGCGGAGAACCCCTGTTCCTACTGCCCTTCCCGCTCCGGTACGGCTTTCCTCTCCATCTGGATGTTCTCCTTCAACATCGACCCGAACGAGGGCTTCGACCAGGCTACTTCCCAGACCGTGATGGGCCTGTATCCCATCGGCGGTCGCTACGACGACGGCGCGGGAGGCGCGGTCAACTTCAACGGCGCCGCCGACACCCCCCAGCGGCTGCTGACCTACTACGCCCGGAAATACCTGGAGGCGGAGCTGGCCATTACCGGCGTTACGGACGGCGACGCCCGAGCCCTGTTCGAAGAGGCCATCCGCGCCTCCTTCGACAAGGTGGACGAGATCGCCGCCGCCGCCGGCGCTCCCGCTCTGGTAGAAGAAGATGTGGAAGCCTACATCGCCGCCGTCCTGGAGCGCTACGACGCCGCCAACGACGAAGGCAAGCTGGAGCACATCATGACCCAGAAGTGGATTGCCACCTACGGTTTCGGCGTGGATGCCTACACCGACTACCGGCGCACCGGCTATCCCCGGCTGCACGACCCCAGTGCGGATAACTTAAATGTTACAGCTTCGTCCCGGCTCTATCCGCTGGCCTTCCCCTACCCGCAGAGCGAGCTCAACCGGAACCCCAACGCGCCGGAACAGCGCAATATCACGACGGATGGGGTGTTTTGGGATAAGTGAGCTTTTCAACATCAAAAAAAACAATCATGAAGCATTCAAAATATCTGATCGTATTTTTCCTGACAGGCGTTCTCGCCTTTTTAAACTCCTGCGTGGAGGAAAGCAACCCGTTCCCTGATTTCCAGGATGCGGTAAATATGCGCATTGTCGTGAATCCGGATTTTTCCACCATTAACAAAGAGGACCCGGCGGCTGCGAAGGTCGTCCTGGATTTCTTCTCCGAGAATATCGAAGATGTAGAGAAGGTGGATTTGGACGTCGATTTCTTCGATTTCAGCGAGAACACCACCTCGGATCGTTCATTTTTGAGAACGATCGACCCCGGCAGTTTTCAGGACGGGGTGTTGCGGGGCGTAGAGATCACCTTTGACGACATCAAGAACGCACTGGGGCTGGAAGTGGAAGACTTCGACGGGCTGGACCAGGTGACGATCTACAACACCACCACCCTGAAGGACGGGCGGGTATATCCCACCATCATCCAGGTCAACGACGAGGTGTCGATCAACAACGTGACGCCCAACATTCAGAATTCGGCAGCCACGACCAGTTTCACGACCAGTATAGTGGTTTTCGTGCAGTGCCCGCTCACGGAAGGTTTTGCCACCGGCAAGTACCGGCTGGAGCAGTTGTCCGGCCCGGCCGATCCCTTCTTCGGCAACGACTACCGCTGGGGCCCCGGGGAGGTGACGCTGAACGCCACCGGGCCGATCCAGCGGACGTTCACGGGAAAATATCTCACTTTTGACCAGGACTTCACCTTCGTCGTCACCTGCGGCATACTGGTCGTTCCCCGTACCGATACGGGCCTGAACTGCGGCGGCCCCAGCTTCGTTTTCGAACAGGACGGGGTCAATGAGTATGACGACGACAAGGAATTTACCATTACCCTGACCGACAACGTGGAAGGTGCCTGCGGCCAGCCGGTGGGCGAGCCGCTGGTGCTGAGGCTGACGAAGATATAGCTCCATGGCTTTTGGTAGAGCGAGATTCCTTTTTGTGCCCCTTGCTCGGTTTTAGGTCTTAGGCTGTAGGTTTTAGGGGCAACCCAGGCCTAATCGGGTACTCAACAGGCGCCTAACGCCTAAAACCTAAATCCTCCTAACACCGAAGGGGGCACAATTTAGCATCGCACCCTTTTGGTACCCATAGTGTGGCCCGTCCATGCTATGGGTATCGTATTTTATGTGCTGCCTTGCCAGGACTTTTTGCGTCCGCAAAGCCCAGGATTCCAGTAGGCAAATGGTTGCCCGGCTGACATTTTAGCGTCCAACTTTGCTAATTTCTCCGAAATGCGTATCTTTACATCCGATTTGTAAACCTTGCCTGATCATCAAACTCACCCGGCTGAGAGAAGACTCTCCGCCTGACCATTCCTTGCGTCTATTTCAGTTTGGAAAAGTATTAAACGGCATCCGTCGGATGTTGCGCTATACAGCATTTAATTTAACTCTATACTCACTTTTCCTAATCAAAAAATATTCTTATGAAGAAGCTCTTACTGGTTCTGCCAATATTTTTATTGGCATTTACTCTAGCGGTAGGCCAGCGAACCATCAGTGGCACGGTCTCTGATGAAGAAGGCACTCCGCTCATCGGGGCAAGCGTACTGGTAAAGGGGACAACCTCCGGTACCGTAACCGATGTCAGCGGGGCCTATACCGTACAAGTGCCTGCAGAAGGCAACACGTTGGTTTTCAGCTACACGGGCTATGCAAACAAAGAAGTGGAGATCGGCGCGTCCGATGTTATTGACGTTACGCTGAGCGAAAGCGCTGAACTCCTGGATGAAGTAGTGGTCACGGCGCTTGGTTTTGAGACCAAGCGGTCCAAGGTGGGGGTTGCTTCCTCTACCGTGGAGGGAGACGCCCTGACCCGCTCCGGAGAAGTCGGTTTGATCAACAGCCTTGCCGGCAAATCGGCGGGGATCAACATCGTGCAGTCTTCCGGAGACCCTGGGTCCGGCTCCCGCATTCAGATCCGGGGCGCAACCTCCATTACGGGAGACTTGCAACCCCTGATCATTATTGACGGGGTTCCCATTTTCAATGACTCTTACTATGGCGAAGCTTTCGGCGGCCAGGCCCGGGGCAACTCGGGTAGTTTGGGGTCCGGCGGCGGCGTTACTCAGCAGTCCCGCCTCAATGACCTTAACCCGGAAGACATCGCCAGCGTGGAAGTTCTCAGAGGCGCTTCTGCTGCTGCGGTGTGGGGTTCCCGCGCCGCCAACGGCGTGATCGTCATTACTACAAAAAAAGGGCGTTACAACCGCAACAAACAGTGGAGCGTGAATTTCAACTCCTCTGTCGCCCTCGACGAGGTCAACCGGGAAGTTCCGCTGAACATGACTTATGGCAGAGGCAATGACGGCAAATTCCAGTTTAACTCCGCAGGCGGCCGTTCCTGGGGCGACCGCATCGCCGACCGCCCGGGCGGAACCGACGATTTCATCACCGACCCGAATGCGCCGGGTTATGCCGGCTATTTCGAAACGGCGGATGGCAACCGTTACTATGCCCTTGCCAATGGCACGAACGACGATACGCATGGCGGCAAGAACTCCCGGGAAACCTTCAGCCCTTACGATTACCTTTTCCAGACCGGTACCACGGTATCGAATTCTCTGGGGGTAACCTCCGCGTCTGAGAACGGATCTGTTTACTTCAGCATCGCTAACCTGCGCCAGGAAGGAGTAATCAAAGCCGGCAGCGATTACGACCGCACGACAGCCCGCCTGAATGCCACCCGCCGCCTGGGCGACAAGTTCACCGTCGACGTCAACGCCGGTTATACCTACTCGACCTCCAACCGGGTGCAGATGGGCTCCAACCTGAACGGCCTGTTCCTGGGCGGCCTGCGGAGCGCCATCGACTTCAACGACGGCGTGTATGAGGGCACTTATGTCAACGCCGCCGGCCAGGAATTCCCCGACCGGCAGCGCGCTTACCGCAACCCACTGGGCGCCAGCACGAACTCTATTTATGACAACCCGGCCTGGATGATCCGCAATGTCGAAAGCACGGCCAAGGTCAACCGCATCCTCGGCAAAGTCGAGCTGCGCTACGAGCCCACGACATGGCTAAACCTGACGGCCCGCACCGGCCTGGATACCTACACCGACGAGCGGGAAGACATCTATCCGGTGATCTCCTCCGGCGCCAACAACGGCGGCCGTTTCACCAAGGAAACGATCACGCGGACGCAGATCAACTCCGACTTCATCGCCCGGGCGCGTTTTGACCTGACCGACGACATCGCCCTTTCGGCACTGGCCGGATTGGGGTTGAACGACCGGCGGCTGGACGACCACGGCGTCAACTCCCGCGCCTTTATCAACCCCTTCTCTCCGCCGCAATTGAACAACGGCACCAACTTTGAGTTGTTCAACCGCGAAGAGGTGGAGCGCACGGCCGGCGTCTATGCCACGCTTGGCTTTGAATTCTACGAGCAGGTCTACCTGAACCTGTCGGCCCGCAACGACTGGTTGTCTACCCTTCCGGTCAATGACAACTCTGTATTCTACCCGGCGGCAGACGTGGCCTGGCAGTTCACCAAACTGATGTCGAACCGCGACATCCTTTCTTCCGGCCGCATCCGCGCCGGCTATGGCCAGGTGGGCCGCGGGCCGGATCCCTACCTGACCAGCACCGACTTCTATGCCCCCACCGCCGCCAATACCGGTTTCGGCGAAGGCTGGGGCCCGGGCGTCAACCCCGGCGCTTACGGCGGAGCTTTTGCTCAAAGCACCATCGCCGGCAACCCGAACATCAAGCCGGAAATCAAAACGGAGATCGAAGGGGGATTTGACCTCGGATTCGTCAAAGACCGGATCAACCTCAGCTTTACGTATTACGACAATACGACGGATGACCTGATCATCGCTATCGGCCAGCCTTCTTCCACCGGCTTTACCCAGCAGATCGCCAATGCTGCTACTATTGAGAATAAAGGCATTGAACTGGAGGTGGATTTCGGCATCATCGACAACCAGGACCTGAGCTTTAACATCTATGGCAACTTCACCCGCAACCGCAACGAAGTGACCAGGATGACCGGCACGGAATCGCTCCTGCTGGCCGGCTTCTCCGGCGGCAGCTCCCGGGCAGTGGTTGGCGAACAGCTTGGCGTGCTTTTTGCCGGCACCTGGCTGCGCGACGATAACGGCAACCTGGACCTGGATGAAAACGGGTTCCCGCAACTGGGCCCCATTTCCGGCGTCATCGGCGACCCCAACCCGGACTGGAGAGCCGGCATCGGCGGCCTGGTCAACTACAAAGGTTTCAGCCTGAACATTTTGTTCGACCATCTCGAAGGAGGGGACATCTGGAACGGAACCCGCGGCGCGCTCGCCACCTTCGGCATGGCAGAATATACGGCCGCTACGACGACCCTTACGTCGCAACAAGCTAACGAACTGAGGATTTTTAACGGCAGAACCGTTGCCGAGCACTATCCGTTCTGGCAGAATGCCGACGGTTCCTATACGGTTCGCGGCGAGATCAAGGACTTTGGCGCCGGCGACGTCTTCATCGAAGAACAATGGTACCGCAACGGCCCCGGCGGCGGCTTTACCGGCCCGGAAGAGGCATTTGTGGAGGACGGTACGTGGACGCGCCTGCGCGAGGTGACCCTGTCTTATAACTTCGGCAACAACCTGACCAACTGGCTGCGCGGCGCCTCCCTGTCTCTGACCGGACGGAACCTGGCGTTGTGGACCGACTATCAGGGCAACGACCCGGACACCAACCTGACCGGCGCCGGCCAGAACGGGTTCGGCCTGGACTACTTCCAGAACCCGGGTACCCGGACGTATAAGATCACGCTCAACCTCAACTTCTAATCATCAAAATGAATGATATTATGACAATCAAAAATATTTTTTCATTCCTCCTCGGGTTCGCTCTGCTGGCTTTTTCCGCCTGCAGCGACTTCGTAGACAGTTACCAGGACGATCCCAATAATGCTGCCGACGCGCCGATCGAAGCGGTGCTCAACGCAGCCTTTGTCGGCACCATCATCGCCCACGAAGGCGAGGATGCCCGCCTGGCCTGCCTGTGGTCCCGCCAGTTTACCGGCTCCGACCGACAGTATTCCGCACTCGAAATTTACGGCGTCAATGCCGAGAACTTCGACTGGGATAAGTATTATCTGGTTGCCGAGAACAGCAAGATCGTCATCGAAAAATCGGCTGCGACGAACGACAAGCTGGCCAGCGGCATCGCCCGTACGCTCCAGGCCCATTCTTATGGCATGATGGCTTCCATGTGGGGAGATATTCCGTACACAGAGGCCAACAAATTCCTGGAGATTCCGGATCCGGTTTATGACCCGCAGCCTCAGGTTTATGCCGATGTCCAAACCCTGTTGGACCAGGCCATTGCCGATCTTTCCGGTGGTCCTACCAATGAGGTTATTGCTAACCGGGATTTTTATTTCGGTGGCGATACGGATGAGGCTATCGAGAACGAGGCCGCCAAATGGTCGCAGGTTGCTTCTACCCTGAAGGCGCGCTTTGCGTTGCATACGGGCGATTATACCACCGCCATCAGCGCAGCTACCAAAGGAGTCAAATCTTCGGCTGACGAGTGGATTATTCCTCATGTTGTGGGTGCCTATAACCAGGATCAGAACCTATATTATTCTTTCGGCGTATCGGACCGCGCCGGATACATGACGGCAAACGTGGCTTATCTGCCAGCCATCCTCGACCCGGGCAATGCGCTTTACCGCGGCAATGCCAAAACCGACGAGGCGGCCCGCTTCGCCTTCGCCTTCACCGGCGAAGAAGGCGCCTACGACCTGAACTACAGCGGCATGTGGGCGTCCACCGCTCCTTTCCCGCTGGTATCGGCCATCGAGACCGAGCTCATCCTGGCAGAAGCCGAGTGGAGAGGCAACAGCAATCCCGATGCCGCCCTGGAGCACCTCAACAACGCCCGCGCCATCCTGGCCGCTCAGTTCCCGGACGGTACCTACGAGGCTTACGAACTGGCCGATTTCGACAACGGCGGCATCGCCAGCCGGGCCGGCCTGTCCCGCAACGACGCCCTGCTCTATGAAATCCTGGAAGAGAAATACGTTTCTCTGATGGGCCAGATGGAGGTGTTCAACGACGTGCGCCGGACGGACAATTTCCTGGAAATACCGGCTACTTCCGGCAACCAACTGCCACAGCGGTTCCTCTATCCGCAGGAAGAGATCGACGCCAACATCAACGCTCCGGACCCGATCCCGGGCTTGTTTGAAGAAACGCCGATCAATAAGTAAGATTTCTTTATCGCCGCCTGTTCCCAATAGACTGCCTGCGGCAGGAAACGGAGAGCGGCTGTAAGAGATAAACAGTGGAAGGGAAACGGCTAACGCTTTGTTTCCCTTCCGCTTTTTTGTCCACCCCTCAAAGATGTCGGTTTATGCGTAGGTTCGTAGTTTTCGGTATGGCTTTCTGCTTCTTTCAACTGAATGGCATCGCCCAGTTGGACTCTCTGGACTATATCGTCAGAAGAGGGCTGAATTACCCCAATTATTTTGCGGAAGATACCTACGTCTCCCGCGGCGCCATTCCCAGAGGCGTGGAAGGCAGCCTTTTCCTGGATGAACAGTGGCGGGATGCGCACATCCTGACCCCGGACGGCAAAGTCGTTCAGGCCAGGGCGCGGTATCGCGTCTACGACGACGAGATGCAAATCCTGGGGCCCGACAAGCAGGCGATGGGCCTATATCCTGGAAAAATCCGCGCCGTCGCGATCGGGCAGCAGGTTTTTATCCCGCTCCAGTTTCGCAATCCGGAGGGGAAGAATACGGTTGGCTATTTCCAGTTGCTGGTGGAGGGGGAAATGTCGCTCCTGCTGCGCCGCTCCACGGAACTGGTGAAAAGCGACTACAACCCCGCCCTGGATGTCGGCGACCGCAACGACCGCCTGGAGCTGCGCGAAACGTATTACTACCGGCGGGATGACGGTACGCCGCAACTGCTCCGCCAGAGCAAGGGCAGCATCCTCAAAGCGCTGGGCCGCCGCAAAAAGGCCGTCTCCGAATATGCGAAGGCCAATCAGCTCAATCCGCGGAAACAGGAGGATCTGATTGATATTTTTCGGTTTTATAACCGGGAGTAGAATTTTTAGAACTGGTAAGCCACCTGCATCTGAAAATAATACGACCGCAGCGTCTTTCCCCCGGGCACATCTCCCTTGTACAGCGGCGTCAGCGCCAGAACGTGCCGCAGCCCTATCGATAATTGGGGTATGGGCAGGTAAGCAGCGCCTGCCACCCAGCCCAGCTCGTTCCTCCTGAAGTCTTTTTCTATTTCGGAGATGTTGAAATCATCCGGGCCGGCCGGATGGGGGCGCTTCGCTACTACCTTCGACCTGAGCAGCCGCGAGTAGGAAAAGCCGCTGCAGAAGTGCAGCACGTACTCCCCGTCCCAGTTTTCGATGGCCTTAAGGGCGAGCAGGATGGGGGTTTCGGCGTATTGCAGGTTGATGTCTACCGGGTTGGCAGGGTTTTCGCTATCCTGGTTTTTGGCGGCGCTGCCGCGGCGGCTGTACAGCAGTTCTACCTGCAGGTCCACCCGATCTGACAGGTGGGCGACGCCCCGCAGGCCGACGGCAGGGCCAAATTGGCGGTAACCGAACTGGTTGTCTCCGTCAATCTGGGAGGCGTTCAGCCCGATGATGGCGCCGGCGCCGAAGCGTTGTGCGCCGATGGGGGAAATCAGGAGAAGGAAGAAATAGGTGAGTATTGGTTTCATAAGCCGGGTATTTTTCAGGCAAGCTGCGCAAGCTTCTGTAAAAATACCGTTTTTCCTGATTCCCTGGCTAAGCCTGTAGCGGTTTTGGCAATCTGCCTGCCCTTTCTGAAAAAACTACCCAAACGAGTAGTGTTGCCCGCTTCCCGCAATGCCTATCTTAGTGCTTCCGGCATGCAAATGCCATCCAACACGGCGAGGTTTACAGATTTTATAAATGAGAGTTTTTTCTTACTAATCCGAATGTTGCCGCACAGCGTTATGTGCGGCAACTTTTTTTTTGCCTGGTTGCTGGTTTAACCGCAAAGATACATGGGACGGGTGCTTTTTTAACCACATAGGGCACATAGGGCGGGGGCGGGGGCTTTTTCACATAGAACACATAGGCGGGGGACAGGCGTTTTTGAACACATAGGGCACATAGGGTGAGGGCGGGGGCGGGTGGTTTTCACATAGAACACATAGGCGGGGGACGGGTGCTTTTTTAACCACATAGGGCACATAGGGTGAGGGCGGGGTCTTTATGAATGATAAACCTGAGGATGTTAGAAATAAAATCAATAAATATGCTTTTTCTGGTGGAGGTGCAACATTGAAAGAACATCAAGAAAAAGGTGGCAATTTATCTATCGATGTTCCTTATATTTATCTTTATCATTTTCTAAAAGATGAAGAAAGATTAAAACAAATTGCAGAAGAATATGGATCCGGTAGAATGTTAACAAGTGAAATTAAGAAAATCGCAATTGATGTTATCAACCAAGAATTAGCAGGCCACAAAACAGAACGTGACA
>JAGFJD010000086.1 GCA_024102975.1 Phaeodactylibacter sp. | reverse complement strand
CTGGCGTTGTAAATCCTGCCGTGGTTGTCCTTCACCTCTATCCCTTCCAGGCGGAAGCCGTAGGCCCCGGCCAGGGCCTCCGCCGGCAGGGCAAACTCCAGCATGCAGAAATCCCGGACGGTGGTGTCGCCGTTCTCGGCCTGCCACGACCAGTTGATGAGGATAGAGGTGACGTCGGGGGCGATGCTCCTGGGTTCCTCCTGCGCAAAAACAGAGCAGCCTGCGGCTAAAACCAGCGCCAGGGGCAAAAAAGGTTTTGGGTTCATGATTATAATTTGTTTTGTTGGCAAAGATGGGAAAGTGCGGGGCGATTTCAAAATGGGGGCTGAAAGTGTAAAAGTGTATAGTTAGCGGAGGGGATGGCAGCCAGGAGGCACCCTGTGGGAGACCTTGCTTTTTCTTGAAAAAAGGGCTACCTTTAGTTATTACGTACTTTATACTATACCTGGCGCATTTTCTTGCCGCTAAGTTTACCCGTTCATGTAGAGGCGGGCAAGCTTTGTGGCAAGGAGGGAACGCCAACAAAAAAGCAGCCCGATGCCCTCAAAACCTGCTCCATATCGCCAGCGAGGCATCCGCAAAAAGATGCTGATCTCTGCGGAAGACTATCAGCGCATGGGTGCTGCCGGCATCTTCGAAGGCAAGCCCCGCGTCGAGTTGATCGATGGGGAGATATATGCGATGAGCCCGCTTACGCCCTATCACAACGGGCATGTCGATAAATGTGCCGAATTTTTTACGGTCCGTTTGTTTGGTAAAGCTAAAATAAGGACCCAAGGCTCGGTCCGGACCGACGAATACTCCGAGCCGGAACCGGACATTGCCATCCTCCGGTACAGCGAAAATTTTTACAGCGACCGGCAGGCCACCGCCAAAGATATTCTTCTACTCATTGAAGTAGCCGTAAATTCCGTCGAAACTGACCGGACGACCAAAAAAAAGAAATATGCCGAGGCCGGCATTCCGGAGTATTGGGTCGTCATTCCTAAAAAAGGCATCGTCGAAGTTTACCGAAAGCCGGAAGATGGGGAGTACCTCGAAAAAACCACCTACAACAAGGCGGATGAATGGATTTTTGAAGCATTCGACTTGTCTGTGAAAGGAAGCGATTTGTTAATTTGAAGATTTGAATATCGCCAAACTAACTTGCCACCAAATAAGAAGTTATATGCCCTCAAAACCTGCTCCATATCGCCAGCGAGGCATCCGCAAAAAGATGCTGATCTCTGCGGAAGACTATCAGCGTATGGGTGCCGCCGGCATCTTTGAGGGCAAGCCCCGCGTCGAGTTGATCGATGGGGAGATATATGCGATGAGCCCGCTTACGCCTTATCACAACGGGCATGTCGATAAAATATCTCGTTTCTTCAACAAAGTTTTATTTGAGGAAGTATTGGTAAGAACCCAGGGTTCAGTCCGGACTGACGAATACTCCGAGCCGGAGCCGGACATCGCCATCCTCCGCTTCTGCGAAAATTTTTACAGCGACCGGCAGGCCACCGCCAAAGACATCCTGCTACTCATTGAAGTGGCTGTAAACTCTGTCGAAACCGACCGGACAACCAAGAAAAAGAAATACGCGGCGGCCGGCATTCCCGAGTATTGGATCGTCATCCCTAAAAAGGGCATCATCGAGGTTTACCGAAAGCCGGATGGGGAGGCGTACCGGGAAAAAAACACTTACGCGAAGGCTGATGAATGGTTTTTTGGGGCATTCGGCTTGTCCGTGAGCGGAAGCGATTTATTGATATGAAAGTAAAATCCGGCACAAACTTTCAGAACCGCAGGCTCAGGCCAACCTTCAGCAGCGAATCGCCCATCCCGATTTCAGAAAACAAAGCCAGGCTTTTCCTCAGGCAATAGCGGGTGCCGAGAAAACCGGTGGCGTAGAATTTCGACTGCCGGCTGTCAAAGCCGTGGCGGAGTGCCTTCTCCCGCGCTTCCGGTTCCAGGATATCAAAACGGCTGCGGTGCAGGCCGGCGGCCATCCCCCCGTAGAATTCCCAGTTGCCGACAGGGTTGGAATGGGCGGCAAAGCGCAGGCCGGCGACGGTGGTCCGGTTCTGCCAGGGGGCGGAGGATTCGCTGCCGGCAAACACGCGGGTGCCCTGGGTGGTGGAAAAACCGGCAAAAGCGCCGAGGCTGAAGTTTGGCTGCAGCCGGTAGTTGAGGCTGGCGCTGAGGGGCGCGCCCACCGGGCGGCCCCCGTCTTTGGCGTAGGTAGGCAAAAGCCCGATGCCGATGTTGGCGTCGAAATAGCCTGCTTTTTGCCGGGCTTTCCAACACTGGGCATCCGCCGGGCTGATGAAACCGGCAAAAAGGGCGACCGTCAAAAGCGTGCTCAGGATCGTTTTCATTTTATAAGGTGTTTGCGGGTGGAGCGGGCAAAGGATTCCCGCTTCACCCAGGGTGAAAAAGAGGGTTTTTGTCCTGGTGAACGAATAGGCGAAAACACAAATGCACGAATGCGCATCTAAAGCTCCCGATAGGGGAACCTTCGTGCCATCTTGCGGCTGATGTTGTCGATGATCTCGTTGTGGCGGCGGTTCCAGTCCAGTCTCCAGCGGCGGTTTGCAGACCAGACAGGAACGCCGGCCTGGCCGTCGAGGATGCTGCAGGATGCGTCGACATCGGCCGTTTTGGAATCAGGCAGGAACCAGAACGGCCAGTCGGTAAACAGGAACAGGAAGGAGCTGGCCATGTCGAATCCGAAGGACTCCAGGTCGGTCAGGTAATGGGTCTTGCGGACGGTAGCACGCACTACGGCGTCGACGCCGAGTATTTCTGCCATTTTGGTGGGAGGCAGGTCCAGGCTCTCGCGGGGCGTAAAACCGGCCTCCTTAAGGCGGGCGTTGGTCTCGGAGTAATGCTGCAGGGCCACCTGTATTTCTCCGGCGTGGCTTCCGCTGCGGCGGGCGATCTCGTTGTAGAGGGAGATTTGGAACGCCTGGCTTTCGGCGTCCTCGATCTGTTCGATCATCTCTTCGGTAACTTCCGGCGGGATTCGGCCGCTGGTTATGGTGTGAACCGGCACTACGGCGAGTACCTGATGCGCCGGGGCATAGCCCTCATAGCTGGCCGTTTTGTAGTACTCCCGGCTGCAACTGCTCAGCAGCAATGCGGTAAAAAGAGCAAAAATCAGGTTTTTCATGGCAGATTGTTTAAATGGGTTCCGGGGGCTTCCCGGCTACTCCGGGGCTGTTTGTCTGTAATACCGGAAAGTGAGGGAAGCCCCCTATAAAAAGATCTGGTTTTCAAAAAAATAAATGAGGCGATTCCGATTCAGTGCTCAACGGTTCGATAATCGGGACATTAATTCCTGGTTCGGCAAACGGCAGCCCGCCGGCGAAGAAGCCGTGGCGTACTGAACCCGCGGCAGGGAGCGCCGGTTAAAACCCATATCCCAGGTTTATGCCAAACCGGAACTTGGCCCCGTCGCCGTAGCGCCCCGGATTGAAGAAGTAATCGCCGCCGGCGAAGAAGCCCATCTTGATGCGGCCGAACAAGGCGTGGCTGTACCCCAGGGTAAACCCGGTAGCGACGAGGCTGCCCGGCCCGGTGTCCTGCGGAGGCGTTACTTCATTGCCGTCCTGCTCATAGCGGTAGTTGAACTTGTTGTAGCCGAGGTGCCCGCCGAGGAAGAAGCCCCGGAAGGATTCTTTCGGGTAAAACCTGAACTCGGGCTGCACATTCCAGACATTCCGGATGTCCTCCAACCCGGCCTGGCTGCCGGCGGCCTCCCGGCTGTGGAAGTAGTCGACGTCCAGCCCAATCGTGAAATGCCGGGAAATCCGGCTTTCGAAACCCGCTGTAATGCCGGTGTATTCCCGGTCGTGGTTGGCGAAGCCCTGGGCCAGAGCGCCCAGCCTGACAAGGTTCTGCTGGGCGCCGAGCGTGAAGGTAAACAGGAGGGCTGCAACGGAAAAAAGGATTCTGGCGTTCATATCGGTGATCTCTTTTTGATGAGGACGGTAGTTGCCGTCTCGTTATTAATAATTACTTTCGTTCATCAATATGGCGCCCAGCGTTCCGGACGGAATTTTCCGGAACCCTTTTAAACTTTTTTTAACAGAACGGATCGTGAGCGAGGACCAGAACACCCGGGAAACAGCGTGGCTGCGCCAGGAGCCGGAGAAGCTCCTGGCTCATTATCAGTTTATCATCGAAGCTACGTCGGCTCGTTTCATCAGCCGGGGCTTTTTCCGCCCGGAGGAAAAGATGGAGCTGGTGCAGGAAGTGAACGTGGAACTGCTGGAACGGAAATTGGCAAAAATGCAGGAGCAGTTTAACGGCAGCGTCTACCTGCGCACCTATTTTTCCAAAGTGGTTTACAATTGCTGCCTGGAGATTGCCCGCCGCCGGCAGCGGCAGCCACAGGTGTTTTCAGCCGAGCACCTTCCGGAAGAGGCCGCCCGCCAGCGGTCCGCTTTCGAAGACCTGGCCATCCGCGACGAGCTCTGCCGCCTGGAAGCTTTGCTCCGCAGCCACCGGCAGTCCTACAAACTGCGGCTGTGCTTCAAATTGTGGTGCCGCTGCCCCGTCCGGAAGGCCGACTGGCAATTCTTCGACGGGCCCAAAACCAGGGATGCCGTCGCCCGCCTGCAGGAGCGGGGAAACCTGCCCGGCCTGGCCGAAAAGGAGTCCTTCGAACTGGCCAACGGGCTGTTCAACCTGCTCGAAGACAAAAACTCCGAGGCCGACTCCCTGCGCCGCTGGGTACAGCAACAAGCGGACTACTTCGTCGAACGGCTGAACGGCAACCCGCCCTTGTCTTCCTATAACCGGGATACGTTCAAGACGTTGCTTCGGTTTTATTTTGACGCAGAGGAGGTACCTGAAGGGTAGGAGGGCCGGGATGAAAAGGAGGCGCCAGCCCGGGGGCGTTGGAAGTTGTTGGTTGCCTGTTGCCTGCCCGGAGATTTCCCTGAACGAACGACAAACAATCCTGGTTCCAAAATTTTCAAATGTTAAAATCCATCTCCAGCGTTCCGCTTTCACCGCTAAAAAGCATATTCATCAGGAGAAACTATCGCCCAAAATATGGCATCCAAACACGGCGTTTAGAAAAAACAATATGTCCTACTTCGATCACCAAGGCCATCTCACCGACGAAGGGCTGTCGCTCTGCGCCGATGCCCTGAAGCTGGGCCGGCAGGATCAGCTTCCGGAAGAACTGCGCAGGCACCTGGAGCAGTGCGCCTCCTGCCAGGAACAAACCATGGCCCTCTACGCCCTGGTCGCCGATGAGGATTACAGCGGCCTTGGGCCGCACCCGGTACTGGAACCGGCAGGGGAACCCGCGCCGGCCAGCACCCTGAAAATGTGGTTCCGCCCGTTGCTGCTCCTGCTGATGGCGGTGCTGGCTTTATTTCTTTATTGGCAGCAGCAAAAGAACGGGCAACCGTCGGCAGCAGAAGAAAATGCCCCGGCCTTTTTGCCGCCGGCCAGCGTGGATAGCATAGGCGCAGCAGTGCCGCTCAGCCCCCCGCAAGCAAAAATGCAGGAGGAGAGCCAGAAACCGGAAAATCAACCTGTTCAGGACATTAAGGCCAGCGAAAATCAAAAATCGGGCATCAAAAATCGAACTTCGGAAGTACAGGGCGATCTCCTGGCCGTCAACTTCGCCCCCTCCGAGGCGCTGGACCCCCTGGTGGGTGCCGTCACCCGCAGCGGCGGCCTGTCGGTTATCCGGCCGGACAACGGGGCGGAACTGGAAATTGGGCAGCGTGTCGTATTTTCGTGGCAAACCCAGGCGGAGCAACCTCTGACGTTGCGCCTGCTGAACAACCGGGAGGAAGAGGTCTTCAGCCTTGCTGCAAAAGGCGGCAGCCTCGAAAGCCCGGTAGCCCTGGCGCCGGGGCTCTACTACTGGAAACTGGAGACGGAGGATGACCTGATCTACGTCGGAAAGTTTTTTGTCGGCAATCAGAGACAGGATTAACAAGATAGACAGGATGACAGGATAGACAGGATTACAGGATAGACAGGATGAACAGGATAGGCAGGCCTGTCTGGGCTACTTCCTGCCTCATTGACCGCCGTAGCCAGAGGCGAAGGGTGGTTCGGGGGGATTGAGGGGGGCTAAGAGACAGGATGACAGGATAGGCAGGATGGACAGGATAGGCAGCCTTTTTGGGCCCTTCGTGCAGCCGGGCCTTATTGCCGGATAAAATTTCGTTTCTTTGTGCCAATCCCCTCAAAACACCGTTCAGGAAAAGATAAAAAAGCAGTATGAGATATCCCCTCATTATTCTTTTGCTCACCTGTTTCTATTTCGGCGGAGCGCAGCCCGACAAGTTGCTGAGCGAAGCTGAAGTGCTCTCTGCCGCCGGCCGCTACACGGCGTCCAATGCGGTGCTGGATGAGTTCATGGAAGCTTACCCCACCCGCATGTACGACCGGGGGGAGGCCCTCTTCCTGAAGAGTTACAACCACCTTCAGCTCGGCAACCTGGAGGCCGCCCTGGCCGAAAATGCCGCCTCTCTCGAACTGCGGCGCGAGTTCGTCCCCGAAGATGCCGCCAAAAACTACATGCGGTTCGGCGCCATCTACCTGATGCAGGGGCGGTACGAACAGGCGCTGGACTACCTGTTTCGCTCCCAGGAATTTCCTCTCATCGACGACCCGCAGACGGCTGCCCTGATCGAGGGGTACATCGGAAATGCCTATACCGAGCTGAAACAATACGAACGGGCCCGCCGCAATTACCGGCAGTCGCTCGATGTACTGCTGATTGAGGAAGGGGGAGATTCGCCGGACGTATCTACCGGCTATTACCACATCGGCCGCACTTATCTGCTGGAAGGAAAATCCGGTTCGGCCCGGGAGTGGTTTGAAAAAGCGTTGGCAGTGGAGGAGGAACTGGAAGGCGGTTCCGTGCGCAAGGGGCAGCTCTATAATGCCCTCGGCCAGGTGGCGGAAGCTGAAGGCAGCCTGCCGGAAGCGGAAAAGCATTACCGCCAGGCTGTGCAGCTGTACCGCGGGCCACAGGATACGAACCGGCGCGAGCTGGCCCGAAGCCTGATCAACCTGGCAGCGTTGAAGCTGGGCGGGGAGAAGTTGGCAGAAGGCGGGGAGATGGCGCAGGAGGCCCTTCGGCAGCTCTGCCCGGGCTTTGCCGGCCGCTGGCCTGAAGGCAACCCCGGGGAGGATGCCCCGGTGCTCAGCCGCTCCCTGCTGGCCCGGGCCCTGGAAGTGAAGGCGGCTGTCCTGCTGGAGGATTACGAAAAGCGGCGGCAACAGGAAAGCCTGGAACAGGCGCTGGCCGCTGGCCGCCGGGCCGCCGCCGCCCTGGAAGAGGAAGTGGCCCTGCTCGGCGGCGAAACGAGCCGCCTGCTGTTAATGGAAGCGTATGCCGGCGTCTACGAGGCAGGCATCACCGCCGCCTGCCAATTGTACCAGGCTACCGGCAACCTGGCCTATGCCGGGCAGGCCTTCGAGTTGTCGGAACGCGCCAAAGCCCTGCTGCTGCGCCTCAACCGGCTCGGCCGGCAGGCCCTGCGGCAACTGCCGGAGAAGTTGCAGGCAGAAGAAGCCCGCCGGCGCTATGAACTGAAGGCTGCCGAAGTGGCCTTCGGCCTGAACCCGGACGCGGAAGGGCCGCAACGCGAACTGGCCCGCCAACGGGAGGCCTACCGCTCCCTGATGGAACAGATCCGCTCATCGGCGCCGGAATATTACCGGCAGCGCTTTGCCCCGGACTGGGCCACCGCCCAGCAGATACAGGAACGGTTGGGGGAAAAACAAGCCCTGGTAAGTTACTTTCTGGGCGCCGCCCATTACTTCATTTTCGCGCTGACGGCAGACAATTTTCGCGTCCTCCGCCTCCATAACGAACCGGCCCGCCCGGAACCGGAAGGGTCAGGGTGGGGCGCCCTCCTCCGCAAAGAACCGAAAGAAAGCACCGGCATAAGCGTATACAGCAAGCTGGACCTCAAGCTCGGCCTGCCGGCTCTGCCGCAGGCGGTAGAAGGATATCTGCTCGCCATCCGGAAGGCCGACAGCCAGCGGTTCACCTTTTACAGCCACATCCTCTACAGCCAGCTCCTGTTCCCGGTGCAATCTCTGCTTGACAATAAAGAAGAGCTGATCTTCATCCCCCACGGCTGCCTCAGCTATATGCCTTTTGAAGCCCTGATCACTGCCGAGGCCGATAAGCCGGAGAAGGGCCGTTACCAGAAGTACAACTACCTCATCGAGGATTTTGCCGTGTTGTACCATCACTCCGCCAGCCTCTACGCTCAGGCTGAAGCTGAACCCAACTATGGCGAGGGCCTGCTGGGGTTGGCGCCCGTTTTCGATGAACAAGCCGGCAACGGAACGGTCTGGAACAGCAATGAATTTGTTTTTGACACGGCCTACCAGCAGGAAATGAGCCTGCGCGCCGCCGTGCCCGGTGGCCGGCAGTTCGCTCCGCTGCAGTTTTCAGAAACCGAGATGGGCAATATTCTGGAACAATTCGGGAAAGCAGGCCGGCCGGCGGTGGCCCTGATCCGCGCCCAGGCTACCGAGTCGGCTTTCAGGCAACAGGCCGGGCAGTACCGCTACCTCCACCTCGCCACCCATAGCTTCCTGGATGAATCCAACCCAGCCTTGTCGGGCATCGCATTCAGCCAGCCGGACGCCGCCGCCGCCGAGGACGGCATCCTCTACAGCGCCGAAATTGCTGCCCTGGAGCTGAACGCCGAACTGGCCGTGCTCAGCAGTTGCGAAAGCGGTATCGGCCCCCTGGCTCTGGGCGAAGGGCCCCTCTCCCTGTGCCGGTCCTTCCTGGACGCCGGCGTTCCCAATGTCGTCGCCTCGCTGTGGAAGGTCTATGACCGCTATACCGCCGAGATGATGGCGCCTTTCTATCAAGAACTGCTAAAGGGAGAAAGCCCGGCCACCGCCCTGCGCCAGGCCAAACTGAAGATGATCCGCAAGAAAGCCACCGCCGCGCCCCGTATATGGGCCGGCCTCCTCCTCGTGGCGCGATCATCCTGCCGCCGCAGGCAGTAGCCTGCTGTGGCAGGCGGAGGCCTGATCGCAAGCCCCCCCCTGACTCAACCATGCCTGGCTCGCTTTAAAACACCCTCCCCGACAAACCCAACCCCATTCTCTTTGTTCCTATAAAAAACATTTTTCCCTCACCAAAAACGAGCCAACATGATCAAAAAGATCCTTTTTGCCCTGATCCTGATTGTTCCAATCCTGACGGCCCAGGCCCAGGGCCTTACGGCAGATGACATTGCCCGCCTGCAGACGGTCAGCAGCGCCGTTATCTCGGCTGACGGCCAGATGGTGGCCTATACCGTCTCCGTGCCGGCTGACCCCTACAAGGAAAACAAGCCGGCCAGTTCCCACCTCTACCTGTACAACGCGAAAACCGGGCAATCGCTACCCTTTTTTACCCGGGGCAGTGCGCGGAGTGTCAGTTTCCGTCCCGGCCACCAAAGCGTTACCTTTCTGGCCAAAATGGACGGGGACGGCGTGACCTCCCTTTACGAAGCTTCTCTGTCGGGTGGAGAAGCGCAGAAGGCGTATGCATTTGAAACCTCCATTTCCCGGTACCAGTGGTCGGCCGACGGCAAAAAGCTGGCTTTTATCGCCGCTGAGCCCCAAAAAGAGGAAAAGGAAGAAGGCAAACTGCCCTACGACCCCATCCTGTACGAGCAGAACCTCACGTACGCCCGCGCCTATACCATGGACTGGGACAAAAAGGAACCCCAGGCAATCGACATCGCCGGCGACTTTCACGACATACAGTGGAACCCCGACGGACAGCACCTGGCGGTAGCTGTAGCGCCCACGCCGCTGATCGACGACGAATACATGAAACAAAGGGTTTTTATCTTTAATGCCGACACGCCGGGCAAGCTGCTGCCGGTAGAACACAGCGGCAAGCTGGGCAAGCTGGCCTGGAGCCCCGGCGGCGAGCAGCTGGGCTTCATTGCCGGCGCCGACATTCACGACCCCACCGACGGGCGCCTGTTTGTCGTATCTGCCCAGGGAGGGAAGCCGAAAATGCTCGCTTCGGATTTTGAGGGCCATTTCGACGGTTTCGAATGGGCGGATGATAAAACCATCCAGTTCATCGCCAGCGAGGGGCTGTCTTCAGTCTTAGGAACCATCCCTGCGACCGGCGGCGCGCTGAAGCGAATGAACAATACCAGTGGCCTGAACTTCACCGGCCTGGGCCGGGCGCCGAACGGCAACCTCGTCCTCATTGCCAATACCGCCCGGTTTCCCGATGAAGCTTTTCTTCTGACGCCCGATTTGAAAGAGCCGCAGCGCATCACCGACAGCAACCCCTGGCTGGCCGGGAAAAAGCTGGGCCGCCAGGAAGCGGTAACCTATAAAGCCCGCGACGGGGTGGAGATCCAGGGCGTCCTGATACACCCCCTGGATGAGGAAGCGGGCAAAGCCTATCCGCTGATCACTGTGGTGCACGGCGGTCCCGAATCGCACTACGACAACGGCTGGCTGACCTACTATTCCACTGTCGGGCAGATGGGCACCGCCAAAGGCTACCGGGTGTTCTACCCCAATTACCGGGGCAGCACCGGCCGCGGGCTGGCCTTTGCCATGTCCAGCCAGGGCGACCTGGCCGGCAAGGAGTTTGACGACATCGTCGACGGCGTAGATTACCTTGTGGGCAAAGGGCTGGCCGACAAGGATAAGGTAGGCGTTACCGGCGGGTCCTACGGCGGTTATGCCACCGGCTGGATGGCTACCCGCTACACCGAAAAGTTTGCCGCCGGCGTCATGTTCGTGGGCATCAGCGACAACATCTCCAAATGGGGCACCAGCGACATCCCGGAAGAGCTTTATCTCGTCCACGCCCGCAAGCGCGTATGGGAGGACTATGAGTTTTTCCTTAAGCGCAGCCCCGTCTACTACGCCGGGCAGTGCGAGACGCCCCTGCTGATCATGGCCGGCGCAGAAGACACCCGCGTCGACCCCAGCCAGTCGATGGAGCTGTACCGCCACATCAAGACGCGTACCGACACGCCGGTCGGGCTGGTGCTGTACCCCGGCGAGGGCCACGGCAACCGCAACGCCTCGGCCCGGCTGGATTATACCCGCCGGCAGATGGGGTGGTTTGATAAGTATCTGATGAAGGAGGAGGCCAGGCCGTAACGGTGTGCATTGGTGTTTTTGTGCATTGGTGCATTCGGGAGGGGTAACCACCACTGCACCAATGCACTAATTCACCAATTCCTACAACCACCCCATCCGGTCCAGCGCCAGGTATCCGGCGTCCACGTTGACGAAGCTGGTGTCTTCGGCGCGGCGCAGCAGCTTGCGGAACTCGGGCAGGGGCAGCGTGAATACCTCGATAAACTCCGTGGCGTCGAGCTTTTGCTGGGCCACCTTATGGCAATCGCTGGCCAGCAGCATGATCTGCCGCTCGGTGGTGTAGGCGCTGCGCACTTCCTTGAGCAGGGAGATATGGCCGGCCTCGAAGCCCGTTTCTTCCAGCAGTTCGCGGCGGGCGGTCATCTCCGGAGATTCCCGGGGGTCGACCAGCCCTTCCGGGAAGCTGGTCAGGACCATCTCCGGGCCGGGGCGGAACTGGCGGACCATGATGGCCTCCCGGCCCCTGGTGAAGGCCGCGATCGTCACAAAGGTATCAATGCCGACGACGTCGAAATCCGCATGCTGCCCGTCCGGCATTTCAAAACGCTTCTGTATCATGTTGCGCCAGCCCCGATAGGCAAAGCGCTCGCTTACTTTTTTCCAGTCGATCATTTCACTTTTGTGTTTGTTGCCGGGCTTTTTTGCCACAGAGGCACTAAATTTTATCCGCCCATAAGGACGGGCTGCACGAAGGTTTAGAGGGGTAGAGGGCATTGGAATCCGGTTTGTTGCAGGCGGCAGCTTTCCGAAAGGCCAGCTATGGTGAACTTTTTTTCGCCATAAAGTTACAAACTATACGGAAGTAAGGCAGCTTTGTTCCCCCGCAGGGCCCGGAGCCTGGAAAAAACGGTTGACAAACAAAGCAGGTACAGGAAAACGGTTCCCGGGCAGGTATTTCCGTTTTTGCAGCTCTTTGATGGCACGCGGTTAGCGTTGTTCGGCCCAGGGTTTGAAAAAATTAATTTGTAACTTTTTTGATTACGTAAGATTCTTTTTTTGGTTAAAAAAATAACCTGAAAATTTGCAGAACTTCCAGATTGTCACTTATTTTGTAACATCGACAAACATAGTGGAGGCCCCGAAAACCAAGAGGGGGAAATGTTGGGCTGGAGTACAGCATTGCCCCCGCCCCAAAGCCAAATGGAAACAGCCTATAGTTTTGAGTAGATAGTTTCAGGAGAGGTGCTTCCGGAAGAATGCACCTCTCTTTTTTTACATATTTGCCAGCAGCCAGTCGATGTCCTTCATAAATTCGTCCACCTTTTCCGGTTCGGTCCCGTTGCAATAAGAGCGGATGTGGCGGTCCTTGTCGATGAGCAGCAGCCAGCCGCTGTGGTCGAATCCGCCGGGGGCGTTGGGGTCTTCCACGGCGATGCTCATGTAATCGTCGGCGATCTCGTAGATTTCGTCTTTGTTGCCGGTGACGAAGCGCCAGCGGCCGGTGTCGACGCCCAGGTTTTCGGAATAGGTTTTCAGGCGGCCTACTGTATCCCGTTTGGGGTCGATGGAGTGGGAGAGGAACATCAGCCGGGGTTCGTCCTTATACTTCTCATAGATGCGCAGCATCTGTTTTTTTACCTTTGGGCAGATGGTCGGGCAGGAGGTGAAAAAAAAGTCGGCGATGTAAATCTTGCCGCCGAATGTGGCGTTGGTGACCACCTGGCTGTCCTGGTCGATAAATGCAAAATCGGGGATTTGGTGGTAAATGGTGTCTTCTCCCTGAATGTCGTGGTTGCCGATTATAGGCAGGGCCTCCTTCGGTTCGGCGTTGTTGCAGGCGAAAGCCGCGAGGGCAGCCGCTGCGAAAATCAAGTATCTCATGGCTAATCTTCTTTTTGTGGTTCCTGAATTCCGGCGAGCACGGCCTGGCCGTTTTCCAGGCTGCTTGTCATTTCCTCGCCGATCTTATTGATGTTCTCTTGCTCGCTTTTCAGCAGGGCGATGATCTGATCGTGCTGCAGGGTATCGCGCAGCTTGCCCAGCTTGGGGCTGTTGGCCATCCACTGCATCATGGCCTCGTCGGCGGTTTCCAGGCGGGTAATGGCGATGTTGACCTCTTCCAGTTTCCGCTTGTCGTCCAGGGAATCCAGGTAGGGTTTGAGGCTGCGGGCCACCCGGTTCATTTCGATGATCTTTTCCATGGCTACGTCGTGGGCGTCCATCATCTTTTGGAAGGCCTGCTGCTGGGCGGCCTGTTGTTCCGCCGTGAATTTTTCTTCTTCGCCCCGGGAGGGTTGCCCGCCTCCGGTGCAGGCGGCTGCCAGGAGCGCCAGGGAGAGGAAAAATATAGGAATTCGCATTTTCATGAGTGGTTTATTGTTGGATAATGAAAATTTCGTTCGGTAAAAACCATGCAATCATAAAACAGTTAATCTGCCTGCTCGTTGAAGCGGCATGGCCAGGCGCCTGTCTTTTTTGGCAAAGATAAAAAGGCGGGGGTAATAGGAGAGGAGGGAATGAGCAGGCGGTGCAGGTTATTTATTGGCGGGAAAAGGGTTGCTGTCATAAAGGGCCGGCAGTTGTATACTGGCGAACGCGTGGTTTTGTCAGGAGCAAAACCAGCGATGCCAGTATATACTGACCCGGCGGGTTTTGTAGCCGACAAAACCTGCCGTGCGTCAGTATAAATTCCTATCTTCACCGGAAACTATCTGAAGCGGCCCATGGCATTTCATGAACTGAAAACCCAAATCACTGCTCTGGTCTCCAGAGACCAACTGGAAGAAGCTGTCAGATTGCTGGCGGGGCATTATGACGGCCAGGAAAAGGCAGCTGCCATTGCTCATATCTCCGGCCGGCTGGCGGCGCTGAACCAGGGCCTGGCCAAAGGACTGATCGGCTTTCCGGAATACTACCAGGCCCGCAACCAGCTGCGGGCAAGCATTCTGGAACTGGTGAGGGAGGAAGGGGAGGAGGCCCGAAAAAACGGAGCCGGCGGGAAAGTGGATGCCTCCGGCCAATACCAGGCATCTCTGGCCCGGGTGGCTGTCCTGCTGATCCTGTTTCAGGAACAGGGGGCAGGCCTGGCTATCACTTCGATTCACCAGGCTTCAAAAATAAAGGGCCGGAAGTATGTGGTCGCTGCGCTGCAGGAAATGGAAGCCAACGGCTGGGTGGAAAAAAACAAGAGCGGAAAAATAAATCACTGGAGGCTCACAGAAGAAGGGAGGAAACTGGCCGGGGAGTTCAATTCGTCTCTGCGGGCTGTTCTGGGGTTGGCATAAAAAAAGAAAGCTTATCATCCTCCTCCTGTTTTTCGTCCGGAGCGCGACGGCGGATGGTAAGCTTTCCCGTGGTTAAATCTGTCCGTACGGTTTTCGCGAAATCGTGTTCTCCTTCGCTGCCGGGGAGCGGCAATTCGCTCCAATCCGGATCGGGAGGGATTTTCGGGCGGTTAAAATCCACCCTGTTTTCTGAACTGGCGTACATAACCAAAAAATTAATGGTGAAAAAATCAGGAGCCTGCGCCGATATGGCCCGGAATAAAATTCCACCAGGCTCCGTAAAAAGCAAATCAAAATATGCTAAGATATTTTGACAAAACATTTACAATTGCATAATGCGCTGTGCTGCCCATTCGTTACGGTTTTTTCTATCAAGCCCCGGATTTTTTCTATTAAAAATATGTTAAATCAGGATTTGTCCCCCATCTCCCCATCTCCACCCCATCTCCCCCCATCTCCCCATTTCCACCCCATTTCCACCCCATCTCCCCCCATCTCCCCATCTCCACCCATCTCCACCCATTTCCACCCATTTCCACCCCATCTCTGTACATTACCCGCCTTTTCCCGTTGTTTCCGAAAATCCCTATCTTGCCTTTTCTCATTTCCCTTCAATCCATGAGAACTGCCCTTGTCCGGGTTATTCGCGTTTACCGTTTCGCCTACGCCGGCCATCCCCGGGAGATTTGGGCGCTGGCCGTACTGACTGTCATCAACCGCATGGGCACTATGGTGCTGCCGTTCCTGACGATCTACCTGTCCACGGTGCTGGGATATTCCCTGAGCGATGCAGGCTTGCTGGCCGGCGCCTTTGGCTTCGGCGCTCTGGGCGGCGTTTACCTGGCGGGCCGCCTGAGCGACCGCTTCGGCACCAGCCCGGTCATTCTGGGCAGCCTGCTGGCCAGCGGGGTATTTTTCATCAGCCTGCAGTACGCTGAGGGCTTTTACGGCCTGTTTGCCCTGATTTTCTGCGCAGGCCTGTTCGGCGAGGCGTACCGGCCGGCCGTTATGACCTCGGTGGGCAGTTATGTACCGCCGGCCCAGGCGGGACGCAGCATGGCCTTGCTGCGGCTGGCCGTCAGCCTGGGCATGAGCGCAGCGCCTGCTATTGGGGGCTTTGTGGCGGTGGCGCTGGGGTATGCGTGGCTGTTCTGGATCGACGGGTTGACCTGCATTGCTGCGGGGCTTTACTTTTGGGCCGTATCCCGTCGGTGGGGCCGGCGGGCTTCTAAACCGGAAGAAGAGGCTGGAGGAACCACAAACGGGCTGGCGCCACAGCGCGACCCCAATTATTTGCGTTTCCTGCTGGCCACCTTCCTCATGGGCTTTGGCTTCATCCAGTGGTTCCAGAGCGTGCCGGTTTTCATCAAAACCGAATGGGGGTTCGACGAGCGTTATATCGGAACGCTCATGGCTTGCAGCAGCCTGCTGATCATCCTGGTGGAACTGCCGGCTATCCACGCCATTGAGCAGGCGGGCAGGATGAGGGCCTCCATCCTGGCGGGCCTGGCGCTGGGCGGATTGTCTTTCCTGCTCTTCCTGCTGCCGAAAGCCCTTGTGCTCTGCTTCCTGGCCATGGCCCTCTGGACGCTGGGCGGCGTTTTTTTTCTGCCCTTCAACAACGGCCTGCCCCTGAAGATGGCCCCGGCGGCGCGGCGCGGCGAATACATGGCCTGGTACTGGATGACGTGGTCGCTCAACGGCATCCTGGGGCCGGTGCTGGGGCTGGCCTTCGTGGAGCAGTGGGGCTGGGGGCTTTTCTGGGTTGGGCTGGCCGGGCTGGCGGGGGCGAGCTGGTGGATGAATTGGGGGAGGGATAGTTAAATTGTTTTGCTGAAATTGTCGTATTTTCCAGCTTTATAAATTCGCAGACCATGAAACACAACCTAACGTTTTTTCTCTGTCTGTCTACCTTCAACCTATTGCCCGCTCAACCGGAAAAGAGCTTTGCGGATGTGAGGATCGTTTCTACCTCGAACCAGGATTATGAAGATTATGCTCCGGTTTTGTTCGAAGATGGGATCATTTACGTTTCTGAAGATAAGGATGGAGGATTACTCGAAAGAGACCGACTGTATTTCAGCAGAATTGTAAAAGATGAAGAACTCTCGGAACCAGAAGTAATTGAATTGGAAGGGTATTCCGGCAGGATCGGCCCGGCGAGTTATTGTGTAAAAACAAAGGAGTTTTTTTTTACCGGCAGCTTTTTGGAGAGGGGCGAATCCCGGTTCAGATTAGGCATATATGTGGGAAAAATAGAAGGGAGGGCTATAAAAGACATAAGAAGGCTCGACCTCTACAAAGAAGGAACCAGCATCATGCATCCTGCTGTATCTGATGATGGCATGACGATGATAGTGAGTTCCGTTGTAAACGGCAATGCTGACTTGTATGAATATACCAGGAAAAAGATGAACGACAGGTGGGAATTCCAAAGAAAGCTGACAGAAACAAGTACGGACGACATGGAGTTGTTTCCCTGTTTTGCCGGAGAAGGCAAGCTGGTTTTTTCCAGGGGAAATCCGGCAGCCGAAAAGGACGCCGATCTTTATTTAAGCATTAGAGAAGGCGAGGGGTGGTCTCTTCCACAACAACTCAAAGCACTGAACAGCGAATACGATGAATACGGCTTTGTGAGCACCGGCCCCTACCGGGGCTACTTTTCATCTACGAGAAATAAAGATGGCGCTCATTTGTATTACTTTTGGACAACGGATGCATTTTGGGATAAATAGCGCACCTGTTCCCCTAAGGTTGGACAGAAGTTTCCGGGGTTGTGTACGATGTACGAGCCTCCAATTGAGTGCCAAACGTCAGCCGGGTAGCCATCCCCCTCCCCCCCCAATCTTCACCCACTGCAGTATCGCCTTGGCCGGCGTCGGGGAAGTGATCCGGATGTCGTGCGTCTCGCCGGTTTCCATAGCGATGTAATCGCCCGGGCCGAGGCGGACGGTGCGGGTATGGCCGTCTGCGGCAGTGATGAAGCACTCGCAGGACCCCTCCAGGATGAGGAAGCTCTCCAGCAGGTCGTGGTGGACTTCTTCGGGGACGAATTCTTTGACCCAGGCGACGAACAGCTCCCGCCTTTCGGTAGATTCGAGGGTGTGCAGGTGGATGTTTTCGTAATCTTCAGGCGGGGCGATGCCTTCAGCCACTTCTTTCCAGTCGAGCCAGTTGGATGATGCATCGAGCAAAGGCAGGCTGCCGGGCCGGAGTTGCTGCCGCTGGTTTTTCTGTGCGTTGAGCGTCCTGAGCTTATCGAGGATTTTTTCCCGCAGCGGCGCCGGAGGAGGGGCGGCGTGGCTCTCGGCGAAGCGGAGCAGCGCTTCTTCTGCCTGTTCCACTTCTTCGCCCGGGGGCGGGCCATTGGTGCCGCCGGACAGCCATTCCCGGAGTTGTTCCGGCGTGATATCGTGCTTCTTATCCCTCATCTAATCGGATATTTCCTTTTTTTCCATAAACAGGGCCCTGAGTTCCTTCATGGCCTTGCGGGTGTGTGATTTTACGGTGCCCAGGGGGAAACCGAAATTGTCAGCTATTTCCTGCTGGGTGTATCCGTCGAAGTACATCCATTCGATGACCTGCCGGCAAGCGGGAGTGAGTTTTTCCACAGCCTGCCGAAGCCCCAGGGTTTCTATGGGCAGCCGGACGAAATACGTTCCCGTTTCCGAAACTACGAAATTTTCCAGCCTTTGGTTTTTGCGCTTCTGGGAATAATATTTTGAGCGCGTAAAATCGATGGCCGTATTGCGGGCGATGTTGATCAGCCAGGTGGCCAGCCTGCCCCGGGCCGGGTCGTAGCTGTCCAGGTGTTCCCAGATTTTGACGAAGCAGTCCTGGAGCAGGTTTTCCGCCTCTTCCCGCTGGCCGACGATGCGGAGGATGACTCCGAAGAGCAGGTTGGAATAAGCATCGTACAGCTTGGCAAAAGCATCGTCATGGCCCGCTTTCAGGCCACTGATCAGTTCGGCGTTCCGGTCCGGTTCTTTGTTTGCCATCGGGTTCAGGCTTCATTACCGCAAAAATACTTTTTTTTCAGTTGCTGTGATCCAAAATTTCGGTTGGTTCGTAACTGGGGAGAAGGCGGCTGTTCTGGCGCCGGGCAAGTTTGCCGTCGCTTGTTGATCGTTGCCTCCGGGGCATAGGCCTTCGCAGGCTACAGGTAGCCGGCGCTGCCGAAAGTCTGTTAAGCGACGAGCAATCAATAACTGTCGGTTTTCTAGGAGTGCTTTTTCCTTTAGCCGGCGTTAAAGAACCGCCTCCCTTAGCACTGCTAAGGTCGGGAACCTTTGCCTTGGCTAAAGGAAAAAT
>JAGFJD010000057.1 GCA_024102975.1 Phaeodactylibacter sp. | reverse complement strand
AATAGGTTTTGTGCATTAGCCCTCCCCGCCCCTCAAATCCCCTAGCGCCTCGGCCGCCGCCAAAGGCTCTGGCCGACGGAGGCCGCTGAGTAGCTTCAGCCTTCGGGCGACGAAGTCTTCCTCCGGCAGACGAAGTCGGCGCTCGCGGAAAGGGGAAATCCTCCCATAAATGCACCAAACCCAATTGCCGCGGAGTATAATTTTTGCCCAACCAACCAATCAATCAACCAATCAACCAATACCCCCCTACACCTTCACCGTCACCCTCAGCGCATGCAGCCCCTGCACTCCCTGCAGCCTGCCGACCTTCAGGTCTTCTACCTCTTCGGTGACGTATCCTTCCCGGATGAGGTAGTCGATGTATTCGAGGTATTCCTGCCGCTCTTTTTCCTGCAGGTAGACGATGGCGACCTTGCCGGCCTGGGTCAGCCGTTCGCTGGTGCCTTCGATGAGCGATTTGTCGATGCGCTTTTTCAGTATTTCGTACCGCACATTGTAGGCACCGTCCACGTCAAACTGCTTTTCGTCCATGCGGAAGCGGATAGAGAGCGGGTTGCTGTACACGAAGATCAGCTGGGCTGTCCGGAGAGGAACGGGCAGTTCGCCCTGCATGTTCTCGACGATGCGGGTCACTTCGCACATGTCGATCAGCTGGGCCAGGCGCAGGTTTTTCAGGTGCATCATGCTGAACCGGTCCCGCTTCAGCAGAGACTGCCCTACGTACATATCGTATTCCACTCCGTCCGTTTTGTATTTTTCGAAATAGTGGGGGAGGACCTTCTGCGCTTCCTTTTCCTGTTGTTCGAGGTAATTGGAAATGGTGTTGTTGATCATCATGACGCTGTCCTCATAAGCCTTCCGTTCCCGGTAGACAATGCCCAGCTCCGGATCCAGGTATTCAAAGTAGCTGGAGACCGGCCCGGCCAATTCCGGATATTTGTCCCGCAGTTGATGGAACAACGGATGGATTTCGGAATGCAGCCACTCGACGATCCTCGATTCGTCGTTGGAGTTGAATTCGTCCTGCAGGCCTTTGATATCCCGTTCTGCTTTTGTCAGATATTGATTGAGCAGGGGCAGGCGCCCCAGGTTCGCACCCTGCTGCAGGATGCGGGCGGCGCGCCTGAGGTTGTCCGTCAGGTCGGTCTGTATCGCATAATTTCGCTTTTCTGACGAGCTGACGATATCCGCCTGGCCGTAAAGCGGGTACACGTCGTGGAAGACGATGGGGTCCACCGTGGCGTTTTTGGGGTCCCGTTCTCTTTTGTCGAGCAGGTTGTAAGACGTCTCGATAAATTTCCACTCCACGCTGGGATGGACGGCGGTATATTGTTCCCGGATGATGGCCTCCACCCGGTTGTCGATCTCTTCCCGGCTGCGTTCCACCGCCATGCTGAACAGGCCGGTGATTTCCTTGAACTTCAGCTCGATGAAGCTGTGCAGTTCGAACGGCCGGGGAGAGCCGATTTCCAGCAGGCCGATCACATGGTCGTCTTTATTGAAGAGCGGCGCCACGATGATGCTCCTGATGCCCTCCTCCAGCAGGTCTCTTTCGATCGGCGTCTTATTGCTCACCTCTTCGAGGTCTTCGATCAGGAGGACCTCTTTGTACCGGCAGGCTTTTTCGTAAATGGAGTTCTTGTTTTCCGGAGACAGGAGGCATTCGTGCCGGCTGGCCAGGAAATCAAAGCGGATTTTGTACCTATGAGCCACGCTTTTATCTATCGGGTAATCGATAGCGGTAACTCCCAGCCGCAGCTCGGGCAAGTCGAAATAAGTGCGGATCAGGTGCTGGAGCCGCTCAACCTTCTCCGGGTCTACTACGGCGTCTCTTTCCAGCAGGCTGTACTTCAGCCTCGACAAAGCCTCCTCCTCGGTAATGTCGATCAACGTGCCGATAACGAAGCCCTGGAACTCGAAATTTTCGGGAGGGATATGCTGTAGCCACAGGTCGATATCGTAGATATTGCTCAGCAGTTGGTTGATCTCTTCCTGGCCCAGCGGCTTTAGGGGCTTCAGCTGTTTGATGTCGACGTACTGGGCGTCCATCTGCGTTTTGTAGTGCCTCTCCAGAGCGTAGCCATCCGGTTTGATGGAAAGGGCGATGGGGGGGTCCACGTTGATGTTCTGGCCGTAGAACTTGTTCAGGATCAGGCTGCAGGCGTTGACGACCATGGCGCAGTAGATGATGTTGTTGCTGTTGTTGAGTACGTACTTCACCTTTTGAGCCTTCATCAACCCACCCAGGGAATGGGTGCAGTAGATGGGGTTCATGTCGAAGGGCGCCGATACTTTTGCCAGTTGTTTTTTCCGTATGGAACTGGGCAGGACCATCATCATCAGCAGCTCGACGATTTCCTGGTGTTCTTCCAGCACGGACCGGTCCGGGATTGGCTGGCCCAGCGCCGGCGCTTCCTTAAGCTTTTCCAGCACCATATTAGCGATAGCAGATTCCGTGGCGCTGCCGTTCTGTGCTTTGCTCTCGATCTCCCGGATGAGCGGCTCGAAACTCAAGACCGACGAAAAGGGGACGCGCCCCACGCCGATCTCCTTGAACACATCCTCTTCTTTGCGAAGGTTTTTTTTGGGACTTTCAGTCAATGCTTTTTTGCCTTCCGTCATTATATTGGTTTCCATGGCCAATGGTTTAGGTTTTTTTAGAATAGCGTTTGCTCATAGTTTGCAATAGGTAACAAAAAAAGAGGGGGGGAGGATGAGTGGGAGGGGCAGAATGTGTTGATGTGTTGATGTGTTGATGTGTTGATGTGTCAGTGGCGGCTTTAATCCAACTCATTTACACTTTTACACACATGCACTTTTACACTTTTTCGAACGGCAACACCTTAGCCTTCCCTCCTTCCTGCCGGGCCTCCAGCAGTTGTTGGCAGGTTTCGGCTATCGTTTGTTCGAGGGGGCGGTAGGCGAAGGGGAACGCCTGCAGCGACTTTTGGTTGTCGTAGTAAAAAGTGCGGCCGGCCTGTATGGCTGTTTCCCGGGTTAAAACGGGGGGCTTGCCGGTAAGCCGGGAATGAGCCCAGGCGATGCGCCAGGCGATGCCATTTGCCCAGGGGGGGGCCTTGCAGGCGGGAGGAGGAACATCCAGGTTGTGGCAGATCGTATCCAGGAGCCACTTGAAGGTTTTGTTGCCGGCATTGAGGATAAAGCGCTGGTTTTCGATGTTGCTGTCCATGAGCTTCACCGAAAAGCAGGCTACGTCGCGAACGTCAACGAAGCCGGTGGCGCCTTCCGGATAAAAGCTGATGCCTTTGTAAGCCTGGCTGAAAATCCGGGCAGTGCCTTCTTCCCATTTGCCGCTGCCCAGGATGACGGAGGGGTTGACGATGGCCACCCGGAGGCCTTCGGCCATGCCGCGCCAGGCTTCCTGTTCCGCCAGGTATTTGCTGATGGCGTAGTTCGTATTGAAACGGCTGCGCTGCCAGGTGTCTTTTTCGCTTAATGTCATCCCGTCGCGCACGCCGCCCAGCGTAGCGATAGAGCTGATATGCAGTAATTTGTCTATCCCCTCGTTCAGAGCGGCATTGACTATGTTGGCGGTGCCGTCCCCATTGGTTTTCATCATCTGCTCCCGGTCGCGGGGATCAAAAGAAACGGCTGCTGCGCTATGGAAAACCCGTTTGATGCCGCTCATCGCTTCTTCGACGAAAACAGGGTCGGTAATATCGCCTGCCACCCATTCCACCTTCTCCGCTGCCGGCCCCGGCAAAGCCATCGTACTTCTCCGGCGGCGCACCGCCCGCAGGTTGCTGTATCCCTGCTCTACCAGGTAACGCAGCAAGTAGGAGCCGACAAACCCCGTCGCTCCGGTGATCAGTATGGGAGTGTCTTTAACCACAAATTTTTTACACATTTACACATTTACACATTTACACATTTACACATTTGCACATTTACACATTTACACCTTCTTCCTCCACCCCTGGTGCACCGCCCCCCCTATGGCGGCGCGGACGGCGTTGGTAACACTGGGCAGGCAGTTGGGAATGTTGGCGATGCGAAGCGCGCCCATGAGCGCCATCAGGGCGGCTTCTTTGAAGGCGGCGGCCTTTGGGGAGGGCGCTTCCACGGTTAGGGTACACACTTTTTCACACTCTTCCCGGATGCAACGCATCAGGAATGTGTTGAACACGCCGCCGCCGCTGGCCATCAACCGGTACGGGCGGGCGGGAAACCCTTCCGCTTTCAGTACCCGTTCCAGGTCGCGGGCGATCTGTCGGGCCACCTGACGGCAGGCTGTGTGCAGCTTGTCTTCCAGGGGTGCCGCGTAGGCCAGGTAGGGTTTTACCATAAAATCCCGGACCCAGTCGTTGCCCAGCGATTTCGGATAGTTTTTTTGGAAGAAAGCGAGCCGCTCCATTTGCTCCAGCAGAGCAGGGGCCAGCTGCCCGCCGGCGGCGAGCCGGCCGCCGTCATCGTAGGGCAGGCCGTTCTGAGCGGCGAGGGCATTGAGCACCTGATTGGCGCCGATGCTGTCAAAAGCTACATACCTGCCCGGGCCCTTGCCCGTGAGGTTGGCAATGCCGCCCAGGTTGAGCATAAAGTCGTATTCCGGAAACAGCAGCTTGTCGGCGATGGGCGCCAGGGGAGCGCCCTGCCCGCCGAGGGCCACATCCTGCATGCGGAAGTTGTCGATAACCGGGTAACCGGTCACCGCCGCAATGGCCGCGCCGTCGCCCACCTGAAGCGTCATCCCCTCCTCCGGATAATGGAAGATGGTATGCCCGTGGGAAGCGATCAGGGCCGGTTCGATGCGGTGCTTCTCCAGGAAGCCGAGTACCAGCTGGCCCACGTAGCGGCCAAACTGCGCGTGGGCCAGGGCAAGTTCCCGGGCGCTGGCGCCAGGCAGGGCCAAAAGCCGTTCCCGCCATTCATCGCGGAAAGGGATCGTCTCTGCTTCCAGCAAAGACCATTCCCGGACTTCCGACCCCACATTTTCGGGGTCTATGGAAAACCGGCAGCGGGCAATGTCCAGCCCATCCAGAGAGCTGCCCGACATCAGGCCAAGGGCGTCGTATTCTGTTTTATGGCTCATTCCTTACTTCATTCCTTCCCCGTCCTCGTGCCTCGGCCGGGTAAAATTCCTTCCTTCATTCCATCATTTCTTAATTCGACCGTATACTCCGCCACCGCCCTGATTTCCTTTTTGTTCAACAAAGTTTCAAAAGGCGTCATCGCATTTCTTCCTTTGGTGATCACGGCGATCCGCTCTTCCAGGCTCAGCCGGGTTTCCCGCAGGTTGAATGCCCCGCCGGCGCCCATGTCGCCGTAGATGCCGTGGCAGGTTACGCAGTATTGCTTGTAAATCTTTTCTCCATCCGGCTTGCCGGCCTCCGCCGCCATCCCGGCATTGGCAGCCAGCGTACCTTCGTTACCAGAGCTTCCGCAGGCCAGCACCAATGCTGCCAGCCCCAGGAAGATAAACCATTGCTTCATGAGTTAGTGAATTGATTGATTCTTTTTGTTGTTTTTCTCACATAATTTCGCCGCAAATGTACAACAAAAATGAAGGGGCAGGGTTTGGGGGTGGCTTCCGCTCATCCTAAAAAAAGGCCCTTCTGTAGAATCAATGGCAACACCATGACCTAAAAGTTGTTAAATTTTCAGACATTACTAAAAATTTTTTCGCAAAATGAGTCAAGGAAACAATATTAAGAATATGGGACAAGGTAAATTAATCACCACAGGGATCGTCGTTTTCGTAGCATTGATCGCGATCCTGATCTTCTCCAACGCTACATTCCTAACCATCGAAGCCGGCGAGCGCGGTGTGCTTTTTCAACGGTTCGGCGGCGGCCTGGATAAGGAAAACATCTATGATCCGGGCTTTCACATTATCGCGCCCTGGAACATCATGTATGTCTACGATATCCGGGAACAGCAGATCGATGAAGACATGTCGGTGCTTTCCAGCAACGGCCTCAATATCAAAGTGGACGTGACCGTGCGGGTCAATCCCAACTACGGAAGGATCGGCGACCTGCACGAAAAGTTCGGGCCGCAGTATGTCGACCGCCTGGTCCGGCCCGAGATCCGCTCCTCCGTACGGGAAATGATCGGCCAGTTCACGCCGGAAGAGCTGTATTCCACCAAGCGGAATGAGGTGCAGGCCCTGATACAGACCGACCTCGAGAAAAACCTGGGCGACAACTTCGTCGACCTCAAGGCGACGCTCATCCGCGACATCGCCCTGCCCGACAAGGTACGGGAGGCCATCGAAACCAAGATCGAAGCGGAGCAGTCGGCCCTCAAGTACGACTATATCCTGCAGCAGGAACGCAAAGAAGCGGAGCGCAAGATCATCGAGGCGGAAGCCAAAGCCGAGTCCAACCGCATCCTCAGCGCCAGCCTCACCGATAAAATCCTCAAAGACAAAGGCATTGAAGCCACGCTCGAACTGGCAAAATCCGGCAATTCAAAAGTGGTTATTGTCGGAGGCCAGGGCAGCGACGGCCTGCCGTTGATACTCGGGGGGAATTGAAATTTTAGCAGGCCTGACAAGTTTTTCAGGAGCTGGGCTCGCGGAAACTTGTCAGGCCTGCTGTGCCTTAGCATTCGGCAAGACGTTATGTCTGCCCTGCCTGCCAATTTGACCCGAACCGGGACGTGGCACTGTTTTGGATTTGGATGCTGGAAAAAATCACCAAACTATGGTACAATTCCTTTCTGATCAATCCCCTCCGGATAACAGCCAGAACGAAGATACCGCCCCCGCCAATCCCGATGCCGAAATCCTGGACGCCTATTCCCGCACGGTCGTCAGCGTAGCCCAAAAGGTGAGCGATGCCGTAGTGCAGATCAAGGTAGACAAACCGGGAGGCCGCAGAGGCGGGCGTCGCCCGGCCCGGCCTTACGGAACAGGTTCGGGCTTCATCATTTCGTCGGATGGTTATATCGTGACCAACAGCCACGTGGTCAACGGCGCACAGGCCATCGAAGTGAACCTGCAGGATGGCAGGCACTTCACCGCCAGCCTGGTCGGCAACGACCCGGCGAGCGACATTGCCGTGGTGAAGGTCAATGCTGATAAGCTCTCCGTGGCGCGTTTCGGCGACTCAGGCCGCCTGCAGGTCGGGCAGCTGGCAGTGGCCATCGGCAACCCGTTCGGGTTTCAGTATTCCCTGACCGCAGGAGTAGTCAGCGCCCTGGGGCGCACCCTGCGCTCGGAAAGCGGGCGGTTGATCGACGACGTTATACAGACCGACGCCGCACTTAACCCCGGCAATTCCGGCGGGCCGCTGGTCGACTCCCACGGGCGCGTCATCGGCGTCAATACGGCGGTGATCCTGCCGGCGCAGGGCCTGTGCTTTGCCGTGGCGTCCAACCTGGCGGCCTATGTAGTGGGCAAGCTGATCATCGACGGCAAGGTTCGGCGCGGCTACATCGGCATCGCCGGGCAGATGATCCGCCTCAACCCCCAGCTCGTCAAGCGCTACCAACTGGATGTCAACTCCGGCATCCTGGTCCAGCAGATCGAGCCGGACAGCCCGGCGTACAATTCCGAGCTGCGGCAGGGCGACGTCATCGTCGGCTTCAACGGCAAGCCCGTCCATACCATCGACGACCTCCACCGATTCCTGGATGAGACCTCTATCGACAAAGCACAGGAAGTGCTGGTGCTGCGCAACCACCGCAAGGAGCGGGTGATCGTGATCCCGGCGGAGTTGTCGTAGGGGGGGGATGGGTTCACTGTTTCATGGGTTCACTGTTTCATGGGTTCATTGGTTTATGCGGACCCACCTCTGAAGCCCCATGGAAATGGGGTTTACATATCCCCCTTTTCCTCCTACCTTTGTCCAGTAAATTTTTTTAGATGCTAATTTACTTAGGTAGCAGCACAACTGCTACGTAAGGGGGAATCAAAGGTACGCCCGCCAGGAGGTCATTTACTTCTGGGGGGCGTACGACTTTCAGGGGCGAAGTTTTGGTATAAGCTTCGCCCCTGTTATTTTTACGGCATGATAAAAACTGACGCCTGTATTGTGGGAGCGGGGCCCGGCGGCGTGGCGGCGGCCCTGAAGCTGAGCTACCTGGGCATCCCCTCCGTGCTGATTGACAAGGCCACCTTTCCCCGGGACAAGGTCTGCGGGGACGCCATCAGCGGCAAAGTGACCACCCTGCTCAACCGGCTGGACCCCGCCATCCTGGAGCGTTTCAACCAGCAGCCCATACAATCCGACGTATGGGGCATCCGCTTTGTGGCGCCCAACTTCCGGGAACTGGACATTCCTTTCCAGCCCAATTACGTGCGCCGGGCGCGCAGCGCTCCGGGGTACGTCGCCCGGCGGTACGATTTCGACAATTTCCTGGTGGAGGAAGTGCGGCGGCGGGAGGACATCCGGTTTTTCGAGGGCCTGGCCGTGGAGCAGTACGCCCGTACTGAAAGGGGCTGGCTGGTATCGGGCAGGGGAGGGGCTTTCGAAGTGGATTGCCGCATGCTGATCGTTGCCGACGGCGCGCATTCGGCCTTCAGCCGCAAGATGGCAGGCCTGGAAAAAGATATGCGGCACCACGCCGGCGCCGTGCGGGCCTACTTTGCCAACGTGCGCAACCTGAACCAGGACAACTTCATCGAGCTGCACTTTATCCGTTCCATCACCCCGGGCTACTTCTGGATCTTCCCGCTGCCCGGCGGGCAGGCCAACGTAGGCCTGGGCATGCGCAGCGACATCCTGAGCCGCCGCCGGCTCAACCTGCGCAAAGCTCTGTTTGAAGTGATCGAGGAGCACCCGCAATTGAGGGAACGCTTCAGGGATGCCGAACTTATCGGGGAGGTGAAGGGCTATGGCCTGCCGCTGGGGTCCAAAACCAGGCCCATCTCCGGCAGCCACTACATGCTGGTCGGCGACGCCGGCCACCTGGTGGATCCGCTGACCGGGGAGGGCATCGGCAACGCCTTCTACAGCGGGTTCATCGCTGCCGAACAATTGCAGCAGTGCCTGGAAGCCGGCGATTTTTCGGCGCCTTTCCTCAAAGCCTATGATCAAAGAGTAAACCGGGTACTGGGTTCGGAAATGCGCCTGAGTTACCGCCTGCAGAAAATGCTGGCCTACCCCTTCCTGGTCAACCTGCTGGCCAGTTTCATCGCCGGCAACCAGAAAGTAGTCACTTTGCTGTCGGGCATGTACAATGACTTCGCCCTCCGCGAAAAACTGGCCAAACCCTGGTTCTGGATGAAGCTGTTTTTCAAGCGATAATTTTTTTTGATTTTAACTTGTTTTTTTTGAAACTTTTTAGAAGAGATCGCCGTATACTATATTGCAATTGCCATTAAGGGGTTTTTAACAGAAAAATCCTCATTTCAGGGCAATAAAGAATTGAATACTTAGGTTAAGTGAATAATAATTGTTTTTGACGTTGGCTTAAAGTTTCATAAACTAGTGAGTGTAAAGTTGCAGCCTCCGGCATCCGCCGGAGGCTGCGTTTTTTAGGACGGGCCACCCTCCTGTTCATCAGGGCAGGCTTTAAAGTGGCCCGTAAACCGATACATCAAGTCGACGTTTCCCCTTCACATCCCGCCCGGCCGCCTTGCGTTTTTTTATCCTGAAAGCCTGTCTGTTTACCACCGGAACCCTTATTTTTCTGAAATTTGCTGAATTGCAGGATAACAAAATCATGTCGGCATGAAATGGAACGGTTCTGCTGAGCAGATGCTCAGGCTGGACATCGGGCGCACCCCCAGGGGGACAATCCGCCACTACTGGTTGCACATCATCAACAACGGCATCGGCGAGCCGGTGCGCATTCCCGTTATTGTCGCCCGGGGTGCAAAAGACGGGCCCACCCTGGGCCTGACGGCGGCCATCCACGGCAACGAGCTCAACGGCATCCCCGTTATCCAGCGCCTGTTCCGGGAACTGGATGTAGAACACCTGCGCGGCACAGTGGTCGGCGGCCTGGTCATGAACGTGCCTGGCCTGCTGCTCGAACAGCGAAAGTTCAACGACGGGACGGACCTCAACCGCATCGCCCCCGGCAACGAGGCCGGCAGCCTCAGCGAAGTTTACATCTACCGCGTGGTCGACCGTATCCTCAAACCGCTGAACTACCTCATCGACCTGCACACCGCCAGCTTCGGCCGGGTCAACTCCTGGTACATCCGCGCCGACATGTCCACTCCGGAAACCGCCCGCATGGCCCGCCTGCAAAATCCGGACCTCATCCTCCACAACCCGCCCGGCGACGGCACCTTCCGCGGAGCGGCCAACGGCCTGGGCATCCACGCCATCACCCTGGAGCTGCGCGACCCCCACGTCTTCCAGTCCGGCGTCATCGAAGACGCCCTGCTCGGCATCCGCAACGTCCTCTGCGACCTGGACATGCTGGACGGGGAAATCCTCTGCCCCGCCGCCCACACCACCCTCTGCGAACGCTCCTACTGGATGTACACCGACGAGGGCGGCATCCTGGAAGTACTGCCCAAAGTGCGCGAGATAGTCCCAAAAGGCGCCCGCATCGCCGTGGTCCGCAACATCTTCGGCAAGGTCAGCCGGGAATATTTTGCCCCCGACGACGGCATCGTCATCGGCAAGAGCATCAGCCCCATCAACCAGACCGGCAGCCGCATCCTGCACCTGGGCATCAACCCCCGGCAAATTCCCTGCGTGACGGAGGATGGGCGGGATGTGTATTTTTGAGGGCCGGTGAGAAATGAAGGGCTTGCCTGGCTGCCGACAATGCTAAAATGGAAAGCCTCCTACCGCAAAAAGGGTATTTCCCGGTCCCGCTCGTGTTAAAGTTGTTTTTTTTCGATGTTCAAACAGAAAAAGAAGTACTTTTATACGAAACGAACAACAAACACTCCTCTAACAAACAACACTAACGAAACGCTCGTTAACCAAAACCGATTGATATGGCCCGTTCGCTTTCCCTGTTTGTATCGTCCGCCCTGGCGCTGGCGGCTATCAGCGCCTTGCTGTGCGCTCAGGCACCCGCCCGGCTTTTAGCAAAGGCGGACACACATTTATCCGCCGACCCGATGGCTATCGGGTTGGCGAAGGCGGGCAAATGCTGACCTCCGGAGCTTCCACACTTCTTGAACCAGCCCTGTCCGGCCTGTCTCCTTACGGCGCGGCAAGTTTGCTAACCGGCTGCCGCTACTGGCAAAGCGCCGCCCTGGGCGCCTCCTCCGGCAGCGCCGTTTTTGATACCTGCAGCCTGGGCGCGGTGAGCATAACCGAGCAGCAGCCCTTGAGTTCTTACATTACTGACGATTATTTCCTGGTGTTCGCTGATATGTGCGGAGACGGGGAAATCGTAACCCAAATCAATGCCGCGCCGCCCAACGGCGGCTGGGCAGGGCTGGAAGTGCGGGAAGATACGGCATCACCATAATAACCGGCAATATGGATACTTCAACCCACGAGCTTTTGATTACCCCCATTGCCACGGCAGATTACGTCCGCCGCCGCACCATATCCGATTTCGGAGGGCTGCCCAACGGTTTTGCCCTTTGTTCCGAAACCGACACGGTTACCGTCACGGTATTGCAGGCGCCGCCCTCGCCCGGTTTTACGTTTACCGTAAACGAAGACAGTTGCCAGGTACAATTTGCCAGCCTGGACACGACGGGAACCCACCTGTGGGATTTTGGAGACAGCGGCAGCAGCTCTGAAGCGAGCCCCTTGCACGAGTATAGCGGCAGCGGGCCGTTTTCTGTCGTACACACCGTAAGCAACGAATGCGGCGCCTTCGAGGCTGATCAAATAGTAGACATCAGCTGTTGTGCCGCGCCGGATGCCGCTTTCGCCGTCAGCATCGACACCTGCACCCGGACGGCAAGCTTCGCCGCCGCCCCCGGCCAGGAAGCCAACTACCACCGCTGGGAATTCGGCGACGCGGCCAACAGCACAGCCGACGGGGTAGGCTTGACGGCCGCCTCGTTCACTTACCCGGCCCCCGGCACGTACACCGCCGGCCACGCCGTCGACGAGCTCGCTTGCGGGGAAAGCGATTTCGAGGCCATTACCTTTACCATACCTGCCCTGCCGCCCCTGGGCGATCCTTCCCAGGCATTCGCCTTTCCCCTCGAATGCGGCGAAGTGGAATTCCAGTTGCGCGACTCCCTGGGCGGCACGCTGTTCTTTGGAAACGGCAGCTCTGTCATTGCCGACACGGCCTATATCTTCTATACATATCCCGCGCTGGCGGATTATACGGCCACCTACATCCTGAGCGACGGCTGCCAGCAGGACAGCTTCAGCTTCGCCGTGCCGCTGGCGCAGTACGCCCCGCAGGCGGAGGCCCAGCTGGACGACACCTTCTGCCTGGGCGTTGTCGTGTCCGCCGGAGACACTGCCGCCGGCTACAGCTACCAATGGCAATTCGGCGCTTCGGGCGCAGTTGCCGGGGCGCAGGCCGCCTACGCCTTTGACAGCGCCGGGCTATACGGCGTCATTTTGACCGTGTCGGACACCTGCGGCAACAGCGCCGCCGACACCCTGCAGGTGGCGGTAGAAGATTGCGCCGAGGCCCTGAGCTGCCCCTGCGCCGACGGCGTCAACATCGTCGCCGACTCCATAAACGGCACCCGGCTGAGCACGCTGACGGCCCTGGGCATCCTGCCGCCGGGGCTGCTGGCCGACAGCTGCCTGGCCGTCTCCGGCCTGCTGCTCGTCGACGAGGATTACGAAATTTCCGGCGGGGAAGTATACATGCATCCCGGCTCAGAAATATGGGTAGGGCCGGAAAATGAGCAGGTTACCTTCGCCCTCAGCGCCATGTGGCAAAGCCCGGGCGTGTTGGGCTGCGGGCAGATGTGGAAAGGCATCCGGGTGGGCGACGATTCCCGCCTGGCGCTGAAAGGCGCCCGCATAGCGGACGCCCAATACGCTATACACGCCCTGAACAAATCCAGGATACTGGTGGACGAATCCTTCTTCAACCGCAACTACGTCAGCCTCTATTTCGACGCGGCAGGCAGCGAAACCTTCTCCCTGGAGGCCTTCCTGGGCACGGAGGCGCTGGGCTACCAGCCCCTGCTGCCGCCCTATGCCGGGCAGTCGCCTGCGCCGGGCGCCCGGCCGTACGCTGGCATAAGCCTGCGGCACAATACCGCCGTGGAACCGGCCCGCATCGGCGGGCTGGGCGCGGGCAGTTCCCCGCCGAACCGCTTCGAAGGCCTGCGCAACGGCATCCTCGCCGAGGGCACGCCCCTGGTTGTGCACAACTCCGCTTTTGCGGATATCGAAACGGCTTCCTCCGAGCCTTATCCGTTTACCGGCTTCGGCATTCGCCACATAGGCGGCGCAGCTCACCCTCTTCTACAACGCGGCCTGGGCAATACCTACGCCAGCGATCCTTCCTTCAAAAACTGCGCCCGCGCCATCTGGGTGGAAGGCACAGCGGCGGACGTCGCCGACAACTACATGGCCGCCTGCGGCTATGGCGTGCAGGTGCAGCTGGCCCAAAACCGGCAGGTTTTCGTCA
>JAGFJD010000524.1 GCA_024102975.1 Phaeodactylibacter sp. | reverse complement strand
TTAATTGCCGCGTGCCCGTCCCGATAAGGTTCTAGTTCGCCGTTTTGGGATGGAAAGGCAAAATTATTCGGCCGGAGAGGAAGGAATTGAGGGCAGACGGGAAAATTCGGGACATGGGTGGATGGGTTCATGGGTGCATGGGTGCATGGGTTCATGGGTTGCCGCAAAAACACTGCTCTAAAAGAGTTACCTTTGAAGGCTATTATATATCCTTGATATGGGCACCAAAAACAATGATCATTTCTACGCTGTCCTGCCGGCGAATGAGGCACCGATGAGCCATCTGGTCGCCAGCGAGCAGTTGTTTTCTGCGGTACCGGACGACTGGCATATTGTGGTAACGGACATCAAAGGCTCTACCCGGGCGGTGAAGGGAGGAGAGCATCAGGTTGTCAACCTGGTGGCGGCAGGCAGTATCATTGCAGCGCTCAATCTGGCCGGAAAGGCCGGGACCAGCATCCCCTTTTTCTTCGGAGGCGATGGTGCCACCCTGCTGGTACCGTCCTCATTACTGGATCCCATCATGGGCGCCATGCACATTCACCGGGAAAATACTGCCCGCAACTTCAGGCTGGAGCTGCGGGTCGGCCACGTCCCGGTAGCGGAGGCCTACCGGGAAAAGCAAAAACTATTGATAACGAAAGCAAAACTCGGAGAAAATTTTTCCATTCCGCTCGTACTGGGCAACGGGCTGAAATATGCAGAACGGATAATAAAAGGGGGGGGATTTGCGCCCTTCCGGCCAGCAGCAGAGGCATCCCTTGACCTGGAAGGCATGGAGTGCCGCTGGAATGCCGTCAAACCACCCAAAAACCTGGACGAGGTGGTCTGCCTGCTGGTAGAAGCCCGGGACGAAACCCGGCACAGCCTGGTTTTTCAAACGGTGCTGGCGGCCATTGACGAGATTTACGGCCCCCAGCCCCGGCGGAACCCCATTTCCGTTCCCATGCTGCGATTGCAGGCCACCCTGGGCAAGATCAACACCGAGATGCGCGCCAAACTGGGCCGGTTTAACCTGTCTTATCTGCTCGTCAATTCCCTCTTTACCTGGTTTGGGCTGATCTATTTTAAATACTATGAAACCGGCAGGCGATACCTCCGGCAACTGGTGGAACTGTCTGACACCCTCGTGCTGGACGGGCGGATCAATACCGTTATATCCGGCACCAAAGCACAGCGGGAGCAGCTGACGGCAGCACTCGAAAAGCTGGAAAAGGAAGGAGAACTTTTCTACGGCCTGCACGTCAGCCCGGAGAGCATCATGTCCTGTTATGTGCGCGACCGGGATGGCCGGCATATCCATTTTGTAGATGGCGCGGACGGGGGGTATACCAGGGCGGCGGGAGTGCTGAAGGGGAAGCTGAGGGGGGGAGAGGGAAAGAATGACATTCTACTGGTTCATTCCCGGCGAGCCTATAATTCCACTTGTCTAAAATATTCATTGAATAAACGAATCCGCTTTTCATCTTTGGCATTAAACAAGAAGGCCTGGACATCTTTAACCATCGCCTGAAAATCAATTTTCCTGCATGTTTCCAATATGGCTTCTCTCAAATCCTGGGGGCCGGCCACGCCCATTTTCTGTTCCAGGTATTCATAATTTGGCTTTGTCCTGGGCAGGAGAAAAGAAACATCGAAAAAATCCCTTCCTTTGGGCCTGGGACGGTTACAAATCGCATATAATTTTTGCGAAAGAAGAATATCGATTGGGGTAGTGAGGATGTTGGTGAAAACATCAAACTTGTTGAGGACATGATTTTCCGGTTGGAAATCAAAATGCTGCGATTCAGTGTCCAGTTGTATCAGGATTTTTTCCTCCCGGTGGCCACTCAATCCACTTTCATAAAGCAGGTTGGGGAATCTGATGTAACAGTGAAATGCTCCTTTAAAGACATTGCGAACCTCTACCTCAAACCCTTGCCGCCTAAGTTGTTTTTCAATTAAATTTCCAATGGACTCAAAATCTTCCCGGCTTAGGTTGAAATTGTCGAAATCCAAATCCTCGGAAAAACGGTTGTTGTCGTGTACAATGCGCAGGCAGGTACCGCCAAGAAAGCACAATTGGGCGCCAGGAGAGCCTTCAAATACAATTTCCAGGATTTTATACTGCAAGTATTCTCTCAGCAGGAACCGCTCGGAACTTTGCAGGGATTCCGGATAGAACTTTTTGATTTCTTCAAGGCTGAGCATGTAAAAATTTTTTCATTCGATCCGATAACGCCGGGGATTTAATATATCTAAGATAGCGTTTCATTTTTCCCAGGTCTGCCTGAGCCGAAAACGCTTCCCAATTGAAACGCAACCCATCAAAATCGGCTTCCTCCTCGTATTGTGGGTTCAGGTACAAAAAATCGATGACCGCTTTTTCCGGAGAAGCAATCTTATACCAGCCTGATAAGGAGTTTTCTCTTTGACGAATTAACCGGTAGCCCCAGAAAAGGGACGGCTTCACGTTCCGATACTGAAAATATCCGGCCGGAGTATCAAAATGGGTTGTTTTTAAAGTACTGATGGACGTGGTGCGAAAAACACCTTCCTGGATAAATTGATAATAACTAAATGCCGACTCCAGGGAGACATACGATGGATGATAAATCTTGTTGGCAATAATAAATAAATCCTCCTCATGCAAAGGGCGTTTAGCAAAGCGGTACCAGTTGTTTCTAATCTTCTGAAGGTAACCTTTCTTTTGCCAGGCGACCAGCACTTTGCGGTCAAAAGCAGGAAATACTTTTTCTACCTCGTTGGTGGAAAAAATAGTATAATCACGAAAGACATCCTGAAAAGCGATAAACCTCAATTTATTTCCTTTTGTTACAAAAATACGTAAAAAAAAGAAATAAAAACAATTTAAGCCCAGGATCATGACCTACCTCACCATCCAGAATATCTCCATTCCCGCCCTCGGCCTGGGCACCTACCAGGCCCGGGGCAGCACCGCGGCCGGCATCGTCCGCCAGGCGCTGGAGATGGGCTACCGTCACATCGACACCGCCCAGTTCTACGCCAACGAGGAAGCCGTCGGGCGGGGCATCCGGGAGTCGGGCGTTGGCCGGGAGGAGGTTTTCCTGGTGACCAAGGTGTGGCCTTCCAACCTGAACAAAAAGCGCTTCCTGCCCTCCGTGGAGGAGAGCCTGCGCAAGCTGCAAACGGAGTATGTGGACCTGCTGCTCATCCACTGGCCGCACGCTACTCTTCCCCTGGAAAGCTATCTGCCCGAGCTGGGCAAGGCGCGGGAACAGGGCAAAGCCCGCTTCATCGGCGTCAGCAATTTCAACATCAACCAGTTGGAACGAACGCTGAAAATGGGCCTGCCGATCATCACCAACCAGGTGGAGTTCCATCCCCTAATCGACCAGTCCAAACTCCACAACTGGATGCTGGAGCACAACCTGGCGCTCACCGCTTACTCTCCCCTGGCCCAGGGCAAGGCTGTTGGCAACCCATTGCTGCAATCTGTCGGAAAAAAGTATGGAAAAAGCGCCGCCCAGGTAGCCCTGCGCTGGATACTGCAGCAGGAACAGGCCATGGCTATCCCCAAAACATCTAACCCCGAACGCCTGAAAGAGAACATGGAGGTTTTTGACTTCGGACTCTCCGAAGAGGACATGGCCCGCATCGGCGAGCTGAGCAGCCGGGGCGGCAGGCGGGTCAGTGCCTTTCACGGGGCGGATTGGGATTAGAGGGGTAGGGTAGATGGTTATCCGTCGGAAGTGGGATGGAAAGTTCCGGGGTTATTGGTTATTGTGCTGGTTAACACCGTTTGACTCCGGACGTTCTAACAACCAACAACCCCGACAGGCGCCTGTCAGCACAACCCCGTCACTCCAACCCCTTCAGTATTTCCTCCGCCTGTTTCTGATACCCGGACGAAGGCACGGCTGCCAATAGCGTGAATATGGACTTCGCCCGGGCTTGCCGGCCGGGCAGCCGCAGGTAGCTCAGTCCCTGATACCAGAGCGCTTTGTCGTAATAAGCGGTGCCTGCCTGAGTTGTCAGAGGTTGAAAGGTTGCAGCGGCCTCGCCAAACCGTCTGGTTTCCATCAGGCTCAGGGCCAGAAAGTAGCGGGCGGCCTCGTCCTCCGGCCAGTTTTCCAGGTGCCGGCCAAGCGCTTCCGAAGCCGCATCGAAATTGCCGGATTGGAAAATGTTCAGCGCGGCACTAAGGCTTTCCCGGCGGGCCTTATCCGGAATAACCATGCCCACCAGGGACAATTTTTCCAGCTGCTCCTGGAGCGCCTCTTTATCTGGCTGATAGTGGGCGGAGTACAATTGCTGTGTGGCATCTGTTGTGGGATAGAGGAAGTATCCAACAGCCAGGAGGAGGAGGGCCGTAGCGGCGGCGGCCAGTGCCCGCACCGAAAATAGCTGCCGGATTTTTGCCTGGGGTGGGGCATCCGCCTTTTCAGAAGGCGCTTCCGCATGATCGGCCTGTAAGAAACCCTTTTCGCCGAGCTGTGCATGTGTTTGCCGGATCCTGGCCTTCAGCGCCTTGTCGCCGGCCAGGTTTACGCTGGCCAGGAGGTTCCGCTGAAATTCCACCTCCCCGGCAAACGCCGCATCCGAAAGAAGGCGGTTCCCGAAAACGGCCGCCTGGTCGTCCGGCAATTCGCCGTTCAGATACTGAACGATGTGTTCATCTGTTATCAGGAACCCTTTCTTACGGGCATTTTCCGCAGATTGGCGGATGGCCCCGGCGAGCCGGGTATCCCCGAACAGTGCAACGCCTTTCAAAAAATCCTGGTGATCGGCAAATTCGCGCTCCAGTTCCGGGTCTTCCTCCAGGCGGCGCCTGAAAGAAAGGCGCTCTTCTTCGGGCATTTCGCCGTTGAGGAACCGGTATATTTCAGTGTAATCGTCTTCTTTCATAACCTTGCTAATTTAGGCCTCGAATGCCGGATGCTGCCTGACCTTTTTCCGGAAACCTTCCATGCACCGATGGAGCTTTACCCGCACAAAAGCATCGGAATATCCCATTTCTTCGGCGATGGCCTGATGCGAAAGTTTTTTGTAGAAGGAGGCCAGTATGATCTGCCGGCAATCTTCTTTCAGCGTTTCCAGCACCTGGGCCATGAGTTCGTGTTTTTTTTCATATTCCTGTTTTACTTCCAGCTCGTTCTCGTCGAGGACGGGCAAATCCTCCATTTCTTCGTGAAGCGTTATTTCCGAGGCGGCCTTTTTTTTCAGCCGCGCCAGCCACAAATTGCGGATGACGGCGTAGATGAAAGTGCCCAGCCTGGCTGTGAGCTGAAAGTTTTTATCCTGTAGCTTGCGGACCAGGATGAACAGCATTTCCTGGAAGACATCGGCGATGTCGTGGTCGTCGCCGTTGTTGTTGATGATGAAGGAGGCTGCCATCCTGTAGTATTTTTCGTAGACCAGCTCGAAAGCTTTCCCGTCTTCCATCCTCAGGGCCTCGATCAACACCGATTCGCTGGGTTCAAGCCTTTTGATCATATATTGCGCCTTTTGTTGGGGGTTATCACTAAAACTGTCAATTAAAATATTTCGCCCACTCCTCAATGCGCCCCTCCGGATCAACGAGGAAGATAAGGCGGCAGGCGGGGAAGTGGAGGAAATAACCACGGCCGGCCGGGATGGACTCGTAAGCGCCCTCTCCTGCCTGGTTGGTCAATGCCAGGGCCGTATCGCCGGGCCTGATGTTCCCCGGGGCGGCATATTTGCGCGACAGCACTCTCTGGAAGAGGAAGGGCTGTCCCTGCCAGCGGGCGACATAGGTAGTCGACTGGTCTTCTTTTTTCCAGAACAACTCCGCCTCCCGGGAATCATCCAGGGCGATGCCGGGCTCCTTCAAAAAAGAGAAGGGAGAAGAGCCTGCCGGATTGGAAGCGCTGCCGGAAGAAAGCCCGCAAATGACAGGCAGCGGGGCCGGCTTCGGCTTGCCCAGCAAAACGGATTCGTTGTAGGCGGCCAGTTGCCGCACCTGGATATTCGGGTATGGTTTCAGCTCCTGCCATAATCCCCGGGCGGAAGCGGCATGAGCGGGGGTGTCCTCGCCCGACAGCGCATAAGCGGTGCCCACGGCGATTTTGGCGTCCGCCCATTCTTTGCCGGAGGCTTTGGCTTTTCGCAGGAACTGCTCCACCTTACCCGATTCGTAGCTTGTGATAACGGCGCCGTATTGCTGTTCCATGGACTGTACGCAAAGCAGGTTGACGTATGCGTTGACGTACTGCGGGTCCAGTTGCATCGCCCGGGCCAGGTAACTTCGGGCGGTGGCCAGCAGTTGCCGGCGGGTCAGCCACTCTACGGGGTTCAGGTCGTCCGAGCGCGGGGTGGCCAGCCGGCTTTCCGTATCCAGCTCGAAGGGAAAGAGGTAGGGGTCGATGTTTTTTCCGCTGAACGTCATGGCCTTTTTGGCGTACAGCACTCCGAGGTTGTTGAAAATCTCCCTGCCCAGGTAAAAATCCAGTATATACTCATAGCTGCTGGTTGCCAGGCTGTAATGCCCCAGGGCCGACAGGTAGTTGGCGGCGGTATACACCTGCCACAATTGGTTGACCATTTCCGTCACTTCAGCGGCGGTAGCCTGCCGGTCGGCCATCGGGGGGTAGCCCTGGATGCGCCGGCCTTTCAGGGAGTAGGCCGTGTACAGGCGGTCGATGAGGGGCGAAATGATATTCCGGGTCTGGAAGCCGGCCAGGGCTGCCCCGAAGGCACCCTGGATATCGGCCGACCGTTCCTTGGCTTCCGATTCCTGGCGAACCTCGCCGTAGGCCAGAAAGTTGGTGGCCCAGCCCACCTCCTGGAAGCAGTGGGCCAGCTCGTGCCCGAGCAGGAACGCCAGCGCGCTGAGGGAATCCCTGCCGAAGGAGCGGCACACGTCGAAGGCTTTTTCTTCCAGGAAGATCACCCGTTTGCCGGGCATGTAGGCGGCTACCAATTCTTCCGAACCGATCACCTCTACCGCCGGCATCTTTACCTGATAGTTGCCGATACTGTGGTACAACTGCTCCAGCACACGTTGGGCGGTTTGTTGTTCCGGGCTGGCCTGCAGCGGCTGCGCCCACGAAAAGATCAGGAATGTAAAAAGAAAGCAGCCTGGCAAATTTATCCTTGCAGTCATGGAAATTGATTATCTTCAAATATACACAACTGTGGCAAACCCTATAAACATGAAATATCTGCTTTTTCTTCTCCTGCTGTCCGCAGTGCCTTTTTTTGTTCAGGGCCAGGCAGATACGGCCCGGGCCGGCAAGCCGATAGAAGAGATGAGTTGGGAAGAGTTGAAGGTCAGGCAAGACGAGCTGTCAGTAAATGGAATTTGCGAGGAATCTGCTCTGGTTACCGAGGTCATGATAGAAGTGGCGGGTGGTGTATTATTGGCAATCAATTGGCGGCAAGGGAAATAACCAATAACTGCCCCCTGCCCGCTGCCTGGCTAAATACGCCGGCCCGCACCGGCCAGAGGAACAACCGGCAACCACCGCTACTCCCGGCGCATCAATCATTCTCTATCAACTGGTCCACGATCTCTTCCAGCATGTCCTCGTTGTCCCGGATGTATTGCAATGCCAGTTGGTGCAGAGACTGCAGGTGCTTCGGCCGGATATTGTCCATGGCATTGTCCACGCCCTGCAACGGGGGGGTGAGGCGGTAGTAACGGCCATTCTCCTTCCCATCCTGAGCGTCGAACATTTGCTGCAATTGATAATCGGCCGTGTCCGTGCTGGCATTCATCAGGATGTCAATGATCGGTTTTGCCCATTTCACCATGCCTTTGGATTTCACCTCGTCCAGGGCATACCCTTTTATGGCGTCCCCGGTGCCCAGGGAAACGATGACCATGTCTTGCTGTGCGGGGTGATCGGGCCGGCTATTGTCTCCGGAACGTTGGGCGAAGCAGGTTTTCCGGGCCTCGGTGAATGCACAAAGGGCGGGATTATTGGCAAATACGCCTCCGTCGACCAGCACTTCTTCCGGTTTGCTTCCGGTGGGCAGGCAGGCCGGCTGGAAATAAGATGGAGCGGCTGCCGTTGCCCGGGCGGCTTCCCAGGCCTTGTAATCCTCATTGGAGTCCATCTGAGCATCCGCGCTGGTAAAGAACTTCGCTCTGCGGTTCTTGATGTCATAAGCCGTGATCAGGCAGGGTTTCAGGAAATGGCTCAGGCGCACCCGTTCGCCCAGGCATTTTTTCAGTGCCTTTTCCAGGTTGCCGGAACAGTACTTTTCGTCGATCAGGCCCATCAGGGAAGTCAGCTTCCGGTACCAGGAGCGGGCGAAGATGCCACAGCCCCGGTTGTCGAGGTACATGGCCAGCGACTGGCGGGCGTCGAACCTGGGGCGGCCGGGTTGCCGGGCATCGGGGATCAGGTAGGTGCAAACCAGGATGCCACCGGTGCTGGTGCCGGCGAAAAAGTCGAAGTAATCGCTGATGCGGGCGTCTTTGTCGCCGGTTTTTTCCTGCAGGCGCTGCTCGAGGTGCCAGATAACCGTAGCAGGAATGATGCCGCGCATGCCGCCGCCGTCGATGGAAAGGATGCGTACTTTTTTGCTTTGGGGGCGCGCTACTGCTTGGGGAGGGGTTTGCTGGCGGTAAGCCTGGCGGATGGGATGGGCGATGGCGTTCATTGATCCGGGTGTTCGGTTAAACGATTGAGTTTCTTGTTACACCCATATATTGTGGCAGCGGCCAGTAGTTATCACTATTGGGAAAGAAAATCGGTTTTTTAGATACTACATGTCCGCCGGAAGCCAGGAAACGTTAATAGGCAATCCGCTATTGTCGCAAATTTGAAGAGAAATCAAATAAAAAATACAGCTTTTCTCTCTTAAATAGTATTATTTTTAGAGAAATCTATTAAATTTAGACAGATTTCTTTAAGTAATTTCGCATTTATGGCATTAAATATTATCGGGCGAGAAAAGGAAAGAGAGAAGCTGGACAAAATCCTGCAATCAAACCAGGCAGAGTTCCTGGCTATTTACGGAAGGCGAAGAGTGGGCAAAACCTTTCTGATCCGCCAGCACCTGAAAGGCCAAGCGGTTATGCTTTTGAGAATATCTGTATGATGCACATCGACCAGATTAAATTTGCTTTAGGCATCAGTGGAGTCTACACGAGACACAGTTCCTGGAAATTTAAAGGAGATGACAGCCTGCCGGGCGCGCAGATAGACATGATCATTGACCGTGCCGACCAGATCATCCATTTGTGCGAAGCCAAATTCACAAAGGAAAACTTCATCCTGACTAAGGATATTGCCAATCAGCTGCGGCTCAGAAAAACCATTTTTAAACAAGCCACCCAAACGAAAAAAGCTGTTTTTACAAGCATACTACTAGACATTTTTCTGGACACAGAGTACCCAGAGAAGACACAGAGCCACACAGAGGCTTGATTATCAATGGAAAGAACTCCGTGTACTCTGTGTTGGCCTCAGTGTTCTCTGTGTCCAAAACCATTTCGTCCAGTAGTGTGCCCCTGGGGCAAAATTTCACGCAGAGGCGCCCGGTACAATACCCGGGGCGACGCCTTCCTCTGCCCGATCTGCCGAAAGGCCTCTTCAGTGGCAGAATACCCTGTTTAAGCTTCCCCCTACCGCTCCACAATCCGAAACAGCACCGAATGTACATGTGCCGAACTGGGTGGGATACTGGGCGTCGTTGGCCCGCGGCTGGCATCTTTGAACGTCGACTGAAACAGCTGCTCAAAGGGGTTGTTGCTGCCGGCGGCCTCTCCCCGGGTGCTGATGATCCGCCGCAGTTCGAGCGGCTCTTCGGTGGCAATCAGCTTCAGGGCCTCGTTGCCGTAAGGCGGATATACGTCAATGATGCAGTTCAGTTCCTGGATTTGCCCGGGCTGGATGTAGTAGTCGGCGGCATCCAGGCCGCAAACCGGGTTGGGGATCAGGGGCTGCACCTGGTTGTCTGCCTGCACGTCCAGTACGCTGTAATACACGGGCCGTACGCCCCGGTTCGTCACCCTGATAATAAAACTTTCCCCTTCCCGGAAGCGCACTACCCCATCCGGGCCGGCTTTGGAAGAAAGCGGCAGCTTTTGATCCACGACGAACTTCCTGTTTTCCCGTTTGACGGTTACCGGAATGAGTTCCATTTCTGCTTCCAGAAACCGGTTGTCCATCTCCAGCTTCCGCAGGAATTCCGCCTGGGCGTAGGCCAGGCACCGTTTGACGGCCTGTTCCGCCAGGCTTTCCGGATTTTTTCCTTCCAGCGGGCTTGCCCACAACACATAATCGTCCCGGCTGCGAAGCAGCAGCTTCCGGTGCCCGTTTTCATCCTCTTCCTCCTCCAGGACGATATCCGGTTGGGACCGGACGAGCTGCAGGGCCGCATACGCCGCTGCTTCGGAAAGCAGGACCGGCTGTAGTGCTTCGGCACCAGGTGCCACCATCAGCCGGGCACGGATGCTGCCGTAGTTTTGTCTTTCTACAAACCCCCAGGCGCCGGCTGCCGCTTCCTCATCTATGTCACCTTCCAGCGATACCTCCGAGATCAGCGGGAAGGCATTCGATACCACTCCCCGGGTGATGGGCTGTACGCCGGCCGTATCCCGGGTGCCGGACGGGAAGAGGCGGATGGCCGTCCCCGCATGGATGCCCTTCAGCGTACCCGCGTCGACGATCAGCGTCTGCGGGCCGTACCAGCGCAGCACTTCGAGGTGCTGGGGCGCGGGCGCCGCGTAGCCGCCCAGGACGGCCAGCTCCGACGGGCCTTCCATCCGGGGCGCCTGCCGGGGCGCCAGGGCGGCCATCTCCTGCTTAATACGGCTGAAAAAGCTGCCGTAGGTAACCTGGCGCTCCAGCGTTGGAAAGACTTTGCTGAACGCATAACTCAGGGGGCCGTAACTGTTCCCGCCCTCGTCCCGGTACTCGTAGTTGAGCTGGCTGGCGGCGGAAGCGAAAAAGGCGATCAGGGGTGCCTGCTTCCCGGCCTCCCTTTCTGCTTCTTCCTGAAACTGCCCGGTATCAGGCGGATTGTTCTGTGCTTTTTCCAGGTAGGGTGGGGGCGCCATTTTCCGCCAGCTGCCCCGGGCCGGCGCGTAGCCCCGGGTGGCGGTGCCGGAATGGCAGGCGTCCAGCAGAACCAACACCTGCCCTTCCTTGCCCAGTTTCCGGCGCAGTTCGATCAGCAGGGCATTCAGCTCGTCGTCTTTCAGCAGGCGTTCTCCTTCATAAATACCTGGCTGGAAATCCTGCGGCGAATCGTAAGGGACCAGGGCTTCGTCGAATCCATCCAGTTCGTCGCCGTTGTCGTCCATCACCTGCTGGCCGTGGCCGGAGAAGTGGAAAACGGCAATGTCTCCGGGGCGGGCCTTATTGATCAGATGGTGCCGGAAAGCTTGTACAATACCGGCTTTGGTGGCCACCTCATCCTGCAGGCCCGCGATATTTTCTTCGGGAAACCTCTGCTGCATCAGCGCATCCCGGACGAGCTGGAGGTCGTTGGCAGCACCCAGGGAACTCCACCCGGAAGATTCCGGATACTGGCCGACGGCGACGATCAGGGCGATCCTGGAGGGGGGATCGGAGAATGCAGGGTTCCAGGCAAGGAATAGAAATGACAGGTACAGGAAATGCCTCATCTGTAAAGCGTTTGGGTTGATTAACCAATAGGAGGTAAGTACTTGCTCCGATAAGATTTTCTACTCCACCAACACAAAACCCGCCCACAGGTTTGGGTTCTCGAACCGCTCCTTCATTTCCAGTTGTGCTTTACGAAAGGCATCCGGGATGGCCATTCCGCCTTCCAGCCAATTTTGGTAGAAGGTAACCATAAATTCTTTGGTTTCCTTATCCGGCACCTGCCATAGCGACATCATCAGGTACTTCGCTCCGGCTATTTTAAAGGCCCGCTGCAGGCCGTAAACGCCTTCGTTTTTTTCAATGTCGCCCAACCCGGTTTCACAGGCGGAGAGGATTACCAACTCCGTATTCGACAAATCCATCTGGCTGATCTCGTAGGCCGTCAGGATGCCGTCTTCCTGATCCGGCCGCCAGGGTTTTCCGGTTTGCCAGGCGTAGTTGCCTCCTGTAAGGACCAGGCCGGAGCGGATCATGGGGTGTTGGGAGATTTTGAAAGTAGCCCCCCCTAGCCCCCCCGAGGGGGGGGAATTCCGGCGCTCCCCCCCATCGGGGGGGCCGGGGGGGGCTAAATCCGGAAAGAAAAAGCCATGTGTAGCCAGGTGGAGGAGACGCGGAGAGGAATCACGGCTGCCAATAGCTTTAACCGATGCTTCGGTAGCATTTTTTGCAGAAAATTCCCGGACGTTGAAACCGGATTGCCTGAGAATGGCGCCGGCTATGTCGATCTCTTCTTTCGTTCCCGGGAGATATTGCCAGTTTTCGCCTCTTTGCGACGCGTTGCGGCTAACATGTGAAAAAGAAGGGCCTAATGAAGTTTGAGCCCACAACTCCGTCCCGACAGAGTCTTTGGCGATGCCGGTTGTGTCCAGTTCGTATTGAATGCCGCCGTAAAGAATGGCTGCCCGTTCTGCAGGAAATCCCGCCCGATCCGGAGCAGCCAGAGAACGTGTGCTGCCCAGCCGTACCAACCGGACACGATCGGCCAGGCATTCATCTCCTTTTCCTGTCGGGATGGCGTTGAAGTTGATGCGGTGCAGCAAACCGGATGGGGAAAAGTAGATTTTCTCTTTGTTTTCCAGGTATTCTTCCAGAGGTTTCCACAGGAGATCGTATATCCCTTTTAACGGGCCATTTTTGCGAGGCTCTACGCCCCGGGTGGCATAGGCTGCGGCAATAAGTTCCGCCTGGTTGTCTCCTGAAATCAATTGCTGGAGTTGCTTTTCCTCAAACAAGGGAATAAACCTGGGCTGGCCGTCTTCAGGGCGCAACAGGAGAACAGCATAAAGCACGCTATCCATTGTCCCTTTATTCATAACCGGGAAATGGACAAACTCCAGCGCGGCTTCGTCCGCTTTCAGGTTTTGCCGCACCTCCTGCCATTTCACCTGGCGAATGGCTTCGTCATAACCGGCTACGGTACGGGCAAGGCCCTTTTCGAGGGCGTTGGCTTTTTCCCGGAGTTCCGAAATTTTAACGCTGTCCCGTTCGGAAACCGGGCTGGCATAAGCTTTGGCTAACTGACGCTCGTAGGATTTCAGTACCTGGTATTGTTCCTGCGCATCAGGATTGGAAAGCGCAGATTTCCTGACGCGAATCAGGGAATTCAACAGGAAGCCCTTGTAAAAAAGAACATCGTCGAAGCAGGTGCTAACGATCGCAGAACCTTGATTTTCCGATAAATAGGCAAGCGAAAGTATCTCCGCCTGGCCCGCCGAAAAAATCCCGAGATATTCATTCATTTCCGGCTCGGACAAATGGTGCAGGGCATTCAGCATCAGGGATTGCCGGAGGGCCGACGCTTCGCTGAAAAGAGGGCCGGCTTTTTGATATTGGCCGGCAAGCACATAAAGATTGCCCAGGTTTTGCAAACTCCTGGAATAGTCGGCGTGCTCTTTGCCATGGGTGTTTTCAAAAATGGAATTCGCTTCCAGGTGAGCCGCCTCCGCTTGCTGGTACTTACCCATCCGGGTGTATAACATTCCAAGATCGTCCAGGTATATTGCATAGATTCCCTGGTCTTTGCCTTCCGTTTCTTCCCATTTAGATAGGGCAAGAAGGTAGTATTGCTCCGCTTTTTCAAAACTGCCGGTGGACGTATACAAATTCGCCAGGAAATTCAGGCAATTCAAATAAAGGATAGGCGCCTGGTTGTCCAGTTCTTCTTCAAAGATTGCTTTCGCTTCGAGCAGGAATCGCTCCGCTTCCGGGTAATGGGCCATTAAAATATGCAGGCGCCCTAAAACGACCAGGTTGCCTGCAAATTCTTCGTGATGCCTGCCCAGTGTTTTTAGCCGTGTTTCTTTGGCCTCTAACATATAAGCCTCAGCTTTTTCATAGTTGCCCATGTCCATATATAAAATGCCCAAATTGTTCAGCCCAACTGCATAGCTGGGGTGTTCAACGCCTAAAATGCTTTTTTTGATGGCGTTAGATTCCAGATAAAGCAGTTCGGCCTTTTCATAATAACCCATTCCGTTATACAATATGGCCAGGTTGCCGAGGCTGGAAGCATACCGGGTGGTATTCTTGCCTGATGTCGCGGCCAGAATCCTGATGGCTTCGAGGTACTGTAATTCCGCCTTGTCATCGCGCCCCATATCGGCATACAGGTTGCCCAGGTTGACCAGGCTTTGCGCAAAACTGGGGTGTTCCCTGCCCACCGTTCTTTCTTTTATGCCAATGGATTCAACCAGCAACACTTCCGCTTTTTCATACTCCCCCAAATTATTGTACAATCCGCCCAGGTTACTGAGAGTGGCAGCATATCGGACATGTTCTTTTCCATATGCTTTTGCATACACATCTTTTGCCTCAAGGAAAAACTGTTCTACCTGATCATAACGGCCCATCCGCCAATACAAGATCGCCAGGGCGTTCAGGCAAATGCCGTAGCGCGGGCTTTCGTTACCCAGTGTTTTTTCTATGATGCTTTTTGATTGGAGATAAAAATCTTCGGCTGCTGCATATTGCCCCGTGGCAGATTTTAAATAGCCGGATTCAAAAAGGCAGGTGGCGTAGTCCGGATTTTCGGTGCCTATCTCATTTTCGTAGAGGCTTCTGGCCTTGAGGTACCATTTCTCAGCTTCCTCAAGATCATTGGTGTTACTGAGAATCACTCCATGATTCAAACAGCTCCTGGCGTAGGCAGCCGAGGTGTTCCCCAATTGCCCCTCCGCCAATTTCTCCGCCATTTCATTGACTGCCAGCGCTTTGTCAAATTGCCGTTCGTCAATCAGGTTCTTTGACAGCTCAATAAGGCTGTCTACTTCATTTTCAATGGCAAGAGAATCGACGGCCTGAGCGTAAAAAATGGATGGGATTAAACACAGGGCCGCAATGATGATTTGCTTCATGGTGTATCAGTTTTTCGGCGGATATGCTCTAAATGTAGGGATTGTTCGCCTAAAAGCAATCATCACAACTGAAAACGATCTTCTGCCGGAAGCAAAAAGGAGTGCGGGATGAATGTGAGAATCCTTTATTACTGGGCCGCCTTCGTATTATGGGAGGAACGACCGCCACTTCGGCGGCCAGAGATGGGCTTCGCTCTGGTGGAATGAACTGCTAGTCCAAACTTCTTCTTCAGGCACTTCTTCAGCAAAAACCAGAAATTGCTCCAGTCTATCCGGGCAATGGTGAGCAGGCCGTGCCCCTCCGCATGGCCGGGATTCGCCCGGGCAAAGAAGTCGATGTCCGGATTCTGCCGGTGTTCCGGGGTGATGATAGCGGAGGGGTCGGAGATGACATTGGCAGCTTTTCTGACAGTTCCCCGTTCTTCGTCGTAGCTGGCGCCATAATAGTGCCGGCCGAGTTGATCGATGATGGCTTTTTCCCGGGGGGGCGTAGCCTGGTGGCGGGTAGGGAAGTAAGTGTTCAGCGAGTTGGCAAAAAGCAGATAAGGCTTGTAGGTCAGCGCGTCGCACCAGACGTATATCGGGCAGCGGGGATTGGTTAAAAAATGCCTGGCGAACAGCAGGCAGCAGGTGCGGGGGAGCAAAGACTGGCCGCGAAACTGGCTGTCCATGACCGTTTGCCCGATGTAGAGGGTCTGGCAAGGGCCCTGTTCTGTTTCCACCATTTTCATCCTGAAACCGGTAAAGCCGACGACCTTTTTGCCGTAAGTATAAAGCGCATACAGGTCGTTGGACCTGAAACGGTCGAAAAAGGACTGTTGGCTGACCTGGTAGTAATTGGCATACAGGCCCCACATATCCTGCTGAAAAGCGATGGTTGCGGCGGAGCTGACGATCCTGGTTTCGAGCTTGTTTCTTCGGCTTTTAACTTTCATGTCCGTTTTTTTGGGCGTGAAAAATTGGATTCACCCATTTATTGCGGACCTTGGGGTGGGTTATCAGCCCGGAAGAGATTTTTCACAACTATTCCAGGAAAACTGCCATGAAAATAAAAACCATCATCACCGGCGCCACCGGCATGGTCGGCGAGGGCGTCCTGCACCAGTGCCTCCGGCATCCGAACGTGGAGGCCGTGCTCGTCATCAACCGCCGGCCCTGCGAGGTGCAGCACGAGAAATTAAGAGAGATCATTCACAAGGATTTTCACAACCTCTCCCCCATCGAGGGCCAGCTTGCCGGCTACAACGCCTGCTACTTCTGCCTGGGCGTCTCCTCCGTTGGCATGGAGGAAGCGGATTACTACCACCTCACCTACAACCTGACGCTGCACATGGCCAACACCCTGGCCCGGCTGAACCCGGATATGACGTTCTGTTACGTCTCCGGCGCCGGGACCGACAGCAGCGAGCAGGGCCGCAGCATGTGGGCCCGCGTGAAGGGCAAAACGGAAAACGGCCTGCAGAAGCTGCCGTTCAAAGGGACTTATATGTTCCGCCCCGGTTACATCCACCCCATGCCGGGCATGAAGAATACGCTGACGGCCTATAAAGTGCTGGGCTTTTTGTATCCGGTTTTTAAAGCGCTGTTTCCCAAATATGTGGTGAAGCTGGAAGAGATCGGGCAGGCAATGATCAACGTAACGAAGAGGGGGTTTGACAAGCCTGTTCTGGAGTGCGTGGATATCCGGGAGGCGGCTGCCCTCATGCCGTGATCATCCCGCCGCCGCAGGCAGTAGCCTGCTTGCTCCTGCGCCATGCTCCTACGCTGTAGCTAGCTTAGGGATTGCGCAAAAATAAATTACCCATTTAGACTCGTTCTTTTGCGCGCTAACTGCCCCGACCCTTCGGGTACGGGGTAGACTGTTGAAAAGCCTCGCCGTAGCCCCGCTATGTCTGCGTCCGTCTATACAGCCGGATAAATTTTTCGCCTTGTTTATAATTCCCCCCAAAACCAGGACATATTGTAACTTTTTGCTTTTCAAAATCTTTTTGGTATCGAAGCGCTCCACTATTCCTGAACGACAGCCAAGGCCATATTGTTGATTTAGCAGGCAGTTGGTTAAGGTAGGGTTATTATACTGGCATCGCTGGTTTTGTTCCTAACAAAACCAGCGATGCCAGTATATACTGACCCGGCGGGTTTTGTAGTCGACAAAACCTGCCGTGCGTCAGTATAGTTATACTCCGCTGCAATAGGTTTTGTGCATTTGCCCTCTCCGCCCCTTAATCCCCTAAAGGGGAGCCAGCCAAAGGCACATCCCCGGTTAACTAAAGAAGCCATCCTGGCTGCCCTGGCTTTCGCTGCTGATGCGCTTAAGGGCGAGCGCGTATATTCTATTACAGTATGAAGTTTGTGCGGATGAAGGCGTAGATGGCCAATTGGATAAGGGGCTGCTGTATGTGCCCGGGCAGGCTAAAACGCAGCACTTCCTCCTGTTTGCCATCAACCTTCAAAGTGATGTGGGAGCCATCAAAAAAAGGGAAAGACAAGATTCCCTTGCTTCCGTAAATTTAGCGTGAGTTATGAACTCAGGTAATCCCTAACGCCGTTGCCAGGGCAGTCGCCAGCCCTAAAAAACTCAGGAAGCCGCATATATCCGTCACCGTCGTCAAAATAATGGACGAAGAGGTGGCGGGATCCTGCCCGGCAGCTTTCAGCGCCATCGGTATCCCCGCGCCCGAAAAACCGGCGATCATCATAGACAGGACCATGGAGATGGCGATCACCAGGGCGATTCCGAAAGAGGAAGCCCAGAAGTAGACGATGACGCCCGTGGTAAAAGCGACGGCGACGCCATTGATGAACCCGACCAGTATTTCCTTTTTCGCCACTTTGAACCACTGAGAAATCCTGATTTCCCGCAGCGCCAGCCCGCGCATGGTCACGGCCAGAGCCTGCGAGCCGGTATTGCCCGATTGCCCGGCGACGACGGGCAGGAAGACGGCCAGTATGGTGATTTTCGCAATGGTGTCTTCAAAGAAACCGACGACCATCGAAGCCAGAAAGGCGGTGGCAAGGTTGACCTGCAGCCAGGGCAGCCGCTTGCGGACGGCAAAGGATACCTTTGACAACGCCCGTTCTTCCCGGCCGGCGCCAAACATGGCCTGCAGGTCTTCGGTGAATTCCTGCTTTGTGGCGTCGATCAGAGTATCGTTCCGGATCACGCCCAGGAGGTGGTTGTTGATGTCGGTAACCGGCACCTGCAGCATGTTCTCTTTTTCCATGATCTGCAGGACTTCCTCCCGCGAAGACATGGCATTCACCCCCGGAGCTGGCTGCATCAGCTTGCCCATTTTTTCGCCTGGCTGAGAGATGGCAATCAACTGCAGGGGAACCTTTCCCAGCAGGTTTCCGGACTCGTTGACGACGAACGCGGCCGTTATGTTCCGGTCGCCCAGCTTTCTAAGCCTTTCCAAAACGTCCTGAACGGTATTTTCAGCATAAAAAGTGGCCACGCTGGTGTCCATGAGGTAACCCGCCGAGTCGGGCTGATAAGAGAGGAACTCCTGGATTTCTCTCGATAGCAGGCCGGGCAGCAGGGCCAGTTTTTCCTGGGCGGCCTTTTTCTCCTGGCGCGAAAGCAAGCGCGCCCCTAAATGAGTGTCGATATTCGAAAACAGGGAGATGAACAGTTCGTCTTCCATCCTTTCTATCAGCCCGGAAGCCGTGTGTGGGTTTAACCGGGAAAAGACCTCGACGGCATGGCCAAGCGGCAGCCGCCTGAGGTAATCCAGGATTTTATCGGTTGGGAACGAATCCAACGTCAAAGCAGCCTCCATTGGAAACTGCTGAAAATACCCCCGGATCAGGCTTTGTTTCGCTTTTGAAGCAGTGCTTTCCATAATCATTTCATTTGCTTACGCTTTGCAGGAATGCCGCCAGGCCAATGCGGTATAACTCGCCCAGGGCGTTGCCGGTTTCCAGGACGTGCCTGGCCAGTTCCCCATCTGTTTCCGCCCCATATTGCTGAGCGGTTTCAAAATTTATCATGCCGACGAGCTTATCGGAATCATCCACTACGGGAATGGATCGGTTGTCGTACCAACCCGGATGGCTTTTTATGGATTCAACCGGCCAATCGGCAGAAAATTTGGGCACATCCGTCTTCATAACCGCTGCAATTTCATCGGTTTCGTCCGCCAGCAGGAGGTCGTGCAACCGGATAATGCCCGTCAGCGCGCCTTCCCGGTTGACTACGCAGACGCTTGATGCTATCCGGCTCTTTTCCCGTTTCAACGCTTCTATAGCGCTTTGGGCGGATACGTCTTCCTGTAGCAGGAAACCCACAGGAGCCATGAGCGCCCCGACAGAGTGGGCAGGATATTCCAGTTTTTGGCGCAACGCCTCCGAAAGTTTTGGAGAAAGGCGGTCCAGCAAATCGCTGCGGAAATCTTCATCGGCCTGCCTGACCAGCAATTCGGTTTTTTGAATGTCGCTTTTCTCCAGTATTTCTGCCGTTAGGCCAGGTTTTATAAGCCGCAGGCATTTCGCCGCTTTATAGACATTCATCAGATTAACCAACTGGACGGCAAGCTCGGCCGGGATGCCTTCTATGAGGGCAGCTATCTCCTCCTCTTCCAGCTCTTCGGTTTTCCGGGTTGCCTGCATGGGGTGTTTCCTGATAAACTGTTCCAGCAATATGAGATCCGTATCCATGGGTTATTTCTTTTTGATCAGCAACGACCGGGTTTCGTTAAACTCTTTGGCGGGTATGATGAATTGCCCGGATTCGGCATCCAGCAGGACCACCGTTGCGTCGATTTTCGCGATCCGGCCTTCTATGTCGCCGATTTTTACATAGTCTCCTTCCTTGTACAACTTGCGCACGTAAAAAGCCGCCAGGATGTTGCTGACCGAGGTCCTGGCGCCCAGGCCGAAGGCCAGCGCAGCTCCGAACAATAAGGCGGCCAGGATGATGCTGATCAGGTTGATGAGAAAGGTCACTTCGATGCCGACCTGGTCGATGACGATGATAATGGCGGTGAACAGGATCAGGGATTGCGCGATCCGGCCCAGGGTATTGCCGTAAGGGAAGCCGGCCCGCATGCTGACCGATGAAATGAGTTCCGACAGGAGCTTGCCAATGACGCTGGCGGCAAACAGGATCAGGATGGCGGCAAAGATGTTGGGCGCGTACCGGAGTATGCTTTCCATGCCGGCGGTGATAACGGCGAGGCCCAACATGTCGGTTATCAAAAGGAAAGTAGCCAGGAGGATCAGCCAGAAAAATGCAGTGCCCAGGAAGGCAGCGGCCTGCTGGAGGTTGACATTTTTAAAGCGCCGGCTTAACAACTGGCCAATGTAGTTCACCAGCCGTATGGCCAGGAATTTCATGGCCCGCGCCAGGAGATACCCAATGCCCAGGACGACAAGGGCCATGATGATCCGGGGAAGCAGGCTGAGCAATTCCTCCTTAAACCCCAGGGCTATTTTGTTGAGTTCTTCTAACATAGGAGATCGTGGTTGCGAAATTGCATATTTGTTTGCTCGTGCAAGTTAAGAAATCCGATATGCTTTAGGGATAAGTGCTTCAAACATCAGCAAAAAATGGCATTGTCTCTGTTTGCCATGCTCGGTCACTAAAGCCAGGCGCAAAGTGCAATAGATGCCTTAAGAATAATGTTTAGCAAAAAAAAGCCTGTCCGGATCTTCCTGAATTCCTTACCTTCATCCTGTCCTTTTTAAGTTCAAAACGAAAAAACCATGATCCGGAAGATTACTCCCCTAAGTTTCCTTTTCCTGTTGCTCTTCTGCCAGGCTGGCCTTTCCCAGGAAAGAAGCGCCGCCCTTTGGGCAGACTCCACCTTCAGCGGGCTTGAATTCCGCAGCATCGGCCCGGCTTTCATGGCCGGGCGCATTGCCGACATCGCCATCCACCCGGAAGACGATAATGTGTGGTACGTCGCCGTCGGCTCCGGCGGCGTCTGGAAAACCGCCAATGCCGGCATCACCTGGACGCCCGTTTTTGACGACCAGCCTTCCTACTCCATTGGCTGCGTCACGATCGACCCCAACAATCCGAATACCATCTGGGTAGGCACCGGGGAGAATGTGGGCGGCCGCCATGTCGGCTACGGCGACGGTGTCTATCGCAGCACCGATGGCGGCCAGAGCTGGAAAAATAGGGGCCTGAAAAACTCCGAGCACATTTCCAAAATTGTCGTCCATCCGGAAAATTCCGACATCATCTGGGTGGCTGCTCAGGGGCCGCTTTGGGCCAAAGGCGGCGACCGGGGGCTCTACAAGTCCACCGACGGCGGCCAGAACTGGAAAAAGGTCCTGGGCGACGACGAATGGGTGGGCGTGACCGATCTCGTGATTGATCCCCGCGACCCCAACCGGATGTACGCCGCTACCTGGCAGCGCCACCGCAACGTGGCCGTCCTCATGGGCGGAGGCCCCGGCACGGCCATCTACCGCAGCGACGACGGCGGGGAGAGCTGGGAAAAGCTGTCCAAAGGCCTGCCCAAATCCAATATGGGCAAGATCGGGCTGGCCATCTCGCCCCGGGAGCCGGATGTAGTGTATGCCGCCATCGAGCTGGACCGGCGCACCGGCGGCGTCTACCGATCCACGGACCGCGGCGCCAGCTGGGAAAAACGGTCTGACGCCGTTTCCGGCGCCACCGGGCCGCATTACTACCAGGAACTCTACGCCTCGCCCCACCAGGCCGGGCGGCTTTACCTCATGGATGTGCGCATCCAGGTGTCGGACGACGGCGGCAAGACCTTCCGCCGCATGAAGGAAGAATACAAACACAGCGACAACCACGCCATCGCTTTCCGGATGGATGACCCCGACTACCTCCTGGTGGGAACGGACGGCGGCCTGTACGAGAGCTTCGACCTGGCGGAGAACTGGCGCTTCATCGCCAATATGCCCATCACCCAGTACTACAAAGTGGCGGTGGATGATGCCGAGCCTTTTTACAACATCTACGGCGGAACCCAGGATAACAACACCCACGGCGGCCCTTCCCGCACCGATAACCTGCACGGCATCCGCAATGCCGACTGGTTCATCACCGTCTTTGCCGACGGCCACCAGCCGGCCACCGAGCCCGGCAATCCCGACATCGTCTACTCCGAATGGCAGCAGGGCAACCTGGTGCGCACCGACCGCACCACCGGCGAGGTCGTCTATATCCAGCCCCAGCCGGAGGCCGGCGAAGGGCCCGATCGCTTTAACTGGGACTCCCCAATCCTGGTCAGCCCCCATTCGCCCACCCGCCTCTACTTTGCTTCTCAGCGCGTCTGGCGCTCCGACAACCGAGGCGACAGCTGGCGGGCCATCTCCGGCGACCTCACCCGCAACCAGGAACGGCTCGAACTGCCCGTCATGGGCAAAACCTGGAGCTGGGACAGTCCCTGGGATGTGCTGGCCATGTCGGCCTTCAATACCATCACCTCTCTGGCCGAATCCCCCAAACAGGAAGGCCTGGTCTACGCCGGTACCGATGACGGCCTCATCCAGGTGACCGAAGACGGCGGCGCCAACTGGCGCCGGATCGAAGCCGGAAGCCTCCCGGGCGTCCCCAAAACAGCCTTCGTTAACGATATCAAAGCCGACCTGTTCGACGCCAATACGGTATATATTGCCCTGGACAACCACAAATACGGAGATTTCAAACCGTATCTTTTGAAAAGTACCGACCGCGGAAAAACCTGGACTTCCATTGCCGGCAATATCCCGGACCGGACGTTGATGTGGCGGGTCGTACAGGACCACGTCAAACCCGAATTGCTCTTCGCCGCCACCGAATTCGGCATCTACTTCACCCCCAACGGAGGGCAACGCTGGGTGAAGCTCACCGGCGGCGTGCCGACCATCTCCTTCCGGGACCTGGCCATCCAGCGGCGGGAGAATGACCTGGTAGGCGCCTCCTTCGGCCGTAGTTTCTACGTCCTGGATGATTACAGCGTACTGCGGGAAGTGACCGAAGCAAAATTGAAAGAAGAGGCTGCTCTGTTCTCTGCCCGCAAAGCCTGGTGGTACATACCCCGGGCGGTGCTGGATTTTGACGACATCAAAGGCAGCCAGGGCGCTTCTTACTATGTAGCGCCCAACCCGCCTTTCGGCGCCGTCTTTACCTATTTCCTGCGGGACGGGCTCAAAACGAAGGAGGAAGCCCGGCAGGAGAAGGAAAAAGCGATGGCCGGCGATATTCCGTTCCCCGGCTGGGATGCCGTTGAAGAAGAGCGCCGCCAGGAAGGCCCAAAAATCTGGCTTACCGTCGCCGACAGCGACGGCAACGTCATTCGGCGCCTGGAAGGGCCGGTTAAAAAAGGATTCCACCGGGTGGCGTGGGATCTGCGCTACCCCGCCCCCCAGGCCGTCACCCTGGATCAGAAACCCGACGACGACGACGATGACGATGGCCCGTCGGGCTTCATGGCCCCTCCGGGAACCTACACCGTCACCCTTTACAAACAGGAGGATGGCGTGGCCACAACCCTCGCCGGCCCGGTATCCTTTGAAGTGGAACGCCTGCGCGAAGGCGCCCTGCCGGCAGCGGCACCCGGTGAAGTGGCGGAATTCTGGCGGGAGTTGGAAGATGTACAAGGAGAGGTATCCGCTACGGCGGTAACCCTGCGCAACAGCCTGAGCCGGGTGAAGGCTATGCAACTGGCCCTTTCCAGAACCCTTAGCGCGCCGGGCAGCCTGGATGCCCAACTGCATGAACTCCGGCAAAGCCTGCTCGAACTGGATGGCGCCCTGAACGGGAACCGATCCAAACAGGAGATCGGAGAGAAAGATTCTCCTACCGTCCAGGACCGCCTGCGCACGGCGGTGTCCGGCACCCGCCTGTCTACCTATGGCCCTGCGCCCATGCACCGGCGCAGCCTGGAGATCGCCCGGGCAGAACTCGGCCGGATCAAGGGCGAACTTAAACAGATAAGCGAAAAGCAAATCCCGCAGATGGAAAAACAAATGGCCGAAGCCGGCGCGCCCTGGATCGAAGGGCAGCCGCTGCCGGAAGGCAGGTGAGGTAGGCGGGCGAAAAGGATTTAGGCCTGTAAAAAAAATAAGTTCTATATTCATTCCGGGAAAAGCAAAATCTGCATTCACACTATTATAACAAAATCACTAGTTATGAAACCAAATCCTAATCAAAGAACCCTCGGATTGCTGGCTCATCTTGGGGCCTTGCTCCTGGTGCTGGGGGCTACGAGCCTTGAGGCTCAGAACTTCACCCTGACGGGTATGGTAAAAGCGCCGGATGGCGAGCCTTTGCTGGGCGCTACCGTTTTCGTTGAAGGCGCGCCCGGACAAGGTACCGTCACGGATTTCGACGGCGCCTACACCCTGAGTATCCCCGCCTCGGACGCGCCCGTTACCGTCGTTTACAGTTACGTAGGCTATGGCGCTGCCAAACAGCAAGTCACGCCAACGGCCGGAGGGAAGGAAACATTGGACGTTACCCTCCGGGAGGATTACATCGGGCTGGAACAGGTGGTCGTCACGGGCGCTTCAACGGCAACGACGAAAAAGCGCCTCGGCAACGCCATTTCCACCCTGGACGCCAGGGACATCACCAACTCCGGGGCTACGAGCCTCGACCAGGCTCTGTCCGGCAAGATAACCGGCGCCCTGGTTAACCAAAACTCGGGAAACCCGGCGGGCGGGATTTCCGTGACCCTGCGGGGCTACAGCACAGTACTGGGCAACTCCAACCCCCTTTACATCGTCGACGGCGTCATCATCGACAACTCATCGAATGAACTCATCGACCTGGGCGGATACACCCAGAACCGCCTGGTAGACCTCAACCCGAACGACATTGAACGGGTAGAGGTGATCAAAGGCGCCGCCGCCGCCGCCGTATATGGCTCGCGGGCGAGCAACGGCGTGGTGCAGATCTTCACCAAGAAGGGCGCCCAGGGCAAGCCGAGAATCTCCTTCTCCACCAGCATCAACATGAACCAGCTGCGGAAGGAGATTGAAGAAAACATGGAACCCTTTGCCTTTGAAGAGCCGACCAACAACAGCAACCCCAACCTGGTGCCCACCACCCGGTACAAGATGCAGGACTACATTTTTGACACCAGCATCGGGACGGACAATACCATTTCTATGAGCGGGGGATCAGAAAACACCAAATACTATGCGTCGGGTTCCGCATTCTACAACGAAGGCATTGTCCGGAACAGCGACTTCAGCCGTTATTCCGCCCGCCTGAATGTGGACCAGATTCTGAGCAGCTGGGCTTCGGTGTCCGTTGGCTTGAATTACATCCACAACAACAGCAACGAGATACCCAACGGCGGGATCGCCGAAGTGTACGGCGCTCTGACCGGCTACAACTTCAACAACAACAACTTCAACCCGGAAGCGGACGAGGACGGCAATTACCTGAGCCCGGCCGGCTTTGTCGCCAACCCCCTGGAAGTGATCGAAACCTTTAAGTTCGGCCAGCAAACGCAGCGTTTTATTGGCAACACCCAACTGCGGCTTTCCCCGTTTAAAGGTTTTGATATTGAATACATTCTCGGATTCGATACCTATACGCAAAAAGCCGACGGGTTCATCCCCGTGGGCGCCAACGGCATTCCGCTCGGTTGGGCCCGGACTGCGACTGCGACTTCCCAGCTGATCAACAACGACCTCAACCTGCGGTATACCTTCGACATCACCGGCAACGTGCAGTCTCAAAGCTGGCTGGGCTTCACGGTTCAGCATGACGAGTTTACCACCCTGGCCATCACGGCCAACCGCCTTTCCCCGGTCGTGCAATCTACCAATGCCGGTACGGTGACCGGACGGGGCGACTCCCGGTCGGAGCGCAATATCCAGGGGGCCTTTTTCCAGCAAACTTTCAACCTTTCCGAGAAACTGTTCCTCACCGGTGCCATCCGCCTCGACCAGGCATCTCCTTTTGGTGAAAACGAAAGAACCCAGTTCTATCCCAAGGCGAGCTTCAGCTACCTGCTTTCGGAAGAACCCTTCTGGAAAGAAGGCGTAGGAACGGCGGTCAACACCTTCAAAATCCGGGCTTCCTACGGCGAATCGGGCAACCTCTCCGCCCTGCAGGCCTACGAACGCTACGCCAACTACAACCCCCAGCCGATCGGCGGCCAGACCGGGCTGCTGCCCGCTACCCGCCAGGGCAACCCCGACATCAAGCCGGAACGCCAGAGGGAAATCGAATTCGGGTTTGACATGGGGCTGCTCAACAACCGCCTCGGGATCGAATTCTCTATTTACGATGTAGAAGTGCAGGACCTGCTGCTGGAGCGGACCGTCGCCCCCAGCACCGGGTTTTCATCGCGGCTGGAAAACGTGGGAACCATGACCAATAAGGGCTTCGAACTGATGGTCCGCGCCGTGCCGGTACAGGTTCGGGATTTCAACTGGAAACTGACCACCACCTTCAGCCAGAACAGGAACGAAGTAGCCGGCATCGAGGGCGGCCTGATCCGCCTGCCCAAGAGCTTCGGCGTTTCGGTGGCCCGCAACGGCGAACCCATCGGGGTCATTGACGGCTTCTTTTACGCCCGTGACGCAAATGGCGACATCCTGCTCGACGCCAACGGCCTGCCCAGCCGCGCCACCGACGATGAAGGCGTGGTGCTGCGCAAAACCATTGCCGACCCGAACCCTGACTGGATCGGTTCGCTGATCAATGAATTTACCTACAAGAAATTCTCCCTCTATTTTCAGTTCGATGCGGTGCAAGGCTTTGAAGTGTTCAACTTCACCGACCGGGTCAACTCCCGTTCTTCCTTTGGCGGCGGGTTCCGCGACGCCCAGGAAATCCGGGGAGAGCTGCCCAGAGGGTACAACAACGCCGCCTACAACATCTGGGAACGCTACGTCGAGGATGGCTCTTTCGTCAAACTGCGTGAACTGACGCTGAGCTATACTACCAACCCCAGGACGCCGGCCATCAGCAACCTGCGGATTTTCCTGCAGGGCCGCAACCTGTTGTCTTTTGACGATTACAACGGCTGGGATCCGGAAGTGTCTGCCTCCGGCCAGACCAACGGCGTTCGCGGCTTTGACTTCAACGAGGTGCCCATCCCCCGGACCCTTCGTTTCGGCATCAGCCTGACGCTGTAAGCCGGCTTGTATTTTTTTTCATCCTTAATGAAAAGCGATAACTATGAAAACCATCAATAAATTTCTGATCACCATCCTGGTATTCTCCCTTGGAGCCTGCGAACTGGACCTGGTGAATCCCAATGCAGCTACCGAGGAACAGGTGCTGAACACAAAAGACGGCCTCATCGCCCTGGCCGTCGGCGTCCGTCAGCTCTATTCCACCAGCGCTTACGGCATTGCCGTCTTATACCCTTCCGTCACAACCCGCGAATCAGCAGCCATGACGACTTTCTCCAGCCTCGAAGAGCTGGAGATCGGCGGGACTGCTCTCAATGGCGACAACGAACGGGTCACCCGGCTCTTTACCAATGTCATGCGGGTGAAAGGCATGGCCGAAAACCTGGTAGCCGGCATAGATAACGTATCGCTGGCGAATGACACCCGGGCAAGCCTGCTGGCCTACGGCAACCTGTTCCGCGCCATGTGCCTGGGCATCCTCGCCCAGAACTGGGAGCAGGCGCCGGTCTTCAATTCCCCGAACAACGACGCCACCTTCAGCGGCCGGGCCGCCGTTTACGCCGAGGCCATCCGCATCCTCGACGAATCCGCCAAGGCTATGGAAGGCACTGCCCTGCCCGCTGAACTGGCCGGCCCCTTCGGCGAGATCGACCTGCTCAACACGCTCTACGCCTATCTGGCCCGGTATCACAACGCCGTCGGCAATCACGACGCCGCCATCGCCGCCGCCGGCAAGGTGGACCTGAGCGCCACTTCTTATCTTACTTATGACGAAGAGAATGCCAACCCGATCTTTAACGGCTTCTTCGTCGGAAACGTGGAGTACGCCCCCCGGGCCAACTTCGGCCTGCCCGATGAACTGCTCCCCGATGCGGCAGACGCCAGGATCGGCTTTTATCTGAATATGGTCGGCGATACGTCCCTCTACGGAAATTTGCCGGTGGAACAATTGGCTGCTCCTTTCTTTGCCTCCCAAACCGCCTCCATCCCGGCTTACCTGCCCGGAGAGATGATGCTCATCATAGCCGAGGCCAACGCCAGGAAAGGCCAGGCCGGCCCCGCCGAGGCTGCCCTGAATATGGTCCGCCAAAAGACGGCCGACGACGACGCCTACGGGCTGGGCGCCGGCCTGACGGACACTTACTCCTCCGGAGGAAACCAGCAGGCCCTGCTGAATGAAATCTATAAAAACCGCAGGATCGAGCTGTTCCTCATCGGCACTTCCCTGGAGGACAGCCGCCGGTTTGGCCGCCCAGAGCCGCCGGCAACGCCCACGGATGCAGATTTCGATTCGGAAAGAAACCGGAATTTCTACCCCTATCCGGATAACGAAAGGGAAAGCAACCCCAATACCCCTGCCGATCCACCTATCTAAGACAAGACAGGATTAACAAGGGATAATAGACAGGATTAACAGGGGATAATAGACAGGATTAACAGGATTAACAAGATTACCCAGGCCCCCCAAACCTGCCCATCCTGTTAATCCTGTCTGCACCAAACCCGAGCCCCCCACCCCTGCCCATCCTGTTAATCCTGTCTTCCCCAAGCACCGAGCCCACCAATCCTGCCCATCCTGTTAATCCTGTCCCCCCAAGCACCGAGCCCCCCAATCCTGCCCATCCTGTTAATCCTGTCTTCCCAAGCATCGAGCCCCCCAATCCTGCCCATCCTGTTAATCCTGTCTTCCCCAATACCGCGCCCCCCAAACCTACCCATCCTGTTATTCCTGTCTTCCCCCATACCCAGCCCAACAAACCTGCCAATCCTGTCACACCTGTCCTCCCAAGAATCGAGCCCCCCAAACATACCCATCCTGTCTTTACCCTCCTACACCCACGAATAAACCATAAAATAAACAA
>JAGFJD010000041.1 GCA_024102975.1 Phaeodactylibacter sp. | reverse complement strand
ACAGGATAAGGGGGATACTACCGTTTTTTTTTGCAGGATTTACACGATTGACCTGCTTTGGGAACGCTCGCCCACCTGTTTTTTCGGACAGGATTTACACGATTGACAGGTTCCGGAGATGCCTGGCTTGCCCGCCTGCTTTTTTCGGACAGGATTTACACGATTGACAGGTTCGGGAAACGCTTGCTTTCTCCTGGCGCCTGCGCGCCCGGCTCATCCTGTTAATCCTGTCTACTTAATAATGTGTTCCGCCAGTTTCCAAAAGGGCAGCAACATCTTGTTAATCCTGTCAATCCTGTCTACTTAATAATGTGTTCCGCCGGTTTCCAAAAGGGCAGCAACATCTTGTTAATCCTGTCAATCCTGTCTACTTTCCTGCTTTCCCTCCTCCCTCCTCCCTCTGTCTGTCGCCCTGTCAATCCTGTATCAGACAGTCTCGGTCTTCAGTTCCACCAGTTGCACGTTTTCATTTTTCCGGATAGCGTCCTCGATCGGAGCGTGATCGGAGAGGGTCTCGGTATGGTCTTTCCGGATGGCCACCGTATGTTCGTAATGAGCTGAGGGTTTCCGGTCTTTGGCGTAGACCGTCCATCCGTCGGCTTCGGTGCGCACTTCCTTACGGCCCAGGTTGACCATAGGCTCTATGGCGATGACCAGCCCTTCCTTCAGCAGGGGCCCGCGGCCTCTTTTGCCGTAGTTGGGCACTTCCGGAGCTTCGTGCAGTTCCCGGCCGATGCCATGGCCTACCAATTCCCGGACAACCCCGTACTTGTGTTCGCGTTCGACGTACTGCTGGACGGCAAATCCGATGTCTCCCAGGCGGTTGCCGACGACGGCGGCGTCGATGGCCTTGTAGAGCGAGGTGTTGGTCACCCGGCACAATTCCATTACTTCTTCCTCTACCTCGCCGAGGGCAAAGGTGTAAGCGGAATCACCGTGGAAGCCGTTGAGGTAGGCGCCGCAGTCGACGGACACCAGGTCGCCCTCGCGGAATATCTGGTCCCGGGAAGGGATTCCGTGTACGACATGCTCATTGACGGACACGCAGAGGGTGGCGGGAAAACCGTTATATCCTTTAAAGGAAGGAACCGCACCGTGGTCCCGGATCAGTTCTTCGGCTGCCTTGTCGATCTCGGCCCCGCTGATACCGGGCCGGATGATGCCTGCCACGTGGGCCAGTGCCTGGCAGACCAGCAGGCAGCTCTCTCTGATGTATTCTATTTCTTCATCTGTTTTGTAAAAAACCATTCCGGACATGGATACAACCTTTCTTTAAACTGTTAAAGGCCGGCAAAAGTTTGCCGGCCGCATTTTATACTGACGCACGGCAGGTTTTGTCGACTGCAAAACCCGCCGGGTCAGTATATACTGGCATCGCTGGTTTTGTTCCTGACAAAACCACGCGTTCGCCAGTATAGCACCGTACCGTCCTGTGGCCAAGCCCCGGGACGGTACGGTGATTTTCATATTTCATCGGCAGGGCGCTGCTGGAAGAGGCCCCCCCCGTAAGATTTCGCATTACATATTGGCACCGATGCCCTGAACCCGGCTGCGGCCTTGTATCCTTCCGGATTTGACCAGGCCGTCGTAGCGGCGCATCAGCAGGTGGCTTTCGATTTGCTGGAGAGTGTCGAGTACTACAGCGACGAGGATCAGCAGGGATGTCCCCCCGAAGAACATAGCGAAAGCGATGTTCACGCCGAATGCAGCGGCGAAAGCCGGCAGGATGGAGATCAGGCCCAGGAAAATGGATCCGGGCAGGGTGATACGGGTCGTTACTGCATCGATGAAGTCTGCCGTAGGTTTTCCGGGTTTGATGCCGGGGATGAAGGCGTTCTGGCGCTTCAGGTATTCGGCATACTGCTGCGGGTTGACCAGCAGGGCGGTGTAGACGTAGGTAAACAGTACGACCAGGATGAAGTAAATGACATTATAGGGTGCCGAGGTAAAGTCGTTGAGTGCCCGGAGGATCGGGTTGGCGGCCACATCTCCCCCGCCGCTCGTCACGAACTGGGCGATGGTGGCCGGCAGGAACATCAGCGCCTGCGCGAAGATAATCGGCATTACGCCGGCGGCGTTCACTTTGAGCGGGATATAGTCGCGCGCCCCGGCTGCAGGCATGGCATTGGCGCCGCGGCCCACCATGCGCTTGGCGAACTGGATAGGAATACGGCGGACCCCCTGGACGATAAGCACCGTCGCCATGACCACGGCAAACAAAACGGCCATTTCCAGTACGAAGACCAGCAAGCCGTTATTTTCCAGCTGGGACTGAAATTCGAAGACGATCGCCTGCGGCAGGCTGGCGATGATGCCGACGGTAATCAGCAGGGATACGCCGTTGCCGATACCCCGGTCGGTGATGCGTTCGCCCAGCCACATGGCAAAAACAGTACCGGTAGCCAGGATGATGATATTGGAAATCCAGAATACCCCCATCGGGATAGTGGGGTCGATAGCACCCAGGCTGTTGATGTAGGTGAGGTATCCTCCACCCTGAACCAGGGTAATGGCAACCGTCAGCAGGCGGGTGATCTGGTTGAGCTTCTTGCGGCCCGACTCCCCTTCTTTCTGCTGCAGGCGCTGGAAATAAGGTACGGCGAAGCCCAGCAGCTGAATGATGATGGAGGCGGTGATATAAGGCATGATGCCCAGGGCAAAAACGGCAGCGTTGTTGAATGCGCCGCCGGTAAATACGTTGATCAGCCCCAGCAGGTCGTTGGGCGCGTTGTTGTTCTGAGTGGCGCTGTCCAGCACAGCGGGGATCACCCCCGGAAGGACCACATAAGAACCGAAACGGAACACCAACAGCATGCCCAGGGTGAAGAGAATGCGGTCCCGCAGTTCCTTGATCTTCCAAATATTCTTCAGAGTGGTAATTAGCTTTTTCATCTACAAGTATTTACTGCATTTCGGCCTCTTCGACGGAAAGCGGGCTATCTGTTTCCATAGCCTTTTGCTCTCCTCACAAAAAATGAATGGGGAGTAAATCCCCATATTCCTTTCGGATGCGCTGACTTTATTCTGCAACGGTTGCGGCTCCGCCCAGGGCTTCAATGGCTTCCTTTGCGCTGGCGGAGAAAGCATGGGCTTCGACCTGTAGTTTCGCTTTCAACTCGCCGCCCCCCAGAATTTTCACCTTGTCGTTCTTGCTGACGATACCGCGGCTCACCAATGCTTCCAGGGTGATGGCATCCAGGTTGTATTTTTCGGAGATCAGCTGGAGCCTCGACAAGTTGACCGGCGTATAGGCCACCCGGTTGGGGCTCTTGAACCCAATCTTCGGCAGGCGCATCTGAAGCGGCATCTGCCCGCCTTCGAAATTGCGCTTTTCCTTAAAACCCGAGCGGGATTTCGCTCCTTTATGGCCGCGGGTAGCCGTGCGGCCATGGCCGGAACCAATTCCCCTGGCAATTCGCTTGCGCTTCTTCACCGCTCCAGCCGCAGGCTTCAAGCTATGTAGTTTCATGACTTAATGTGTCTTTTATGAGTCACTTGCAAAGATATCCGGCAATACCGGCTTTGCAAACTTTTAATTCAAAGAATTTTTTACCCCGGGCGAAGCCGAGGGAGTACCCCGGGCGAAGCCGGGGGTGGTACCCCGGGCGAAGTCGAGGGGTAACTACGCCTCCTCCACAGCAACCAGGTGGCTGACTTTTGCCACCATCCCCAGGATTTGGGGAGTAGCCGTATGCACCACGCTCTTGCTGATCCTGCCCAGCCCCAGCGCTTTGATCGTCGCTTTCTGCTTCTTGGGGCGGTCAATGGTGCTCCTGACCTGAGTGATCTTTATCTTGTTCAGCTTGTCCATCACACTTTGTTTTAGAAAGCGGAAATTATCCATTAAACAATTTTTCCATAGAAATATTGCGCTGGCGCGACACTTCCATAGGGCTTCTCAGCCTGGACAAAGCGTCGACGGTGGCCTTGACCACGTTGTGCGGGTTGGAAGACCCCATTGATTTGGCCAGAACATTGTGTACGCCGGCGATTTCCAGCACGGCGCGCATGGCGCCGCCGGCGATCACGCCGGTACCGTCGGAAGCCGGTTTGATCAGCACTTTGCCAGCGCCGTATTTACCTTTCTGCTCGTGCGGGATAGTCCCCTTGTGCAGCGGAATTTTGATCAGGTTTTTCTTGGCGTCGTCCACTGCTTTGGAGATGGATTCCGAAACGTCGCGCGCTTTGCCCAGGCCATGGCCGACCGTCCCGTTGCCGTCGCCGACGACGACGATGGCAGCGAAGCTAAACGTCCGTCCCCCTTTTGTCACTTTGGCAACGCGATTGAGGTTGACCAGCTTCTCCTTCAGTTCCGTTTCAGCGGGTTTGATCCTGTTAGAGCTCTTATTAGCCATTATTGTCTGCTTGTGTAAGTTATATTAAAATTTGAGGCCGCCCTCGCGGGCACCTTCCGCCAGCGCCCTGACCCGGCCGTGATAAAGGTAGCCGCTGCGGTCGAAGACCACGGTTTCGATGTTGTGTGTTTTGGCGCGCTCTGCTATGAGCTGCCCTACCTGCTTGGCCCGGTCGACCGGCTTGATATCCCGGGGGACGCCTGCTTCGCGGGAAGAAGCCGAGAAGAGCGTATGGCCGTTGACATCATCGATAGCCTGGCAGTAAATATCCCGGTTGCTGCGATAAACACTCAGGCGCGGGCGCGAGGCCGTGCCCTTGATCTTGGCACGTATCCTCCAGTGAATCCGTTGCCTTCTCTTTGCTTTTGAAAATGACATTTTTTTTCTTTTTTAGCCTTAGTGTAAGGGTTCTTGCCCAGACCCAAGGCCCGGTATGTAAAGAAAACTATGCGTTGCTTACTTGCCGGCGGCCTTGCCTACTTTGCGGCGGACTTCTTCGCCCATGTAGCGAATCCCCTTGCCCTTATAAGGTTCAGGCTTCCGGAAGGAGCGGATTTTGGCGGCGACCTGCCCCAGCAACTGCTTGTCGATGGATTCCAGGCGGACTGCCGGGTTCTTTCCTTTTTCCATCCGGGTTTCTACTTTGACCTCATCCGGGAGGGCGAACATGACCGGGTGGGAGAAACCGACGGTAAGCTCCAGCAACTGGCCCGTATTGGAGGCGCGGTAACCGACGCCCACCAGCTCCAGCTCCTTGACAAAACCATTCGTCACGCCTTCCACCATATTATTGATCAGGGAGCGGTACAAGCCGTGCATAGCGCGGTGGCGCTTCTGTTCCGTAGGCCGCTCTACTGTGAGGACGCCGTCGTCGACCTTGACCGTAATATCGGGGTCGACCTGCTGCCTGAGTTCTCCTTTCGGCCCCTTCACCGTAACCACATTGGACGGGCTGACATCTATCGTTACCCCCTTGGGCATTTCGATCGGAGCTTTTCCTATCCTTGACATTTTTGCTGTGTTTTGGAGCTTACAAAATTAGTAGACGTAGCAGAGCAACTCTCCACCAACGTTGGCTTCCCGGGCCTGCTTATCCGTCATCAGGCCATGAGAAGTGGAAACGATGCAGATGCCCAGCCCGTTGATGATGCGCGGGACTTCGTCCGCCTTGGCATATTTGCGCAGGCCCGGCTTGCTGATGCGGCCCAGTTCCCGGATGACCGGAAGCTTGGTCTGCGGGTCGTACTTCAGGGCAATTTTGATCATCCCCTGCTTGCCTTCATCATCGGCGAACATATACTTCAGGATATATCCCTGGTTGTAGAGGATTTCCGTGATGCTCTTCTTGAGCCTGGAAGCCGGTATTTCGACGATCCGGTGCCCCGCCTGCTGCGCATTGCGGATTCTCGTCAGGTAATCTGCTATTGGATCTGTAACTGCCATTGTTTAATGATATTAGAAGCGCCGGGAGTTCTGGCATTCACCAGGCGCACAATGATGTACTCTTTCTTACCAGCTTGCTTTCGTCACGCCCGGAATCTTTCCTTCCAGGGCCATCTCCCGGAACTTCACCCGGCACAGGCCGAACTGGCGCATATACCCCTTGGGGCGGCCGGTCAGCTTGCAGCGGTTGTGAAGCCGGATGGGGTTGGAGTTGCGCGGCAATTTGTCGAGCTCTTCCCACATCCCTTCTTCTTTCAGTTTTTTGCGGAGAGCAGCGTACTTGGCCACCATCTTTTCTCTCTTCCTCTCGCGAGCTATTACGGATTTCTTAGCCATTTTATAAAAATTGCTGGTTTTGAATTAATTTCTCTGGTTCCGGAACGGCAGCCCCATCATCTTCAACAGGGCGAGCGCCTCGGCGTCGGTCTTGGCGGTGGTGACGAAGGTCACGTCCATGCCGGTGATCTTGTTGACCTTGTCGAGGTCGATTTCCGGGAAGATGATCTGTTCGGTAATACCCATTGAATAGTTCCCCCGGCCGTCGAAGCTCTTATCGTTGATGCCCCGGAAGTCGCGCACACGCGGCAGGGCCACTGTGATCAGGCGGTCCAGGAATTCGTACATGCGGATGTCGCGCAGGGTGACGCGCGCGCCGATGGTCATGCCTTCGCGAAGCTTGAAGTTAGAGACCGATTTGCGGGCTTTGGTCGGCACGGCGCGCTGGCCGGCGATGGTTGTCAACTCCTCGAGGGCATTGTCCACCATCTTTTTGTCCTGGGTAGCTTCGCCCACACCCTGGTTGAGGCAAATCTTGACCAGCCGGGGCACTTCCATGACCGAACCGTACTGGAACTGTTCCATCAGGGCGGGCACCACCTCTTCCCGATATTTGTTCTTGAGTCTGGGTATATAGCTCATCACTTGATAATTTCTCCGGATTTTTTAGAATAACGCACCAATTTGCCGTCGACGGTTTTTCTGCCGACGCGGGTCGGTTCGCCGGTTTTCGGGTCTACCAGCATCAGGTTGGAGATGTGGATCGGCATAGGCACCTCGTTGATGCCGCCGGGGTTGTCCTGGGAGGGTTTGGTGTGCTTCTTGGCCATATTGACGTCCTCGACGATCGCCCGGTTCTTTTCGGGAAGAACCTCGAGCACCTCCCGGGGCCGTTCCACATCCTTATAAGCCCCGGAAATGACCACCACCCGGTCTCCTTTCTTGATCTTCAGTTTCGGCGCGAACCTCTTCTGCTGGTTTTTAGCTTTCTTTGCCATTTTATTATAGAGTTAATCGCTTCGCAAATAAACAATGAGTCAGAGCACTTCCGGCGCCAGAGATACGATCCGCATGTAATCCCGCTCCCGCAGTTCCCGGGCTACCGGCCCGAAGATGCGGGTGCCTCTCGGTTCGTCGTTGGCGGTGAGCAGTACGACGGCATTGTCGTCGAAACGGATGTAGGAGCCGTCGCGGCGGCGCACCTCTTTCTTCGTCCTTACCACTACCGCTTTGGATACGCTGCCCTTCTTGATGCCGCCCGGCGAAGCTTCTTTCACACTGACCACGATCTGGTCGCCGATGGAGGCGTAACGGCGCTTTGAGCCTCCCAAAACGCGGATGCAAAGCACCTCTTTGGCGCCGCTGTTGTCCGCAACCTTTAGCCTGGTCTCTTGCTGGATCATCGTTATAAAGGTTTATAGATTGTTATCTGTTTTCTTTTGCCGGACTTGACAGGATTAGCCACGCAGCTGCTTTTTCAAAAGAAACCTGCCAAGTCTCCGGCAGCCTGCTGCCAGGGCAAATTACCTGGCCCGCTCAATGATCTCGACGAGCCGCCAGCGCTTGAGCTTGCTCAGCGGCCGCGATTCCATGATGCGCACCACATCGCCGATGTTGCAATCGTTGTTCTCATCGTGAGCGATGAACTTGTTGGATTTCTTTACGAACTTCCCGTAGATCGGGTGGCGCAGCCTGCGCTCCACGGAAACGGCAATAGTCTTGTTCATCTTGTTGCTCGTCACTACGCCGATGCGCTGCTTTCTGAGATTTCTGTTTTCCATTTTCAAAAATGTGGTTTGGAACCTTCGCGATTATAAAATTACCTGCGCCGCCTTCTGGCCCTGATTTTGGAACGGTTGGCCAGTTGCTCGGGCGACATGGCGGCAATCTCCCGGCGGCGGATTTCCGTCCGCAGGCGGGCAATGTCCCGGCGTACTTCGCGCAGCACCAAGGGATTTTCCAGGCCCTTGATAGCGTGGTCGAACTTCAGCTTCTGGTATTGCGCTTCAGTATCTCTGAGTTCACTATGCAGGTCCGCATCGCTGAATTCCTGAAGCTCCAAGAATTTTTTCGTTGCCATGGTATATCTTAGGTTATTTGGCTTTCAACAATTATTTCGCATAATCATGGCGGACGACAAATTTCGTCAGGACCGGCAGCTTCTGCGCTGCCAGCCGGAGAGCCTCCTGAGCGATCTCAGGGCTGACGCCGTCGACCTCGAACAGCATGCGGCCGGGTTTGATCATGGCCACCCAGTGGTCGAGCGCCCCTTTACCCTTACCCATCCGCACTTCCTGCGGCTTGGAGGTGATGGGCTTGTCGGGGAATATGCGAATCCACGTCTTGCCTTCCCGCTTCATGTAGCGCGTCATCGCTACCCGCGCCGCTTCGATCTGGCGGTTGGTGATCCGTCCTCCCTGGATGGTCTTCAAGCCGAAAGAACCGAAAGCGATCGAGCTGCCTTTATACGCCAAACCTTTGTTCGTTCCCTTCTGCTGCTTGCGGTATTTTGTTCTTTTTGGCTGTAGCATTTTAGTATATATTTACACGTCTAAAGGTCAATAAAAAAGCCATACGGAATGGCTTTTGAAAAAGCCAGGCAAAGGTACGGCATTTTTCCAAGATAATCTAACGGCGGCGCTGATTTCTTCCGCCTCCCCGGCGGCCCCCTCCGCGACGGTCGCCCCGGTCTCCTCCCCGGTCGCCCCGGTCTCCCCGGTCTCCCCGGTCGCTGCCGCTCTTCTGGCGTTCCTGGACGCCGACATGCGGGGAAAGGTCGCGTTTGCCGAGCACCTCGCCTTTGCAAATCCATACCTTCACGCCGATCTTGCCGTAAACGGTCATCGCTTCCTTGAGGGAGTAGTCGATGTCGGCCCGGAAGGTATGCAGAGGCGTACGGCCTTCCTTATATTCCTCGGTGCGGGCCATGTCGGACCCGTTGAGGCGGCCGGCAATACGGACCTTGATGCCTTCGGCGCCGGCGCGCATGGTCGACTGGATGGCCATTTTGATGGCGCGGCGGTAGTTGATGCGCGCTTCCAGCTGCTTGGCGACCGACTCTGCCACGATGGCGGCATCCAGCTCCGGCTTGCGGATCTCGATGATGTTGATCTGCACGTCCTTGCCGGTCAGCTTCTTGAGCTCTTCGCGGATGCGGTCCACTTCCGCCCCTCCTTTACCGATGATGATCCCCGGCCGGGAGGTGTGGATGGTTACCGTAATCCGCTTCAGGGTACGCTCGATAATAATGCGGGCAATACCGCCTTTGGCAATCCGTGCGTTGAGGTAGGTGCGGATTTTTTCGTCTTCCACCACCTTGTCTGCAAAGTCCTTGCCGCCGAACCAGTTGGACTCCCAGCCCCGGATAATGCCTAAGCGGTTGCCTATTGGATTTGTCTTCTGACCCATATCTATGGTATTACAAATTATTGTTTATTCTTCACCTGTAGTTTCATCATCCAGTTCCTCCACCTCCACGGCGTCTTCCACCAGGGCGTCTTCCGCCAGCGGGACCCGGTTCTCCACGATGATCGTCACGTGGTTGGTGCGTTTGCGGATGCGGTGCGCCCGCCCGTGCGGGGCTGGCCGGAAACGCTTCAGCATGGTGCCTTCATCCACGAACGCCGTTTTCACCACCAGGTCGTAGTCGTCGGCGTTCTCCGATCCTCCCAGTTTGTGCTCCCAGTTTGCGATGGCGGAAAGCACCAGCTTCTCGAGCCATACGGCGGCCTCTTTTTTGGTAAAACGCAGGATGTCCAGAGCGTCCAGTACGTTCCTGCCGCGGATATTATCGACGACAAGGCGCATCTTGCGCGCTGACATCGGGACATTTCTGAGTTTAGCTACAGCTTCCATTATTTTATAGTTGTCGGTTGTTTGTCGCCGCTTGTTTGTCGCCGCCTGACAACGGCTGCAAACAACCCGCTACGCACAACGAATAACAAATCAATTACTTCTTGCGGTTACCCGAGTGGCCCCGGAAGTTGCGGGTCGGAGCGAATTCGCCGAGCTTGTGGCCCACCATGTTTTCGGTGATAAACACCGGCACGAAGGTCTTGCCATTGTGTACCGCGATGGTTTCCCCCACCATGTCCGGAATGATCATGGAAGCGCGGGACCAGGTTTTGATGACCGTCTTCTTTTTCGACTCCTTGGCTTTCTCTACTTTATCCATCAGCTTGTGGAAAACGTAGGGGCCTTTTTTGATTGATCTTGCCATGTCTTATATTGAGGTTTTGCATTTATCGTGTAAATGTGCAAACGTTCGTATGTGTAAATGCCGGGAGTCGGCCCCGCTTCCTTTTACACGTTTACACCCATACACTTTTACACAGCGCATCAGGCGCACCGTTGGGCGCTATCGCCTCTTGCCGGTCTTTCTCTTGGAAATGATCAGCTTATCCGATTGTTTCTTGGGTTTGCGCGTTTTGGCGCCTTTGGCCATCTGGCCGTTGCGCGAACGCGGGTGCCCGCCGGAAGCTTTGCCTTCACCACCGCCCATGGGGTGGTCCACCGGGTTCATAGCCACCCCGCGGGTGCGCGGCCGGCGGCCCAGCCAGCGCTTCCTGCCGGCCTTGCCCAGCACCTGCAGGGAGTGGTCGGGGTTGGAAGTGGTGCCGATCGTCGCTTTGCAGGTAGCAAGAACACGGCGCACCTCGCCGGAAGGCAGCTTGACTGAAACGTAACGCCCGTCTTCCCCCCGGCCCATCAGCGTGACGTAGGTGCCGGCGCTGCGGGCCATTGACGCGCCCCGCCCCGGGTGCAACTCCACGGCGTGGATGGTAGAACCCAGGGGGATATCCTTCAGGAAAAGCGCATTGCCCACGTTCGGGGGCGCTCCTTCTCCGGAGAGGATTTCACTGCCCACCTTCAGCTTATCCGGCGCGATGATGTAGCGCTTCTCGCCGTCCTGATATTCCAGCAGCGCGATGTAGGCGCTGCGGTTCGGGTCGTATTCGATGGTCTGTACCGTTGCCGGCATGCCGTCCTTATTGCGCTTGAAGTCGATGATGCGGTAACGGCGCTTATGTCCGCCGCCGCGTTGCCGGGCGGTACGGTGCCCTTCGTTGTTGCGGCCGCCGGACTTCTTGAGCGGGGCCAGCAGGCTCTTTTCCGGTTTATCGGTAGTCAGCTCGGCGAACGTGTTCCCGATGCGGAAACGCGTGCCGGGAGTTACCGGGTTATGTTTTTTAACTGGCATGGTATCTGTTTTGCCGTTCCAGAGATACGTGCGAGGGAGGGCGCCTTGTGGCTCCGGTTATTGGTTACTGGTTAATAACCATACCGGGTTCCGGAAGGCGTTTCTTGGCGATTGGGTGAACAGATAACCAATAACCAATAACCTTTCCCTTGCTTTGCCCCTGGAACCTATGATTAAATATCTCCAAAGAAATCAATCTCTTCGCCCTCGCTGAGGGTCACCACCGCTTTCTTGTAAGCGGGCTTCCTGCCGTGGATGATGCCGGAGCGGGTCGTCCGGTTTTTCTCTTTGCCCGGCAGGATCATCGTATTGACCGATTCAACCGTGACCTGGTACATGTTCTCCACGGCCTTGCGGATCTCGATCTTGTTGGCGTCCTTGCTGACGACAAAGCTGTATTTGCCGCTTTTCTCCGACAGCATTTCCGCTTTTTCCGTGATCAGCGGCTTGATGAGGATCGTCTTTGCCATTATTATAAAAATTGCCGGAAGCGGTGCCGCTTCCGTTAGTTTGCAAATGTATTCCTGATCTTCTCAACAGCGCCTTCCGACAGGACCAGCGTATGCGTGTTCATGATGTCATAGGTGTTCAGGTCACCGGCGCGCATCACGCGGCATTGCTTCAGGTTGCGGCTGGAGAGATAGACTTCTTTTTCAAAGTCGGACGTCACCAGCACGGACTTTTTGCCGGACAGCTCCAGGTTGTTGAGGATGTTGACGAACTCCCTGGTCCGGGGGGCTTCGAAGGAGAAGTCCTCCACGACGAGGATTTCGCCGGAAGCGGCTTTGGCGGACAGCACGGATTTGCGGGCCAGGCGGCGGACCTTTTTGTTCAGCCTGATGCTGTAATTGCGCGGCCGCGGGCCGAAGACGCGGCCTCCGCCGCGGAACAGCGGGTTCTTGATGTCGCCGAAACGTGCCGTGCCGGTCCCCTTCTGGCGCTTGAGCTTGCGGGTAGAGCCGGTGACCTCGTTGCGTTCCTTGGCCTTGTGAGTGCCCTGGCGCTGGTTGGCGCGGTATTGCTTAACGGCCAGGTAAACGGCATGGTCATTCGGCTCGATGCCAAAAATATCATCCGGGAGGTCAACTTCCCTGCCGGTCTTCTGGCCCTGAATATTGACTACTTCGAGTTTCATGGCTTTTTACTTTTCAAGAATTACAAAAGACCCTTTATGGCCGGGGATGGCGCCCTTGACGAGGATCAGGTTCTGATCCGGGAATATCCTGAGGACTTCCAGGTTTTTGACCTTGATCCGCTTCCCTCCGTCCCGGCCGGCCATGCGCATGCCTTTGAATACCTTTGAAGGGTAGGAAGAAGCGCCGATAGAACCCGGCGCCCGCTGGCGGTTGTGCTGGCCGTGCGTGGCGTCGTTCACCCCGCTGAAGCCGTGGCGTTTCACAACGCCCTGGAAACCTTTGCCTTTGGAAGTGCCTACGGCGCTTACGCGGTCGCCTTCGGCAAAAATCTCTTCCACTTTGATGAGGTCGCCGAGGCTTTTCTCGATCCCGTTAAAGTCGCGAAACTCGACGACTTCGCGCTTGGGTCCCGTCTTTGCTTTGTCGAAATGCCCTTGGAGAGCCTGGGATGTGTTCTTGACCTTTGCATCGCCGAATCCGAGCTGCAGGGCGTTGTACCCGTCGGTTTCTTCCGTCTTTACCTGTGTGACCACACAGGGGCCGGCTTCCACCACCGTACAGGCCACGCTGCGCCCGCGGGCGTCAAACATGCTGGTCATTCCGATCTTTTTACCGATTATACCGTTCATCAGCACTTGGTATTTTATATAGGCAGCTGAGGCCGGGGCAGAGCCGGGGATGGAATCCCAGGGCAGTTACTGGATGCTCGTTATTGCTGCCACCGTTACGCAGGCTGGTTGTTATTGGTTAATAACGAACTGGCTTACTTTTCCGGTGGTGAAATAACGGCCGGGGAGTTTTGTCCCTCCCAGCACTACATTACCCGACGTCTAATGCCGTATGTAATGAATGGTTGTCTACGTCAATTTCACCTGAATGTCAACTCCACTCGGCAGTTCCAGTTTGGACAGGGCATCTACTGTCTTCTGGGTGGGAGTGTAAATTTCGATGAGGCGTTTGTGGGTACGCAACTGGAACTGCTCCCGAGATTTCTTGTTGACGTGCGGTGAACGGAGCACGGTAAAGACCTTTTTCTCGGTGGGCAGCGGAATCGGCCCAGTAACGACAGCGCCACTGTTCCTCACCGTCTTGACGATCTTCTCCGTAGACTTGTCTACGAGGTTGTGATCGTAAGACCGGAGCTTGATTCTGATTTTCT
>JAGFJD010000024.1 GCA_024102975.1 Phaeodactylibacter sp. | reverse complement strand
AGCGAGCAAGTGATAAAGCAAGCATAGATAAGCTTTTGGATGCGTTGCCAAAGAAAAGTAAGTTTAATGCACATAGGTACTGTGGTGTACTGAATTTGCATTTGTTGCCTTTGGCCATCCAAAAAGCGATGAGGGATGAGTGGGAGTAGCTTATTAATTGATACCAACATAGCATTGTATCTATTGGATGGCGACACTACTATTGCTGAGCTTTTGAATGGACGAGATGTTCATGTATCGTTCATCACAGAATTGGAATTACTTGGTTTTCAGGATATAAAAGAGGAGGATCGTTCAATTATAGAAGAACTTTTGAATACCTGCATTATAGTTGACCTCAATCAGGCCATTAAGGGAATTACCATCGACTTGAAACAAAAGTATAAACTGAAGCTTCCGGATGCCATCATAGCTGCCACTTCGATATACATGAATCTACCCTTGATCTCAGCGGATAAAGATTTTGACCGAATTTCTGACCTGCAGTTTATTCGCTATGAAATTTAAACCAGCTGGAAAATTACGTGCTTTTGTGCAGAGTGCAAAAAACCCAACCTTTCTTCATACCATGCCCACCTCAACTTACCTCCTCCCCGCCTGACGAACCGCTGCTGCCTTCTGAAAATTTCCCTACATTTGAACCCGAACCAATGACCAATAAGATGCCCAGGGTTAGGATCAAATGGAATGCCGACAAGCTGGTCAGCCTCTCCGCCATCAGCATCAGCTTCATCACGCTGCTCATCTTCGTCTACCAGACCAACCTGATGCGGCGGCAGAACTATATTGCCATCATGCCGTACCTGATGCTGTCGACCACCACCGACGGCGAAAAGAATACCTTTGAGATCAACCTGAAGAACCACGGGGTGGGGCCGGCGATCATCGAGTCGGTTACCTTAAGGCACCAAGGCGAAACGTACCGGCTGGAAGATTACAACCACAATTTTTTTTATTTCCTGTCCTCAGAAGTACCGGGGCTGGACAGCCTGAAAAACGTTTCCTCTTCTACGCTGGACATCGGCCTGGCCATCCCCGCCAATTCCAGCTACAATATCCTGACCGTGAAAAATGACCCGCAGGAATACCAACAGGTCAGGGAGGCCATCTCCCGCCTGATAGCAGAAGGGATCGAGTTTGAAGTCGTCTACCGGTCTATACAGGACGAACGCTGGCGCATCCACAACAATTCGCAGGGGCCGGAGCGGGTGAGGTAGGGGGTGAGGTTGAGGGTGAGGTTGCCCTGGCCGTTCAATGCTCCCCGGCTGCCACGCCACATCAAACATCACATATCGCACATCGAAAATCCTGCCTGCCCCATTTGCGAGGTTCGATTTGCGATGTTTGATGTTTGATTTGTCTGCGCCGGGCCATCCGACTCCCTCACACCTGCACATGACGGACCTCCGGAAACGGCTTCGGGACATCCTCCTCGTTTTCATCCGGCATTACCCCCTACTCCCCTCCCGGCAACACCGGCATCCTGAACACCACCTCCACCCTCCGGTTGCAGCGCCGCCCCTCTTCCGTATCATTTGGGCAGATGGGGCGGGACTCGCCGTAACCGTAAACGTAAATTTTATCCGGGTTGAAGCCGCATTTCTCCACCAGGAACTGCTTGACGGACCGGGCGCGGTGCAGGGACAGCTCCTGGTTGCCCGATTCCAGCCCGGAACCGTCGGTATGGCCCGACAGGCGCAGCTCGGCACCCATGCGGGTAGCGATTTTGGCCAGGCGGGTAAGCTCAGGATAGGCTTTGCCGGGGTTGTCGAACTCGGCCGTCCCGTTGTGGAACGTGCTGTGCACGAGCCGGTAATGCTTCCGGATATAATCGAATGAGGTGAGCACGAAGGTATCGCGAATGATCTCTCCCCTGGCCACATTCGCCAGGAAATGCGTGGTATCCCGCTCGGAATAGTAGCCGGGGATTTCCGGAAAAAGGCGAACTACCACCGTGCTGTCGGCTACGGTATAGGAATACGTGCCTTTAGGCGATATTGGCTGCGAATGGACGTTCAGCTGGTAATCCGGAGTGAACTCCATAAACCCGCCACCGATGGGCTTGCCGTTTTCGTCAAGCACCAGGCCGGCCAGGCGCATCGCGTTTTCCGGGAATACTTCAGCTTTCAGTTTCAGCTTCCAGATGTCCATATCCTCGGTGCAGCGATCGAGGCGGTGGAAATATGCCATGCCGGTGTATTCGGAGAAATAAGAAATGCCCTCGTCCTCGAAGATGGTATTGAGCTGCAGGCCCATGTTCAGGGGTTCGCCCATGGTTTTCCAATCCCGGGGTTTTGTCAGGCTTACGCTATAAAGGTCCTTGTAGCCCAGCCCGTCAATGCGGTCGGAAGTAAAAAGCAGCAGCCGGCCGCCCAGCGCCATGCAGGGGTTCCCTTCGCTGGCGTCCGCCAGGTTGACGCCGCCCAGCGGATCGTACTGCCCGTAGGCGCCGGCTGAATCCAGTTGGGATACGGCGAGGTTCTTTGCCGGCTCCGCCAGCGCAGTGGAGGGCGTGACGTAATATTCAATGAGCATGAGGGAATCGTCGGGGGCGATCCAGGCGTTGCCGGCAAAGCGGCCCGGCATGGGCAAGGGTTCGGGGCTGGACCAGGGCCGGTTGATGTCCGGCCGGAGGGCATGCAGCAGTTTCCCTTCAGACCGGAGGAGCATCAGCCGCCCGCTGGAGCTGATGGACAGGGGTACGACGTCGTCGGAGACGGACAGTTCCTCTACGGGCGCAGGCTTTGTCCAATTTCTGTTTTTCAGCCTGGAAGTCATCAGCCGGACGGTTCCGTTTGCCCGGTTTCGCCTCATGAAAAACACCTCGTCGGTTTCGCCCCAGGATACCATAGCATACTCGTCGTTATCGGCTGTATTCCAGGCGGAGGCCGGCTGGGGCAGGATCATTTTGTCTCCAGCCCGGTCCAGCAGCGCTTCGAAATTGCCAAACCAGGCTTGTTTCCTGATCTGGAAAAAATAGTCGGAAGCGCATACAGAAGTGTCCGGAAAAAGAGGGCGGAAGGTATCCAGCGCGTCCCGGGCCAGGGCCAGGCGCCCATTGTGGGCGAAATGGTTGGCCACCTTCGTCGCCAGGTCGAACACCATCCGGTGGTGCGGATACGTCCGGGCCAGGTAGGCGACGTTCGAGACCAGTTCCGTCGAATCATAGATTTGTTCGCAGCGCAGCAACTGCCGTTGCAGGTTGAACATCATTTCCACGTCCTTCAATTGCCGGCGCTCTTCAGCATTGAGCTCGTTCGCATCCTCGGCGTACAGGGCCAGGCACATGACCTGAAAGCAGATATCCGGATCCAGCGCGGTAAAGGGGTTGTTGCGGTGGAAGGCCAGCAGGGGGCGCAGCAGGCCGAGGCATAAGGTATCCCGGGCGTTGTCGTACCAGCAGTCCTCAGTCAGCGTGTTCTCCGGATGTTCTGCCTTGAAACGGTCCATCTCGCAGTAGGAATGGTGGATCCGGAATGTCCGCCAGATATTTTTCCGGATTTCCCAGAACCTGGGATAATTGACAGGCAGGACGGCGTCGGCATAGTGCAGCGCAATCGTAGTGGCGTCTTCATAGCTGATGCCCGGAGGCTCGTCCGTGCCGAGCGCTGCGCACGACCGGCCCGGTTCGGAGCGGACCTGCTCTTCGGTGGGCAGCGTCACGGGCACGCCTTTCCAGTCCTTTTCGGATTCGGTATCGTATACCGGCTGCTCAGAGTCGATATTTTTGTTGACGACGATGGCGCGCAGGGTATCTACTGAGCCCGTCGGCCAGCACTCGGAGGCGGCCTCCAGGGCCTGCAGTTCCGGAATCGTGCCGGATTCGGCCATTCGCCCGGTGATGCGCCGTTGCAGTTTTTCCCGGGCGTTGATGATTTCCCCCCGCCTCACGTCGTGCCTCGACAACCTGAGGGCCTGCTTTTCCGGCAACCGGCCGACCTCTTGCTCCAGCTCGCAGAACGTTGTGCTGATCTCCAGCCAGGCCAGGGTGTTGGGGTTTCGGTTGACCTCCATTCTTGCCAGGTAAAACCGGGCGCCGGGGTCGTAAACCCGGTGGCCCAGCGATTTTTCAAAAAGAGGTTTTGCTTTCTGGCGGTTGCCTTGCTTGAAAAAGCGTACCGCCAGGGGGAAGCAGGACGAAAGGGAAAACATGAATACGAGAAGCAGCAGGTGACTGCAACGGACAGGGGGGGTAGTGTTTTTCATACTGAGGCAATTAGTCGTTTTGGGTTATCCGAAGGACGGTACAGGATAGACTGACGGAAGCGTCCAACGTTCTGTGCTCGGGGTAGTGTTCAAAAAACTGTGTCGACCCGCATTTTCCTAACCGCAGGGAGCACAGAGAGACACAGGGTAAGGTGTTGAACTACAATCGCTTGCGCTCCCGTCTGGTCAGCCGGGCAAGCTCTGTGGTTCTCCGCGCCCCCTGCGGTTCAAAACAGAAAAACACAGTAGTTTGAACAGTCCCAGGCTGACATTGAAGCTGGAAATGGGAATCGAACCCCCACTCTCCATCCTCGCTCCGGCTCAGGAGAGCAACACCCACCCACTCACCCACTCAGTCCCTGTGCCTAAACCAGCACTCCTTTATACAACTCCTCCCGCTGCCGTTTCACCTCCTCCGAGGCGAGGAACTCCTCGAAAGTCATCAGGCGGTCGATGATGCCGTTGGGGGTGATCTCGATGATGCGGTTGGCCACCGTCTGCATCAGCTGGTGGTCGTGGGAGGTGAAGATGAGGTTGCCTTTGAAGTCCCGCAGGGCGTTGTTGAGGGCGGTGATGGATTCCAGGTCGAGGTGGTTGGTGGGCTCGTCCAGCAGCAGGAAGTTGGGCTGCTGGAGCATGGCGCGGGAGAGCATGCAGCGCACCTTTTCTCCGCCCGACAGGACGGACGCCTTTTTGTACACCTCTTCCCCGGAGAACAGCATGCGGCCGAGGAAGCCGCGCAGGAATTGCTCGTCCTTGTCTTCCGAATACTGGCGCAGCCAGTTGATGAGGTCCAGGTCGCCGGCGCCGGCGAAGTAGGCCGCGTTCTCGTTGGGCAGGTAGCCCACCTTGATGGTCTTGCCAAACTCGATCGTGCCGGCATGGGCCTCGGCCTTGCCGGCCAGCACCTCGAAGAAGGCCGTCATGGCCGAAGCTTCGCGGCTGACGAGGGCGATCTTCTCGCCCTGGTTGATGGTGAACGACACCTGCCCGAAGAGCGGGGTGCCGTCGGTAGCGGTACGGCCCAGCTTGTCCACCCTGAGGATCTGCCCGCCCGGCTCGCGCTCCATCTGGAAGTTGATGTAGGGATATTTGCGGCTGGAGGGCTGGATGTCTTCCAGGTTCAGCTTCTCCAGGGCCTTTTTTCGGGAGGTAGCCTGCTTCGACTTGGAGGCGTTGGCGCTGAAGCGCTGGATAAACTCCATCATCTCCTTGCGCTTCTGCTCGATTTTTTTGTTCTTGTTGGCCATCTGCTGGGCCATCAGCTGGCTGGATTCGTACCAGAAGGTGTAGTTGCCGGTGAAGATGCGCATGCGCTGGAAGTCGATGTCCACCATGTGGGTGCAGGCCATATCCAGGAAGTAGCGGTCGTGGGAGACGACGATGACCGTATTTTTGAAGTCGGCCAGGAAGTCGGCCAGCCAGGCCACCGTTTCGGCGTCCAGGTCGTTGGTAGGCTCGTCGAGCAGCAGCAGGTCGGGGTTGTTGAACAGGGCCTGCGCCAGGAGGACCTTCACCTTGTCCGGGCCGCTCAGCTCTTTCATCTGTTTGTAGTGCAGCTCTTCCTTTACGCCCATATTGCTCAGCAACTCGGCGGCGTCGCTCTCGGCGGTCCAGCCGCCCATTTCGCCGTACTTGTTCTCCAGCTCGGCGGCGCGCATGCCGTCGGCCTCGGTGGCGTCGGGGTCCATGTAGATGGCGTTCTTTTCTACCATGATGTCGTAGAGCTCGCGGTGGCCCATCATGACGGTATTCAATACTTCCTCTTCTTCGAACTCGAAGTGGTTCTGCTTGAGCACCGCCATGCGGTTGCCGGGCTCGAGGCTCACGCTGCCCCGCATGGCCGGGATTTCCCCGGAGAGGATCTTCAGGAAAGTGGTCTTGCCCGCCCCGTTGGCGCCGATGACGCCGTAGCAGTTGCCGCGGGTGAACTGGAGTTCTACCTCGTCGAAGAGAATGCGCTTGCCGTATTGCAGGCCTAAGCCCTGGACTGTTAACATAAAATGCGTTTTTTAAACTATTTGGGCCAGGCGCTTTTTGCCACAAAAACACGAAGGGCACGAAATCCCACAAAACTTTGTGCGGATTTTGTGTTTTGGTGTTTTTGTGGCAAGAAACCCGGCATGAGCGAAGCCCGATCAAGCAGCATCGCATTTTTAAGCGCGCAAAGGTAAGGGGATTTGGGGAGGAATGCCGGGAAATTGTGGATTTCACAGAAACTTAACATTTGGGAGGGTGGCACAGCCGGCATCTTCATCGGACGGAAAGGGCATGGGAGCGCTTTTAGAGGTGAAGATATCAATTGCGGGTTTTAATTTTACAGGGCAGGAGCCCTTGTCAGGCTGCCTCCTTCAACGAAAACTCCTCTTTCAGCAGGCCTTTCAAACTAATATCTTCATCCACATCCGGCCAGTGAACGCCTATCCCGTCGCTGATGAGCTGGATGTTTTGAAGTTGCTCCCGGCTTGCCGATTGGAGCCGCGCTGATGAACTGACTTTTCGGCGTAAAACTTTTTTGTTATTCAGCACCACCAGCATCAGGTCAAGCTCAGGGTAGCAGTGTACGCCAACTATCCGTAGTCCTTGTTCGAAGATAATTTGTTCTAATGTATCGTAACGGTTATTTGAAGAAGTCATACCATTGTTCTTTTAGATAATCTGCGTTCTCCTCAGTTATTTTAGTGATCTCTCGTTTTTCACTCGCTTTGTATTTATAAAAATATTGGGGTTCCACATTTGGTTCCAGCCATATTTTGGCATACCCCTCGCCTCTGGATACGTGTACGTGAGGAGGTTCGTCCCGGTCAGAAGCATAAAAGTGAAACCGATAGCCATTGACAGTCAATACTGTTGGCATAATGGTGCAATTTAATGGATTTTTATTTTTTACGCTACCGGTCCGTTTCTATCTTTTGTCAGGTGGTGGGTTAAATGCGTTGAAGTTTCTGAGAAACTGGAGAGCGGGCCTCCAGGCCCGCTGGATGGATCAACGGATTTAACCCACTACCCAAATTATTATATTCTTTTCCCTTTTGTATATTTACGGTCCGGTTGCCTGTCACAGGCCGGGCGGACAGGCGGTTGTCTGTTGTCTGTTGATCGTTGTCTGTCGCCCCAAACCATTTCTGCATAGAAACGCCATCGCCCTGCTCACCCTGTGAAATAACGGACAGTTGTTCCCGGGCTATTTCCCAGGGCAAATCCTGTTAATCCTGTCAAAAAACCACAACCATATGACACCTCTTAAATTACCCATTCTCCTGTCCTGCCTCCTCCTTTCCATCACCCTTTCCGCTCAGAAGGCCACCGTCCTGCCCGACTGGGACACCGAGCCGCAGGAACTGGCCAGGCTGAACTCCGAGTACCGCGATGTCAACCTCTCGCTCACCCCCAACGGCCGATACCTCTACTTCATGAGCGGCCGCGGCGGCATGCCGTGGTCCAACATGAGCTACACCACCTTTCGCGGGCGGGCGGAAGGCGACGGCGACGTGTGGTTCAGCCGGCGGGCCGACGGCCAGTGGGCGCCCCCGCAGTGCATCGGCCAGCCCGTCTGTACCCACATGGGCGAAGACGAGCCCAATATCTCCGCCGACGGCCAGTCCGTCTACTTCCAAAGCTGGCGGCCGGACTGGCGGGAGACCGGCGGGCCCTACTACCGCGCCGAGCTGCACGGCGACGCCTGGGGCAAACCGGAAGGCCTGGGCGGCGGCATCGGCCAGTTCTTCCGCAGCAACCAGTACGCCACCGACGGCATGTCCGTCTCCCCGGACGGCAAAACCTTCGTGGTGGCCGCCGGGCCCGACTACGACGGCAGGATGGACCTCTTCGTCAGCCGCAAACAGGCCGGCGGCGCCTGGAGCTTCCCCGAAAAGCTCGACGTCTCCACCCCGGCCGACGAACGCTCGGCCTTCATCGGCGCCGACAACAAAACCCTCTACTTCGGCTCCGCCGGATGGGGCGGATTCGGCGGGCTCGACATCTTCAAGACCACCCTGGAAGGCGGCACGGCCTGCGGCGAGGTCATCAACATCGGCCGCCCCTTTAACACCAAAGAGGAAGACTACGGCTTCGTCATCGACGCCGTGCGCAACGACGTCTACTTCGTGCGCAACAGCGACATCTTCTACGCTCACCTCGGCGCAGGCGCCGACGAGCGGATCCGGCCAGAACCGGTAGTCGTCATCGACGGCACGGTGAAAGACTCCAGCGGCCGGGCCGTGGAGGCCCGGATCAACCTGGTCTTCAACGAGACCAGCGAAACCGTCGCCCAGGCGCGCAGCAACGCCCTGACCGGCGAGTACTCCCTTTCCTTCGCCCGCCGGGAAGGGCCGTATACCCAACAAATAGAGTTCAATGATCACTTTACCCTGGAGCAGGAACTGGTGGTCGGCGAAAACACCGAAACCCTGGTGGAACTGCCGGTGGTGGCCGACCCCGTCAGGCTGCAGCCGAAGGCGCCCGAACCCGGGCCGGAAAAAAAGAAAGCGCAGGAATACGAAAGCCGCTATGTCGTCTACTTTGGTTTCGATCATTCCGGGCTGGACGAAACGGCAAAAGCCGAACTGCGGCAGCTCAAAGAAGCACTGGCCGGCGCTCAAAGCTACCGGATCGCCCTGGCTGGACATACCGACAGTATCGGGCCGGAGGACTACAACCAGGGGCTTTCCGAACGGAGAAACCGGGCGGTGCTGGATTTCCTGGCGGCGCTGGGTGTTGACGCCTCCATCGAGGCAACAGCCATGGGGGAAAAGCAGCCGGCGGCAGCCAACGACACGCCGGAGAACCGGGCGAAAAACCGGAGGGTAGAGGTGGAGGTGCGGATCGTGCGGTGACAGGGGGGTTCGAGCCAGTAGTATGAATAAACGCACCAGATGAATCTGGTACGTCCGGTTCACTGCTTCCCTCCCTCTTCCACATGCTCCAGCTGATACGCCGCGCTGATCAGCGCCAGGTGGGTGAATGCCTGCGGGAAATTCCCGATCTGCTCCCCGTTGAGGGCGATCATCTCGGAGAACAGGCCCAGGTGGTTGGCGTAGCCCAGCATCTTCTCGAAATAGAGGCGGGCCTTGTCGGTTTGCCCGGCCTTGGCGAGGTTCTCGATGTACCAGAAGGAGCACATGGAGAAGGTCTCCTCCGCCCCTTCCAGGCCGTCGACGGCGCCGTTGTCCAGGCGGTAGCGGTAGACCAGCGTATCGGTGACCAGCTCTTTTTCGATGGCGCGCAGGGTCGATTGCCAGCGGGGCTCGTAGGGGCTCAGCAGGCGCACCAGCGGCATGAGCAGGGCGGAGGCGTCGAGCACGTCGGCGCCGCGGTATTGTACGAAAGCCTGCTTTTCCTCATTCCAGTAGTTGTGGTAAATGTCTTCGTAGATGGCGTCGCGGCTCCGGCGCCACTCTTCGATAGGAGCTGGAAAGGAACGCGCCTCGGCAATGCGGATGCCGCGGTCGATGGCCACCCAGCTCATCACTTTGGAGTGGAGGAACTCCCGGGCCTGGCTGCGCACTTCCCAGATACCGTGGCCTTTCTTGCGCCAGTTCTCGCAGACGAAGTTGACAATCTCCCGGATGTCGGCCCAGAATTCATAGGTGATGGAATCGTCGTGGCGGTTGTAGAGGTAGACGGTGTCGATCAGCTCGCCGTAGACGTCCAGCTGAAACTGGTTGGAGGCGGCGTTGCCGACCCGCACCGGGCGGCTGCCCCGGTACCCTTCGAGGTGATCCAGCTCGTATTCGTCGAGGTCCGCGCTGCCGTCCACGGCGTACATCAGCTGTATGTTGGCGGCATTGTCCAGTTCGCGGCAGCGCGCCATGATCCATTTGATGAAAGCGCCGGCCTCCTCGCGGAAGCCCATCCGCACGAAGGCGTACATGGAGAAGGCCGCATCGCGGATCCAGGTGTATCGGTAATCCCAGTTGCGCTCCCCGCCGACGGCCTCGGGCAGGCCAAAGGTGGCCGCCGCCACGGTAGAGCCGTAGCGGTAAGACGTCAGCAGCTTCAGCGTGATCAGCGACCGGTGGATGATCTCCTCCCAGCGGCCGCGGTATTGGGCCTGATCGATCCACTCCTCCCAGAAGGCGATCGTGTCCTCAAAAGCGGTGTTGCAATAGTAGTACAGATCGCGCTCCGGTTCGGGGTCATCCAGGTTCACCGCTTCCAGGACGAAGGAAACGCACTGGCCCTCTTCGAGGGTGAAGGCAGCCTCCACTCCGTCGCCTGCTACCCGCAGCTCAGCATCGCTGCGCAGGCGCACCGACAGGGTGCCGCCGTCGGCCATCAGCACGGACTTCGGCCCTTCCTGCTTCAGGAATGGCGCCGTGCGGGCATAGTCGAACTGCGGAGCGCAGGTTGCTCTGAATTTCAGCTTCCCCTTGATGCAGCGCAGCATGCGCACCACCGAACACCGCTCCTCCTGCTCCTTGACGGGCATGAAGTCGGTCAGCTCGGCGATGCCGGCCTCCGACAGGAAGCGGGTCAGCAACACCGCCGTGTCGGGCAGGTACAGTTGTTTGACCCGGACGTCTCCGTCCGCCGGCTCGATGTCAAAGCTGCCGCCTTTCTCCCGGTCGAGCAGGGCGGCAAAGACGGTCGGCGAGTCGAAACGGGTGAAGGGCATGAAGTCGATGGAACCCCGGCGGGAAACCAGGGCGGTGGTGTGCAGGTTGCCGATCAGGCCGTAGTCGGAAATCCGGGGATAGTCTTGCTTGGGCATACGTGGTTGGGTTGGTTCTTTTTTTGAACAGGGGAAAGGGGGGATTTGCTCGAAAAGTAAACGGTGTTCGCGGTCCGGTGTTCGGAATTCGCTGTTCGCGGTTCGCAAAAAGGCTATTTTATTCCCGCCGACGCCAAACTACATGATCCCTACCGGCGGTCTTATCTCTCCTGGATCGACCTCTTGCCGGATATCGACAACATGGCTATCCTATTCGAAAATCCCTAAAAATCCATCCGCTGCTTCCCGATATTAATCCGCACCCCGCCCCCGAAGTACTGCGTCGTATCATCCCGCTTATCGTCTTCGCTATCCTTTTTCCGGTAGAAATAATGCAGGTCGAGGAAAACGTTGTGCGCCAGGGCGTAGGTGACGTCCAGCCCCAGCAGGCTGGCTTTGGCGTTGACGCCCTGGCCGGTCTCGTTGCCGTACTCCAGCTCGCGGCTGTTGTGGGAGAGCAGCAGGTTGCCGCCCCAGTTCTGCCCCTCGCCGTCCTCGCCGAACTCGGAGCGGATGAAGCGCCCTTCGAGCTGTACTCTTTTAAACGGCTGGTAGCGGGCGATGAAGAGGGCCTCCCGGAAGTTGGCGCCCAGGGGGTGGGCCAGCGGCTGGTTGTAGTGCGTATAGCTGGAGGAACTGTCGCGGTGGGTATAGGTGTAGGGCCGGGCCTGGTTGAACTCGGCCTGCAGGTCGAGGTGGTCCAGGCCGAAGGCGTTGACGTATTTCAGGCCTGCCTGCATGCCGAATTTGTTGGCCCACCAGCCGCGCCGTTCGATGAACAGCTCGGTGAACTTGAACTCGTCGAGCATGAGCTGGCCGTAGAGCTGAAAATGGCGGAGGAAGTTCCACTTGGCGTCCAGCCCGATGAGCACGTTGTCGGGGCTGCCCAGGCCGTGCTCGACCGTCCGGTACAGGATCACGGGGTTGAGGTACTGAAACTCAAAGCCGCCGCCGGGGCGGCTGAAGACGACCGACTCGAAGATGCCGAAGCTCAGGCCGGGCAGGGCCTGGAAGCTCAGGTAGTGCGCCGCCATGTATTTGCGGGGCAGCACCTCGTTGGCCCCTAGGCCGGCGTTCGACTGGGCGGCGAGTTCCAGGAAGAGGTTCTGGTAGTGCAGCTTCCACACCCGCCAGTTGGCCTTGAGGTAGAGGTAGTTGTTGGAAAAATCGGACAGCAGCAGGGAGCGGTAGCCGTTGCCGATGAAGTTGCGGCCGTAGCCGAACTGCAGGCCGACGTGCCGGCTCAGGTTGAACGCCAGGTAGCCCTGCCCGTTGAGGAAATCGTAGCCGTTGGTGATGTCGAAAATCTGGCTTTGGTAAGTTTTGTACAGCCCCGCCCCGGGAATGGCCTGGTCGCGGGCAATGCGCTGGTTGACGTAGTTGGGAAAACGGGCCTGCGTTTCCACGATGTTGAAATAGACAAAAATCCGGTCGTCGATGCCTGCCCGCAGCTCCATGCCGCGGAGGTTGTTGAAGATCAGCTCGCTGTCGTCCTGCTCCCGGGCCAGCTTGAAATCCAGCAGCGGGTTGGCCCGGATGTGGAAGAACTTCTGGTTCACCTCCACCATGTTGGCGGGGGTGGGATACAGAAAACCGAGGTAGGGCTTCTCCCGCATGGTGTAGCGGGGGTTCTCCATGCTGGCCTCCACCTGCGTGACGAGCGTATCGGAATAAATGCTCTCCCGCGGGCCGGCAATGCGGGTGGGAAAACGGGAGGTGACGAGCCACTCGTTATTGTCCCGGAAGATGTAGTACAAATCGCGCCGGTCGCGGATCGTCAGCGGCACCCGGGCCGTGTCGACGCCCAGGGCGTAGGCGGCCACATCGCTGCGCAGGTAGTACTTCAGGGAAGAATGGTAGGGAGTGGGGCGGCCCGTCTTGATCTCCAGCCGGTCCAGGATGTGGTAGGCGGGGTTGCCCAGCGGAAGGCCGCTGCCCTGGCCGGCCAACATGCCGGGAAAACCAAACAAAACGACGACGGCCCAGGCCATCCTAATGATCTTTGCCCGTTGTTGCATACTGTTGTTTTTGTGGTTGGAAGGAGCAAATCGGCGGCAAAATACGATTTTTAGGCGGTTCGCGGTTGGCGGTTGGCGGTTCGCTATTCGCGGTTCGCAGCTGGCAGGCGAGCAGCTTCCAAAAGCGAACGGCGAATTGCGAACGGCGAATTGCGAACAGCGAATTGCGAACCGCGAATTGCGAACCGCGAATACCCGCCCACCCCTTCAGAACTGATACTGCGCCATCAGGGCCAGGTAGTAGTTGCGCATGAACTCGATGCGGCCGTTCGAGCCGGCGGCGAAGATGCTGTTGGCGGACTGCCGTTCTTTTGGGGTGGGATTGCTGTAGAACTCGGTCAGGGCGAAGCCGAAGCGCATTTTGAAATTCAGGTGGCGGGAGGCCTGGTAACCGTAGCCGGCCAGCAGGGAAAATTCATTGTTGTTGAAGTAAGGCTCGAAGGCCCGGAAGGCGATCCCGTCGCCGGGGGTTTCGGGCTCGGCCACCCGCGAGCGGATGATGCGGCCGAAAGAAAAGCCCAGTTCGATGAGGGACGACGGTGCCTCCGCGTTGTGCCGGTAGCGGAAGAGGATGGGCACCTCCATGTAGCGGAGGTCGATCAGGCGGTCTTTCCGTTCCAGGGCGCTGCTCTTGTCGCTTTCCACCTTGCTGCCTCTGCCGGCGTAGAGGAATTCCACCCCTATTTCCGCATTTTCGCTGAGGATGGCCGTCCCGGACAGGCCAAACTGCAGGTTGCCCTTGTCGAAGCCGTTGTAGCGGTCGCCGTCCACCTGCGACAGGTTGCCTCCAAAGACCAGCCCGGCCTTGAACCGCTGCTGGTACCGGCGGCGCTTGCGCTGGGCCTCCGCCGCCTGCGGCAGGAGGAAAAGGAAAATCAGTGTAAGCCAAAGGGTGCTGTATGCAATCTTCATAGCCTGGTTTGTGCGGTGATTTCGAAGCGGTTTCCTCCCCAAAGTACGAACTTCCGGGCGATTGCCTCCGCCGGCCGGCCGATATAATGCATATTTTTCGGATGGGAGACAAATGGGGGGATAAAGGTGTAAAGGTGTAAATGTGTAAATGTGTAAAAGAGGGCTGTGCGATGGAGCTGCCTGAAATCTGCTCCTATGCTGCCTTGACTACCCGCCTGGCATTGGACAGCGTTGATCGCCAGCGGGTTGCAGAGATCCCGTCGAACCTTAAACCTCTAACAATTGCCCTTCCATTCATCAGGGTAAAAACTTCGAACTTGTCCAACGTTAGGCCAGTAGCCGCTGCCTTCATTTACACGTTTACACGTTTACACGTTTACACGCTCACACCCCCAAAATCCCCTCCAAATCCGCCGGAGAATAATTGACCGATTTAAGCGTTTTGTTATCCGATTTCCGGTAGACGAGCCAGTGTCCGTCGGCTTCGGCGATATAGCTGTCGAACCCTTTTTTTTCCTTATAATACCGGACGGTGGCCTCTGCCTCCTCGCGGGTAGCGCAGGATTTGCTCATGTTGGAGCGCTGCACCTCATCGAAGAGGGCTTTGAATTTTTCGCCCAGGCCGAACTCCAGGACGGCGCCGGAGAGCACGTACTGGAGGTCGCACAGGGCGTCGGCCACCTCGACGATGTCGCGGTCTTCGATGGCTTTCTCCAGTTCCCGGAGTTCTTCGGCCAGCAGGGCGACGCGGAGGCGGCAGCGTTGTTCGGCGGGGATGGCCGGGCGGGGTTCTATGGGGTGGCGGAAGGTCCGGTGAAATTCCGCCACCTGGTTGAGGGCATCCAGTTTTTCCATAGTCGTAAAGTTTTTGGACGGGCAAAGGTAATAATATTCGGCCATTACCCTCTGGTATAGCCCTGCGGACGGGAGCCCGGTTTTGCCATTTGCCAAACCCCGCCGCGTGCCGGTACAGATTTAGCCGCTTTGTTGAGCATTTTTCAGAATTTCCTTCTACTTTTGCAGCGTTTCGCCAATGGGCGGGACGTTGAAATCCATCATTTTCAGGCCAGACTCTAAAACACAGGCAAATTGGCAGTTACCAACCGTTACTTTGACCTCATTGACCAGACCTTCTACTTCCCGCAAGAGGGCTTCGACATTGAAGATGGGTATCTGGTTTTCAATGGGGTTCCCCTTATTTACCTGATCCGTAAATACGGGACCCCCCTCAAGCTGACGTATCTCCCCAAGATCGGCTCGCAGATCAAAAAAGCCCGCAACATGTTCACCCGGGCAATGAAATCTATGGGCTATAAAGGAAAGTATTATTACTGTTACTGCACCAAAAGCTGTCACTTCAGCTATGTGGTCAACGAAGTGCTCCGGCACAACGTCCACCTGGAAACCTCCTCGGCCTTCGATATCGACCTCATCCGCCGCCTGCACAAAAAAGGGAGGCTCACCGAGGAGACCATCGTCGTCTGCAACGGCTTTAAAACCCAGGACTACCTGGAAAAGATCGTAGCCCTGATCAACGACGGCTTCGAAAACGTGATCCCCATCCTGGACAACATGAAGGAGATCGACTACTACGAAAAGCACGTCAAAGGCAAGTGCAAGATCGGCATCCGGGTGGCCACCGAGGAAGAACCCAACTTCGAGTTTTACACCTCGCGCCTCGGCATCCGCAACGCCGACGTGGTGCCCTTCTTCAAAAGCCGCATCAAGGACAACCCCAAGTTTCAGCTCAAGATGCTCCACTTCTTTGTGGATACCGGCATCAAGGACTCGCTCTACTACTGGGGAGAACTCAAAAAAGCAATCAAGGTGTACTGCGAGCTGAAGCGCCACAGCGAGGGCCTGCGGGCCATCAACATCGGCGGCGGCATGCCGATCCGCAACTCTCTGGGCTTCGAGTTCGATTACAAATACATGGTCAAGGAAATCGTCAGCCTCATCCTGCAGGCCTGTGAAGAGGAAGAAATCCCCGAGCCGGACATTTTCACCGAATTTGGCAAATACACCGTCGGGGAGAGCGGCGCCAACATCTTTTCCGTGCTGGGGCAAAAACTGCAGAACGACGCCGAGATGTGGTACATGATCGACAACTCCCTGATGACGACCCTGCCCGACGCCTGGGGCATCGGCGAGCGGTTTATCCTGCTGCCCATCAATAAATGGCATAATGAATACCGGCGGGCCAACATCGGCGGGCTGAGTTGCGACAATTCCGATTATTACAATTCAGAAATCCACGAAAGCCAGGTATACCTGCCGGCCTACAGCCCCGACGAGCCGGAACCGCTGTACCTCGGCTTTTTCCATACGGGCGCCTACCAGGACGCCATCAGCGGCTACGGGGGGATCAAACACTGCCTGATCCCTTCGCCCAAACACGTCATCATTTACAAGAACGCCCAGGGAAATATCGTGGATAAGATTTACCAGCCGGAACAAACGGCGGAGGAGATGATGAAGATTTTGGGGTATTAGGGGATGGGGGGATGGGGAGAGAGGGCCTGGCAAAAAGCGGCCGCCCCTTGCCTTCGGACGCCTTCTCCGGTTAGTTGGCGGCGACCGCGCCCGAAAGGGCGTCGCGCAGCTCCTCGACGCTGGGCGTATGGCCATTTTCAAACAGGACCTGTCCGTTGAGCAGGATGGTGGGAATAGAGCTGACTTTGTACCGCAGGATATCATCCACCTCGGTCACCTGCTCCACTTTGGCGCGCAGGCCGACGCTCTCCAGAGCCGAGCGCAGGTTGTCGCTCAGTTTCCGGTGCTGGCTGTTGCCCAGCCCAAGTACTTGTATCCTGATCATGGCATTTGGTTTAATACGTTGAGGCAAGGTGCACTTTTTCGGGGTAAGAAATAAATGATATTTATCAGGCGGGGCTTTGAGTTTTATCAGCCGCCGGCTTGGGCCTCCTGTTTTTTTGTTGTAAATTTTTGATTCATTGGCTTGCCGGTTTCCAAAATCCTTGCGCGTCCCTTATTTTTACCGGCATGCCTCAGCCCGGCAAATCATTAGCCAATCAACATTATGAAAACATCCGCCGAGATAATCGACTTGCTGGAAAAAGGGGTTGATTTCGAAAGTTTCCTGAACAGTTTGCCGGTGGGCCTGCTCGTGTACAGCCTGGACGAGCAAAAGCCGCTGAAGTGCAACCGGGAACTGCTCCGCCTGTTCGGAGCAGATTCGGAAAAAGACTTCCTCCACGACGGGCCTTTGACGCCTTCCTTCGGAACCGGGGAGGCTTTCAGGAGGCTGCAGGAAAAACTTGGCCAACTCCCCCGGAACAAACGCGACGAATTCACCCTCGAGGCCCGGACGGAGGACGGGGTTCAGAAATTTTTCCTGGTGACCACCGCCCTCACCCCCGCCCTCCACGAATCGCTCACCCTCCTCCTCTTCAAGGATGTCACGGAAAAGAAAATTGCCGACCGCGACCTGCTGCAAAGCCAAAGGACGCTGGAAGCGGTCATCAACACCGCCGTCGACGGCATCATCATCATCGATGAGAGAGGCATCATCCAAATGGTCAACCAGGCGGCAAGCCGGCTCTTCGGATACGACAAACAGGAAATGGCCGGCCGCAACGTCAACCTCCTGATGCCGGCCCCTCACGCGGAACAGCACAACGGCTACATCCACAATTACCTCCAAACCGGCATCGGCAAGATCATCGGCATCGGCCGGGAGGTCGAAGGGCGCCGCAAGGACGGCAACCTGTTCCCCTTCAAGCTGGGGGTGAGCCGGGTGGAACTGGAGGGCAAAATCCTCTTCGCCGGCGTCATCCATGACCTGACCGAGCAAAAACGCGCCGAGGCCCGCATCCTCTACCTGAATAAGGAACTGGAGCAAAAAGTGGAAGAACGGACCGAAAAACTGACCGAAGTCGTCAACAAGCTGCTCCAATCCAACATCAAACTGGAAAGAGAGATCAAAGAGCGCAAAGCCGCCGAGGCCGCCCTGCGCCAGAACCAGGAAGAACTCCGCCGCTCCCTGGAAAAAGAAAAGGAGCTGAGCGAGCTGAAGTCGCGCTTCGTTTCCATGGCCTCCCACGAGTTTCGCACCCCACTGACCACCATCGCCTCCTCGGCCGACCTGCTGGGGCTGTACACCGAAAGCGGCCAGCAGGAAAAACGGGACAAACACCTGCGCCGCATCCAAACGGCCGTCACCAACCTCACCGGGATCCTCGGAGACTTCCTCTCCCTGAGCAAGCTGGAGGAAGGCAAAATCCACGTCAACCCGGTGTACTTCGCCGTCGAGGAACTGGGGCAGGAAGTCGTCGAGGAAATGCAGAGCCTGCTGAAACCGGGCCAGAAAATACAAACCGATTTTTCAAGCGGCCAGCCCGAGGCCTACCTGGATAAAAAAATCCTCAAAAATATCTTTATCAACCTCCTGTCCAACGCCATTAAATACTCCGGCGAAAACAGCACGGTATCCTTCCGGCTGGCACAACAAGGCCGCCGGATCGACGCCTCCATCCGGGATGAAGGCATCGGCATCCCCAAAGAAGACCAGAAACACCTGTTCACCCGCTTCTTCCGCGCCGCCAATTCCGTCAACATCCAGGGCACCGGCCTGGGCCTGAACATCGTCAAACGATACACCGACTTGTTGGGCGGGACGATCCGGTTTGAAAGCAAGGAAGGTAAAGGAACGGTTTTCTTCGTCGAGGTCCATTGGCAGGACAAATAAAAAAAGCCCCAACAGAGGATGTTGGGGCCTCTCACTAACGCGCTCTCTCTGATAGAGTGAAGAAAATTATTGGTAGTCCTCAAAAGTAATATAAATTGTGGTAACCTTCCAAATTTTTTGGGGGCCAACTTAAAAAAAAGTGACATCATTAAGCTTAACAACAATTTTACGCCCGTTTTCGAGGCTTTGTGACTTATGCCCGGGCATTGCGTCAAAATGCTTGCCAGCAAATGGAACATGGGCCGTTTTTGAAAAGGCCACTGTTGGGAAAATACTGAAAATTGTCACAATTACACGGCCAAACCCATTTTATTTGTGACATATTTTCGACTGTGCTTTTTATCTTCCCGGGGTGTTTTTACTGAAAAACCAATTCATTCACCAAATAAAAAACAATGGGAATATTTTCGTTTTTGAAAAACGCCGGCGCCAAACTCTTCAGCAAAGAAGAAGAAGCCGCACCGAAAACCACTGCAACTGCTGATAAAGCAGCCGCCGATGCCTTCGCCCGCCAGAAGGCAGCCCTGCTGAAAAGCGCCGTGGAAGGCCTGGGCCTGAACGTGAAAGGCCTGACCGTCGAATTGCAGGACGATACCGTCATCGTGTCCGGAGAAGTATCCTCCCAGGCCGAACGGGAAAAGGTGATCCTTGCCCTGGGCAATGTCACAGGCATCGCCGCGGTGGACGACCGGCTGACCGTCTCCGCCCCGGAACCGGAACCGGAAGCCCAGTTCTACGAAGTGCAAAAAGGAGACTCCCTCTCCAAAATCGCCAAGCAGTTCTACGGCAACGCCATGAAGTACCCCGTCATCTTCGAAGCCAACAAGCCGATGCTCAAAGACCCCGACCTGATCTACCCGGGGCAGATGCTGCGCATCCCGCCGCTGGCTTAGTTGATTGGTTGATTGGTTGATTGGGTTGATAAAGTTGATTAAGTTAGTGCCTGAATCAACCCAATCAACTTAACCAACTTAACCAACCAATCAACCTGCTATGCTCAACCAATCAGCCCTCCTTATCGCTTTTTCCTGCTTTTTCCTTTCTCTCCCACCCCTCGACGCCCAACCCTTCTACTTTGGTGCCGACCTTTCCTACGTCAACGAGATGGAAGACTGCGGGGTGGTGTACCGGGAGAACGGCGAACCCAAAGACCCTTACCAAATCTTTGCCGATCACAATTGCACCCTGGTGCGCCTGCGCCTCTGGCACACGCCGGCCTGGTATGACACCCTCAATGCCGGCCACCGCTATTCGGATCTGGCCGACGTGAAGCGCAGCATCGCCCGGGCGCGGGGCGCCGGCATGCCGGTGCTGCTCGACTTCCACCTGTCCGACTTCTGGGCCGACCCCTCCCGGCAATGGGTACCCGCCGCCTGGGCCGCCGTAGTGGACGACCTGCCCCTGCTGCAGGATTCCCTCTACAACTACCTCTACGCTACCCTGATGGAACTCCACGCCGAAGGCCTGCTGCCCGAAATGGTTCAGCTGGGCAACGAAACCAACCGGGGCATCCTCCTCTCGCAGGAAGTAAACGACGCCGGCTGGGTGCTCGACTGGGACCGGAACGCCGCCCTCTTCAACACCGGCCTGCGGGCCATCCGGGATGCGGAACAGGCCGCCGGGCAGCCGGTTAAGGCAGCGCTCCACATCGCCGGCCCTTCCAACGCCCCCTGGTTCTTCGACCAATTTATCCAGCACGGCGTCACCGACTTCGACATCATGGGCATCTCCTATTACTGGGCCTGGCACAGGCCAACTTCCATCGAAGAGACGGGCGCCATCATCGCGGGCCTCCGCAGTGCCCATCCCGGTTATGAAGTCATGATTTTCGAAACCGGCTACATCTGGACCCTCGACTACAACGACAACGCCGCCAACATCATCACCGCCACCCACCCCGACTACCAGCCCATCAGCCCCGAAACCCAGAAGCAATGGCTCATCGACCTCGCCCAGGCCGTAATGGACAACGGCGGCACGGGCATGGTCTACTGGGAGCCGGCCTGGGTGTCCTCCCCCTGCTACACCCCCTGGGGCCAGGGCTCCCACCAGGAACACGCCGCCTTTTTTGATTTTGACAACAACCTGCTGTCTGAAGGGGGGATCGGATGGATGGAACACGCCTATGCCCCGGTAGCCAGCAAGGAAGCCGCAAAGGCGCCCGTCCTGCCCCTCGACATTTCGCTGGCCTCCGGCCACGATTCCATCCTGCTCCGGTGGGACGGGAAAGCACCGCCGGCCGGCCTGCAGGTGGCCGTGTTCAACAGCGGCGGCAGCGAGGTGGCTTCCCGCATCCTCGACCTTCCGGAACAGCCGGCGGGAAGCTACCGCCTGCCCCTCCCCTCCCTGCCTGCGGGGATTTACTTCGTCATCGTCAGCCGGCAGGGGCAGGTGGTGGCGCAGCAGGGGGTGTGGGTGCGGTGAGTAGCGCCCCCCTACCCCACCACATTCCTCGCCTCTCCCCGCAGGAAAGCCTTCACGTTCTCCACCGTGATGTCCATCAGCCGCTGCCGGGCCTCCCGGGTGGCCCAGGCCATGTGGGGGGTAACGAGGCAGTTGGGGGCGTCGAAGAGCAGGCTGCCGTTGCGGGGCGGCTCCACGGAGAGAACGTCGAGGGCGGCGCCGGCCAGCCGGCCGCCTTGCAGGGCCAGCTTCAGGGCCGGCTCGTCGATCAGCCCGCCCCGGGCGGTATTGATCAGGTAGGCGGTGGGCTTCATGCGGCTCAGCAGGTTTGCGTTGACGATGCCGGCATTTTCTTCGGCCAGCGGGGCGTGCAGGGAGACGACGTCGCTCTTTTCGAACAACACCTCCAGGGGCACGAAGGACACCCCCGGGCGGGCGTCCCGCTCCGGGTGGGTATGGGTGGCCAGCACCTCCATGCCGAACGCCCGGGCGATGTCGGCCACCCGCTGCCCGATGCGGCCGAAACCGTAGATGCCCATCACCTTGCCGGCCAGTTCCGGCACGGCGCCCAGCGTGTAGCAGAAGTCGCGGCTGCGGCCCCACTGCCCGGCCAGCACGGTATCGTGGTGAGCCTGTACTTTGTTCGTCAGTTCCAGCAGGAGGGCGAAGGCGTGCTGGGCCACCGAGTCGGCGCCGTACCCTACGGCATTGCAGACGGGAATGCCCCGCTCCGACGCCTTTTCCACGTCCACGTTGTTGTAGCCGGTGGCGGTCACGCAGATGCACCGCAGGGCGGGCAGGCGGGCCAGCTGGGCCGCGTCGATCACCGCCTTGTTCACCAGGATTATATCCGCATCGCCGGCCCGGGCGGGAATCTCTCCGGGGGTGGAGTGTTCGTAAACGCTGGTCCGGCCCAGCGCCCTGAGCTTGTTCCAGCTCAGGTCGCCGGGGTTGAGGGTGTGGCCGTCGAGCACGGCGATCTTCGGCCGCGCCGGTGTCTGTTCTGTAGCCATTTTTTCATTTTTTTGCCTCAACATCAAGAGGTTTTGCCGGCAGGGAAACCGGCGAACCTCCTGATGTTGAGGCATGCCCGTGGCTTTCATCTGCAGGGGGAGGCCGGGCGTTTGTGATCCTGCTCACCGCCGAAGCGGGCTTTTTCCGCTATTTTCGTGCTTGTTTGGAGGCAAGCCTTTGAGCTGAGACTTGACAAGTTTTAAAAACTTGTCAAGTCTAAAGCGGGAAGTTAATCCGCTTACAGGTACCATGTGGAAAACGAATGTAAGCATCCCGAAACATAATAAAAAAAAGATCATGGTTAAAATCACGGACTCCTCTTCCGGCCCCATTCGGGGAAAAATGAGCTGGCTGCGGCGGCAGCGCTGGCATGCCGTCCGCCTGCTGCAGCTGGCCTTCGGGGCTTTCTGCCTGGGCGATTTTCTTTTTTATTCCCATGAGTGGGCCGTGTTGGCGCTGGGGGCCATACTCCTGGTTCAGGGCATTTTCGACTGGCAGATGTGTCCGGGAGGCAGGTGTAGGGTATAGTGGATATGGACTAGTCCGCGCTGAGCAAGATTGAGCGCAATGAGCTGTCGGCGCCGCAAAGGATAATCAGGCCATTGTCCGAATTGCTGGAAATAGGATGCCGGGCATTGCAGATCAAATACCTAAGTGAAAAAATATACTATGAACAGAAGTACTCTTCGTATATGTCCCCCGTTTTGGATACTTATTGCTACAGCCTGCTGGCGCGGGTGAAGGAGACGGAGGCAGAGGTTGTCCTCGCGGCCAGGGATGCCGGGGGCACCAAGGATGCCATCCCTAACCCGGGCCGCGAGGGATGGCATCCTTATGTCCCGGCTGCCCGCAAAAAAGCCCGGACGCCCCTTTCGGGCCGCCCGGGCTGAAGATCAGTACATGTCAGTTTATGTCGCGGAGATTAACCGTCTCCATGCATTTCTACTCATTTCCAACCTCCGGTTACTCCACCACCACCATCTTCTTCGTCGCCGTGTAACCGGCAGTTTCGAGGGTGTACTGCAGCACGCCGGAGGACGGGAGGTCATTGGAGTTCACCACCAGGTTGTTGTATCCCCTGACGCCGTCCAGGCGAACCAGCTTCAGCACCCGGCCCGTCACGTCGCTCACCGTCACCGTCACCGGGCCGTCGGCCGGCAGGTGGAAGCCGATCACCGTCTCGCCCCGGAAGGGGTTCGGCGTGTTCTGGTACAGCTCGAACCGGCCCGCCGAAGCGGCAAGGGCAGCGGGCTGGCCGTGGAACCGGACCGCCACGTCCAGGAACTCGCCCCGGGTGTTGTAGGCCTCCGCCGGGGTGACCTGCGAACCTACGCCCAGGAACTGGCTCAGCCTGCCCTCCGTTTTTGCCCGGAATATGAGGCTGAAGAGGGCGGTGTTCGCTGTTCGCGGTTCGCGGTTCGCGGTTGGCGCCTCCGCCAGGGCTTCGGACGCCCGATGCCAACTGGTCGTGATCAGGCCTTCGCCGAGGTGGGCCAGGCCGAAGTTCTCCTCTTTCACCTCCCCTTCGATGATGTCCACCAGTTCCAGGGCGCCGTGGCTGAACGCCAGAGTGGCCTGATAGCCTTCGACCGAGGCGATGTCGGCGGCGCCAAAGGCAACCGTGTACTCATTGCCGGCCTTCAGTTCGACATCTTCCAGGTCGAAGGTGAAGGTGCCGGCCACCGTGCGGCCCTGAACGCGGGCCAGGCTGTTCGGGCGGGCGTCCAGGTTGATGTCGCCGATCTTGATGGCCACGAAGTCCGCGTTGCTGATGCCGGCCCCCGGGAGGTCGTTGATGTTGATGATCTCCGGGAAGGGCTCAAACCACGGGTTGTTGGGCTGCGGGAAGACGTAGGACCGCCGCACGAAGCGCCAGCTGGTGTTGTTGCTCATCTGGGTGTCGATCGACAGGATCAGCTTGCGCAGCTGGATCAGGTCGAGGGTCGTGATCGAACGGCTGTTGTTCACGTCGGCGGCGATGATCTTGTACGGGCTGTTCAGCGGCTGCACGCCCAGGATGTGCTTGCTGATCAGCACCAGGTCGAACGTGGACACGCCGTTGAGGTAACCGTCATTGCGGCGCGGCGTGACCGTGTAGTCGTAGCCCTGGACGAGGTTGCCGAAGCTGTAGGCGCCGTCGCTGCCGGTCATCATGCTGGCCGTCGCCTGGCCGGAGAGGCTCACGCGGACATCCTCGACCGCATTGTTGGCCTCGGTGGCAATGGCCCCGGCAATGCCAACGGTGAGGGAATCCGCGCCGCAGGCACCCATGTTGTCCTGAACCAGGATATAAGTCTCGCAGAAATCGCCGTTGCCGGTCTGGTCATACGCCCAGATTTGTACCACCAGGGTGCCCGTGTCGGCGCAGGTGAGCATGATGCCGGTGGAGTCCACATTGGCCGGATCGCCGACGCGGTTGATCGAGTACGTGACCGGACCGGTGCAATCGGCTGACGGGCTGACGATGAAGTCGCTGGCCCAGATCGCCATGCGGCCCTCATCCGGAATGTCGTCTCCGTTGTTGTCGAACGGCATCAGCTCAATAGCCAGGCCGTTGATGCAGATCGGCGAGGGCGCCTTGCAGTCGACGACGCAGAAGTCCAGCCGCTCGCTGGCAGTATTGCCGCAGCCGTCCTTCACGTGTACTTCGAAGGCGTGGCAGCCGATCGGGAAACGGCCGTTGAGCTGGTAGTTCGGGTAGGACCCCGTCAGGCGGAAGTCGTCAAACAAGCCGTCCGTCAGGTTCTGCAGGTCGGCGTCGATGGTGCCGTTGTCGCCTGCATCCAGGAACACCTTGATCTGCAGGTCGTTCGGCGTGCAGTTCTCGTCGATGCGGAAGGGCAGGCCGACCAGGCCGGTGCAGTTGACGTTGTCGTACGAACAGAAGTCCTGCGGCGCAGCAATGACCTGCGGGTCGATATCGTCATAGACCTTGATAACCTGGGTGTACTGGTAGAAACCGCCGTCGTAATCGATCTTGCGCCAGAAATCGTCGATGCCGTTGCAGATGTTCTGGAAGGCCAGCGGCACGTTGTTCGGCTCGGTTTCGTTATTGTCGCGGTCGATGTAGGTCTTTCCGCCGGGGCGGTGCAGCACCCACACGGCCTCGTCGCCGGGCCGGCCGTCGCAGTCTTCGTCCCGGCCGATCACGATGGGGGCGGATTGTCCGTCATACTGGCACCAGTTGAGTACTTTCCACTTGCGGAATACCTTGTAACACTCGGTTCCGGAAGCGGAGAACACCTCGTCAGTGTGGCTGACGGCCAGCAGGTCGCAGCCGATCTCGTTGTAAGTGACGCTGTCGGCGTCAGCCACGCCGCAGTTGGCTTCAGCATCGGCCGGGAAGCGGATTTCGTAGTTGTGCACTTCGCGGATGGTGACCGTCTGCGTACAGAGGTTCACGCTCTCGTTGCCGTTGATGTCCCTGGCGCGGAAGCGGCGGATGATGGTGCCAAAGCCGCATTCGAGGTTGGCCACCGGCGGCAGCTCGCGCTCGTAGGAGCTGCAGTTGTCCACCGAAGTGGCGTCGCCAAACAACTGCTGCAACTGCAGGGTGTCAGTGGCATCGAAGTTGTACGGCAGGTCATCGCAGTCGATGGACACGGGGTGCGGCGCATAGCAATAAGGCTTGACCTTTTCTTCCGGCGTGATGGCCAGCCAGCAGAAGTTCTCGTTGCCGTACTCGTCTCTTACGCGCAGCTCGATGGTGATGCTGCGGCCGATGTCGCAGCAGTAGAAGTCGACATACGGTGCCCACGGGCTTGTCTGGTTGCCGCAGACGAAGGGTATGACGCGCCCGAACTGGTCCAGCACGACTCCGGTGCGGCGCACGGCAATGTCGATGGTGCCGCAGTTGTCGTTGGAGCCTTCGTCGATGTCAGCGGCATAGATGCGCGCAAAGTCGGCGCCGCCGATGGAGACGTTCAGGTTGTCGTCACAGATGGCAGTGGGCGCCACCTGGTCTCTGACCGAGAACGGGCAGTATTTGATCACTTTATTGCCGCAACCGTCCTCCACTGTGTAGCGGAAGTAGTGGTTGCCGGCGGGAATGCCGCTGACCAGGCGGGAGGGCGCGTTCCAGGGGATGAGGCGAACCACCACTGTGTCAATACGGGTGCCGGTCACCTGCCCGTACTGGTTGGTCACCTGGACGGTCACTTCGGTGACGATCTCGGTCTTCACCTGATAGTTGGAACAGTTGTCGGTCACGCCAGGCAGAGGCACGGAGAAGGCGGCCGTGCAGCTGAACGGGCTGGTGGAGAACACCAGCGGGTCCAGGTCGCCGTCCCAGTCGTAGTCCTGCCCGGGGCAGGTAACCACGGGGGCGGTGAAGTCGCCGACCTTGATCACCTGGGAGTCTTCGCCCAGGTTGTCGCCGTTGCACCAGTCGATGACCGTCCAGTCGCGGACGAACTTGAAGGCGCCGGCGCAGACGTTGACGCGGGTGCGGTCGACGAAGCTGGCGCCGATGTTGCAATAGGACTGGGCAAGGTTGCGGATGCCACTCACTGTTACGATGAACGGATAGCCGGTATGGCTCGGCGCCGGGTTGCCGTTCGGCAGGGTGGCGAACTGCTCGTCGCACTCGATGGGCACGGTGCGCGGCGGGAAGTCCACGTCCAGCTCGTCCGGCCGGTTGAGGGTAATCACCTGCTGGCAGGTGGACACCCTGCCTACGTCGTCGACGGCGCGGAAAGTGCGGGTGATGATGATGGGCGCACAGTCGCCGGCGTTGGTATAGGTGTCGGTGAAGGTCACCTGCACGTTGTTGTCGCAGTTGTCATTCACAACCGGAGAGCCGGTGATGGCCAGGCTGGCCGGGTTGTTGAAGATGAGGTCGAAGTCCTCGCAGAACAGCGGCAGGGTCAGGCTGACGTCGCGCCGCGGCCAGAGCACGGTGGTGTTGATGGTCATCGGCTCCCAGGTCTGCGGGTTCAGCACGGTAGTGGAAGAAAACAGGCCCACGCGGCCGTTCTCGTCCGGGCAGATGTCTACGGTATAACTGCCGGTGGCCAGGGCGTCGTCGGAGGTGACCCACAGGTAGTAGGTCTCGCCGGCGATCAGGGGCAGGCTCAGCCGCAGGTTGGGCTCGCCGGCCGCCAGCGGCGGAGTGACGTTGTCGATGGGTTCGTCCTGGAAAGCGATGATGTTCTCGCAGGGATTGGAAGGCGAAAAGCCGCCCTGGAACAGGGCAATGGCGCTCTCTTCGGCGGAAGCGGCGCCGGTGGACGTCACGAACTGGTCGCTGACCAGGATGGTATAGTAATCCGTCCGGTCTACCTGGAACGGGATGAGGTCATAGAAGTGGACGCCGGGGTCAATGCCGGCCTGCCCGTCGATGAAGCAGGAAAAGTTGAGCGGCTGCATCGACAGGTCGGTGGTGGCCAGGGCGCCGGTGGTGGTGAAGCAGTCGTACACGACCGTACCCTGGGAGGTTGGCGCCGGGCAGTTCAGAGAAGGCGCTGTTTTGTCTTCGCCGGTGATGAATCCCCAGCAGTCCTGCCAGTTGAAGTTGGGGAAGTCCGGCCCGACGTATGTCACCTCGTAGATGAACTGGCCATGGCCGTCCAGGATGTTGCCGTTGTTGGGGTTGTCGTCGTTGACGATGCGCACCCGGAAGTCGGCCTCGTCGGCGCAGCCAAAACCGCCTTCCAGCACCATATCGGCGGTGATGAAGCGCTGGCAGTTGCCGTCGAGAGTTACGTTGAGGTCGACGTTGCAGGCCAGGTTGACGGTCGGCGCCGGGTTCTGGTTGACGATGATGAAGAAGTCTTCGTCCCGGTCGTTGCCGGCGGCATCCTCGGCTGAAACGACGACCTGATACACGCCGGGCAGGAGCTGCAGCTCGAAGGTCTGGCCGCCGATCAGCACGGGAGAAACCGTGCCCTGGCCGCCGCCGTTCGGGCTGAGCTGGGTGACCGAGACGGTATAGTTAGATCCGGGGACGAGCGTATTGGCGAAGGTGTGGTCGCCGTCGCAGTTGTCCGTAACGGTTACTTCGAACCGGGCGGTGGCCGGCCCGGTGTCGCAGGGGTCGAGCGTCAGGTTAATGTCCTGCGAAGGATAAATAATGAGCGGCGCCCAGGTGTCGGGCTGGCTGACGACCTGCAGGGTGGCGTCCACGATGCGCAGGTTGCCGGCATTGTCGCGGTAGGAAGCGGTGATGACGGCGCCGTCGTCGTTGGCGGTGAGCATGCGCTCAAACTCGAAGTACCCCTGGGCAGGATCAAAGCCGGCCAGAGGCGTGAGCGGCACAGTTCCGCTGCCGTTATTATAGGTAAAGGACAACCGGTTGGGGTTGGTGTTGATCACCGGGTCGCAGTCGTCATCAATGGTGATGGCGAAGCGGGCCGGCACCTGGTTGGTACAGGCCGGCAGCAGGAAGGTCAGGTTGCCCGGCATGGTGATGTCCGGCAGTTGGTTGGCGTCCTGAACGACGTTGAACAGGGTGGAGACTGTCACGCCTCCATAGGATACCTGCACCGGGTAGATGTTGGGGGCGAGGTTGCCCACCGCCTCGAAGAAAGCGAAGCCATCTTCTTCCTGGATGTACACCACAGTGAGGGGAGCGCCGGAGACGGTTATCTGCCCGGTCAGGTCATCGCCGGCGGAGATGCCGCAGGCGTAAATGTTGCCGGTGAAGTAAACCGAAGCGCTGGGCTGGCAGGCGGGCACGGTGAACTGCCCGTTGCCGGAAACATCGACGATGGGGTCGGGGTCCGGCGCCTGGTTGACAGTGATGGTAAAGCTGTAAGGGGTGGTGTTGCCGTCGTCATCGGTAGCGGTATAACTGACCGTGTAGGGGCTGCCGGCGGCCGACAACACCGACCCGCTGGCCGGGCCGCCGGCATGCACCAGGGCCGGCGCCAGGTCGCAATCGTCCACCGCCGATACCGTCCAGTTGACGGGCACGCCGTTGGGGTCGCAGCTCGGCACTTCCACCACCATGTTGCCCGGGCCGTAAACCACCGGCGCGCGCACGTCGTCGACGATGATGGTGTACGTCTGCGTCACGGAGCCGCTCGGGCCGTCCTTGCGGATGGTGAGGGTGTTCGTGCCGACGGCGGCAATGACATCGAGCAGGTAGGTTTGCCCGAAGCCCATCTGCATCAGGGAGGCGCCGGGGTTGACGGACGTGGAGCTGGTGCTGGTGGAGATGTAGGAAGTTGCCGTTGCCGGCCCGGCGAGGTCGAAGACCGCTACCGTCCACTGGAACTGATAGCCGCACTGGCCTTCGGGAAGCACCTTGACCATGGGAGAGGAAGGCGGCAGGCCGCCGGCGTCAAACACGACCAGTTGAGGCTGCGCAGCAGCGGGCAGGCTCCCCAACAGGCCGAAAACCAGCAACAGGGCCGGAAACTTCAGCCACCGGAAGGGAGAAGCGTTCGTAAAATTCTTTTTTTCCATAAGATCACAATTTGTTTAGAATGCTCATATTAGGATTGCAGTCATGCCAATGGCATAAAAAACCCATTCTTCCGGCAGCAGGCAACTGCCCCGGAACTGCGTTCCAGAGGCCTGTGGAAGGCATAACCCGGGTACTCACTCCCACAAGGGAAGTGGCATGCGAAATGGGGGCGCAGGTTCACAAGCGCCGGCAGGCCTGCAGCTGGGCTCCTACTGACGGCAGCAGCGCAGGCGCGGGATGGGTACTAATGTCGTCTGGGAAATGTTCGTGAAGAGATGAAGGGAAAGTAACCGGCAGGGCAACGAACACCCTGTGTTGCGTGTGTTTTTAATTTTTCGTTCATGGGATTGTTTTGTTAAACATCAAAAAAACGCACAGTAATTCGCTTCTCCGGACTCTCTCGCCGGCGGCAGGAAAATAACTGCTCTGCTCCGTTATTTAGTGCCAACAACGCGAACGGCCTCTGGCAGGCCGCACCTGTAATGGTAGCTGCCGCTTTATACTCCGAGCTACCGGATGGTACAAATATATGTCAACTTTCTTAATGCCACATACCCTGTGAAGGGTAATTAATGACTTCTAATAGTATTCTAATTTTTAATAAAGAATGATGGAATGAAGGAA
>JAGFJD010000521.1 GCA_024102975.1 Phaeodactylibacter sp. | reverse complement strand
GCTACGCAACCGATCCCGCAACGCAGCCTGGCGGAAAAAGAGCCGGATCAAATGGAGAAGTTATTCTTCTCCGGGCCCTTAATGGCAATAGGTTTTGTGCATTTAAGGGTGGTCCCCTTTAGGGGATTAAGGGGCAGGGAAGGCAAATGCACAAAATCTATTGCAGCGGAGTATATACATGTGGACTCGCTGCGGTGTGAATATCAAATAACTTTTACAGAGCATGAAGAATCCTACAGGTAATTTTATTCTAATAATCATATTTTTGGTTATTGCGGTAAATCTGATAGATGCCCAAAACCCTGCGCCTGCTTATCGCAGCCCAAGTGAAGTTTGGGAAGATTGGAAAAAGGAGAAATGCAAATTCAGAGTTCATTCTATTTACAAACCCGAAGAAAGGAAGAAGGTAGATTTGCTGATCTATTATCTTATTAATGCATACCATGAATTTTGCAAGGGGAACCTCGATAATTCATACGATTTTATCGAAAAAATAAGCGATGAATTACCTGGTTTGAGAGGCAAAGCAAGAGATGATTTACTGATAAATAAAGGTTATTTGGTGGAACATTCTAATTTGATTGAGAAACTTTCTCAAAGATATTTGGAGGAAGGCAACAGGGTAATTGATGAAAAGAAAAAAGAAAGAAATGAAAATTATGTCGATGAAATTGAAAAACGATTCAGGAAACAAGAAAAGCTGGCTCAAAGGAACATTCCAGCGGATGTCCCTTCATGTATGGATTCGCACTTCGAATATGAGTTGACAGATAAAAACGGAATACAATTCAATTTAACTACAATATTCTGTGACAGAGGAGATTTTGAAAAGGACTCTTATGCATTAGGGCAGATAGGGTTGGAAAGTTATTTTTCAGCGTTAGCCGAATGGTTTTTTAATCAACTAGTCGTGGATTGGTGTGACGAAAAGGATATGAACTCATGTTTAGACAATATAAACATTTCTATTGAGGGGCACACCGATAGCCACCCTGTGAGAGGCACCATTGGTTATGGAGAAAATGCATTTAAGATCATGGAAGGGTTAACCTATTCGTTTAGAAGCCCATCTATCATGGAAAATGGGAAAAGGCTAAACAAAACCTTAGAAAACCAAATTGATTCTAACGAAGAATTAGGCTTAGTGAGGGCAATGATAGCTCATGGGCCATTTTCTGAGGTGACGAATAACCCTATTGAGATTGCATCTATCGAACACAGCAGCCCTGGAGAAACGTTTAGAAAGGTCGTGATCACCATTTCGGCTGCTAATTTGTTCAATCGAAAACTAACTGATTTTGAAGATGAAATTATGAAGAGCATTAAATTAAAGCAAAAAAGGTTGTCGTCTTTTTTAATCAGACCGTAAAACGATTTAATATGGAGCAAGAGAAAAAGTCACATCTAGAAATTGAACAGCTTAAAACAGAGATTAAAGCTCGGAAGGTTGAGACGCGATTGTCAATCATAAAAGTAGTTATCCTCGTTTTTGGAGCAATAATCGCCCTGGCAACCTATATATTTGTGACTGGCCCGGAATCTTCCTTAAACCAAAAAGAGAAATCAGAAGGGATAGCTACTGAAAGGGCCATCCTCCTGGTTGATAAATTGTTTTCAATTGATGACCCAAGAAAACTCGAACTTACGTACGAACTTTTCAGGAATTCCTTTGAAGGCCGGATGGATCAGGCATGGATTTCTGAATTAGATACATTGGTGAATAAGAAGATGGAAGAACTATATGCTATTCAGGATTTGAGGAGGCAAAGAAAGAAATTGTCGGAACTTAAAGCAAAGCTTAATTCAGACGTGGACGCTGAGCAAATTAGAGTCATTGAAGATCAAATTTCTTTAATTGACGAGGCTATTCAAGATCAGCAGTGAAGTGTAAGTTGGCGCAAACATTTCTATAATCCTTTTCATCATGATTAGAGCCTTTTTCACAATCCTGCTTTTGCCCTTGTGTTTTTCCATAGCCGCCCAGGCCGTTGAATACTACAACTGGAATTTCCAGCCTACAGCCAAGGACAGCGCAGCCTTTTACCGGGAGATCACCTATGACGAAGAAGGAAAGCCGGTTAGGAAGGTGCGGGATTATTTCATTACCGGCGAGCTGCAATGGGAAGGGAGGCTATCGTCCGCTCAGCCTGACACTTTGGAGGGGGAAAATACCTGGTATTACAAAAACGGGAACATCTTTGCTCAGGGCATGTACGAAGATGGCCAGCTCATTTCAGAGTATTCTGTGTGGCTGCCGAACGGAGAGCGGGCCCAGTGCCACCTGTCCGGCGAGGAAAGGCAAAAACTCCTGGGGGAACTAAGCCGGGAATTCGGGCTGTCCTACTCTGAGGATATCCCCTCTGCATATGATGTATTCAACAAATCTTCCCATCGCCTGGCCCTTCACGGGCCGCAAAAATCCCTGCAAATCCTGCGGCTCTGCAGCGATATTTACTTGCTCAATGGGGATGGATACGGCTGGGCTTTTTTGGAAAACAACATGGGATTCCGCTTTTGCGAGCTTGGTCAATACGATGAAGCACTGCCCATTTTCGAGCGCAACCTGGAGATGTTCCGCCTGCTGGGGAATCCCTATTACGAAGCCTTGGCGTTGAGGGGGATCGGGACGGTGTATACATACGGAAAACCCCATTTCCAAAAGGCCCTGGAAGTACTTGAGCGGTCAAAGGAGTTATTAGAACCAATGAATAACCCTGTTGAATTATTCTTCGCCGACTACAACCTCTGCAAATTGCACCTGCTCCTGGGGAACCCTGTTGCCCCCGGCATAATTCCCAGGATAAAATCAGGCATTCAAATGGCAGAGTACGTACAACAGTACAATTATAAGGCTGACTTATTAGCCGGCTTGGGCAATATTTATATCTTCCGGGAAAGAAATGATTCGGCAATAATTGCGTACAGCGAAGCCATTCGCTTATTTGAAGCTGTAAACCTGGAACAGGCAAGTATTAATTCCCTTGTTGGGAAAGCAAAAGCCCAAATGAGGTCAGGCCAGCATGAAGAAGCCCATCAGGCTCTGAGCAAAGCGATGCGGCTAACCGAAAAGTATGGCGACCAATACAGCAAAGCCAACGTGCTGCTGGCCTGGGGAGAATGGTCTGTCAATAAACGGGATTTTGGCACCGGCATCAAACAATTTGAGCAGGCAGGGGAACTATTTCGACAGTTTAACGACCAATTGAACTATGCTTACACCCTGCATGGCATGGGCATGGCTTACAATACAAAGGGGAACTATGACGAAGCCATAAAAAACCTTCAGGTAGCCTTAAAAATTTTTGAAGGGCTTGGCACCGTTAGAAATATAGCCCATGTCCATTTTTACCTCGGAATCTCCTGGCTTCGAAAAACGGACTATCAGGAAGGCGAAAACCATTTTCTGCGGGCGATAGCTATTTATGATTCTTTGAGCCTGCAACTTGAAAAGGCCCTTGCGCTTTCCTGTGTAGGATATATCAGACTGGCAAAGGGGCAGGTAGACGAAAGCGAGGTTTTTTTTGCTCAAAGCGCCGAAATTTACACAGCTGCCGGGGTTCCTGGGCAAATCTTTAGTCAAAAGATGGAGAAAGCGAACCTCTTTCGAATAGCCGGCAGGCTGGATGATGCCGCAGAAACCTACCAAGAAGCGATTTCAGATGCACATGCCCTGGGAGATTTGGAAAATGTTGCATTTGCACACTTCGCATTGGGTGAGCTGTATTATTACTATCACGGCGAATTGGAGGAAGCCAAAAAGCAATACCTTCTCTCCGAACAATTTTATCTTAAAACAGGAAAAAACCTGAATGCCAAGTTCTCGAGATTTAGCTTTGCCAAGGTGTTGTTCCACTTAGGAGACATAAGCCAGGCACTGGAAATTTATGAAGATGTTCTGCCTGCTTTCGAACAGAGCGGAGAACATATGACCTGTGCCGATATATACAATTCCCTGGGGCTGGCCTATTGGCACAAAGATGAAAATGAAAAGGCCCTGGAGTACCTGGAAAAGAGCCGGGCAGTTTATGCGGATACCGACAACCAGGACAACCCGGTTTTCAGCCAGGCGCTTGGCACCTTGGGAGACATTTATCAGGATCAGTTAATGCCCGACAAGGCGGATGCCGTTTTTCAACGCCTGCGGGGAATCCAGGAAAGAGGGCAGGCAGAAATCCAATTGGCCAATACCCTGAAAAATTTAGGAATGGTAAACACAATGCAGGGCAATGTCGACGAGAGCACTTCCCTGCTGCTAAAGGCCAGGGAGATTTTTGAAAAAGAAAATGATATTAACCGGCTCGCTGAAATAGACCTTTTTGTCATGCTCAATCAGATTCAATCCAACGATCCTGAAAAAGCGGCAGCATCTTTTGAAAAGGCCACAGCTAACATAAATCGGCTGACGGATGAAGAGGTTAAACAGGTCGTTACCCTTATGGCAGCTATGTATTTATCAAGCGAGGACGAAGACGAGCGAGCTATTCAATTGTTGGAAAGGGTACTGCAATCAGATACCTCACAAGTTGGAAAAACTGAACTAACATTAACGTTGAGCCTTCTCTACGCAACCAACGGAGAGTCAAAAAAAGCCCGTGATCTATGGGACAAATCACAGGAAAAAAAGACAGAAAACGCTGAAGCAACGCCGCTTTTCCAATATGTTATGGGCAACGCTGCTGTCATCTACTATTCAGAAGGCAACTACCAAAAAGCCTACGAAGAGGCCATGAAAAGCCTGCAGTTCCAGGAAGAACAATTTGCTTCCCTGAGCGGCGAAAAAGCATGGATGACCCTTGCTAACGTCTTTTACGCTAACCTCGAGGTAGCCCTGGCCTGCCTCAAAGAAATGCAAAAAGCAGAAGAAGCCTTTACCCTCGCCGAAAACTCCAAAGCCCAAATACTCAACCGGCTGATCCGGGAAAGGAAATTCAAGGAAATCTCCTTGCCTGAAGCGCTACAGGAGAAAGAGCAAAAATTGCTGGATGATTTGAGGAACGTAGATGCCGCGCTTCAACAGAGCGGCCTGCCGGGCACCGCTCGGGAACAACTCACGGCTCAAAAGAAACTGCTGCTGGCTGACTTTAATGTGTTGAAAACGGAAATCCGGGAAACCCTGCCGGCTTATTCCCAGGCCATTTACCCGGAGCCGGTAAATATGGGGCAATTGCAGGCCGCTTTACGCTCCGATGAAGTCATGCTTTCCTATTTCGCCGGGCGATACAACGCTTTTGCTTTCCTGCTTGGCAAAGATACCCTGATTATGGCACCTTTGGGAGAGCCCGATGTTCTCAAGAGCGCCATTAGGCAATTCAAGGATCAGTACGTACAAGGCTCTGTAAGAGCCATACTGCGTGGCGACATCGCCGGACAGAAAAATTTAAAAGACGCCTTCTTCCGGTTGTCGTCAACCCTGAACCAAATCCTGATCGAACCCCTGGCGCCGTACATCGAAGGCAAAAAACTCGTCATCATCCCCCATGAAGAACTGCATTATTTGCCTTTCGAACTCTTAGTAAAAGACACGGCCTCGAAACCCTACGGCCAATACGATTACCTGGTGAAAAGGCATGCCATTGCTTACTATCCTTCTGCTTCCACCTTCTTCAACGAGCGCAATCGGAGAAATGAGGCGCCTGCGCCTACAAAGGACATCCTTGCCATTGGCGATCCCATTTTCGGGGCAGAAGAAAACAAGGATTTCCAGATGGACTCGCTCGGCTTTTTCCGCTTGCGGGGCAAGGCTTACGGAGAAGAACTTCCCCGGTTGCTTTATGCCAAACAGGAACTTGACGCCATTTCGGGATTATTCGAAAACGCCAGCGTGCTGGCAAACACGGAAGCCACAGAAGATACCCTGAAAGCGATGGATGCGCGGCAGGAGCTGAAAAACTACCGCTACCTCCACTTCTCTACCCACGGCCTGCTCAACGAAAGATACCCGGACCTGAGTTGCATCGCCCTCAACCAGGACGAGAACGAAGCGGAAGACGGCCTGCTGCATGCCTACGAAATTTTTGAGCTGAACCTCAACGCCGATTTGGTGGTACTGTCAGCCTGCGGCACCGGCCTGGGCAGGCTGCACAAAGCGGAAGGCATGATCGGCTTCTCCCGCAGCCTGATGTACGCCGGCACCCCTTCCCTCATCCTCAGCCTCTGGCCGGTAGACGACCAATCTACTTCCGAATTGTTTAAAACCTATTACCAAAACCTGAAAGCCAATGGCGGCACAGACAAACAGGCACCCCTGCGAACAGCCCAACTAAAACTGATTGAAAGCGGAGAAAAACACGCCAACCCGTTCTTCTGGGCGCCGTTTGTGTTTATCGGGGAACGGCAGGTAAATCGATAATTATTCGTGCCGCGATCATCCTGATCGCACGGCCGCAGCTTGGCGGAGCGGAGATCGCCCGGCCGTGGGCGCAGTTGCGATCTGTCCCCAAGAGCTGCATGCTATTGGCCGTTCGCAACGCCGCAATGCCGCAACGACACCGATGCACAATATACAGCCTAAGCCTGGCAGGCGTTGCGCCGTTGCGTCGTTGCGAGAAAAAAGGCGACAAAACACAACTGCACCCCACGGCCGCAGCCTGGGAAAATCGAGGCAGGATGATTGAGCCACCGACAATACCTTCAGCTATGTCAAGAAATTTAATTTACCCAGCCGTTATCCTCCTGGCCTTTGCCCTCCCGCCGCTGACCGCCCAGGAGGTGCAACTCGTCATCCCAACCGGCCACACCGAGCTGCCCTACAGCGTGCAGTTCAGTGCCGACAGCAAATACATCCTGACCGGCGGCGGCCGGACGGCGATACTCTGGGAAGCCGCTACCGGAAGGATGATCTATACCCTGAGCGGGCATCAGTTTATGGTCACTAAAGCGCTCTTTAGCGCCGACGAAAAGCATATCCTGACCACTTCGCCCCTGGAGCTCAAGCTGTGGGAAACCCGCTCCGGCCAGCTCATCGGCAGCTACCTGATGGACGTCAGCAAGCAACAAATCAACCTTTGGATACAAAAATGTCACTTCGACGGCTACCAGCTTCACACCTATGACAGAGAAAATACCCGCGTAGTTTGGAATGTACAGCCGATGAAACCCGTCGCCAATGTAATCGGTCCCATTCAACTATCCTCAGCGGATAGCCTTTTGCTGCCGCCAGGGCAGCGGAAACCGGCAGAGTTGATTGTTTCCGACAATAAGAGGGCTATCTTGTTCCAGGTAGGCCGGGAAAATGGAATAGAGGACTTTGTCGTTGACGACGGCAATAAATTGCTGGCCATCGGTACCAAAGACAGCCTGCTGCAGGTGTGGCGGCTGCTGGACAAAAAACTGCTCCGGGAACTGAAAATGGACGATAAAGCCCTCAGGATCGATACCAGCCCGGATGGCGTTCACATCCTGACAGTGGGTTTAACAATGGACCCTTTCCTGCTAAACACGGAAAACTGGATGCCCCACTACCTGCCCGGCTTCGGCCCGATGGGCTGGGCAAGCTTCAGCCCGGATAGCCGCTACCTGCTTATTCCGGGGTTTCGGGGCGCCCGCCTGTACGACATTGAAAACCGGAAAGTTTCCAGAACGTTTGAGGTGGGTGCCGAACGCATCCACAACTGCGCCATCAGCCCCGACAACCAATACTTCCTGACGATAAGCGAAGGCAGCAACACCATAAAAGTATGGCATACGCAGACGGAGCAGTTGTTATACACGCTGGGCGGACATACAGTCGGCCTTGCGGGAGCGCAGCTAAGCCCCGACGGCAGGCTGCTGGTTACCTGGGTGAAGCCTTTTGCAAACCAGAAGTACAACTATGTCCGGATATGGGATATGCAAACCGGAGCGCCCAGGCACATCATCCCAACTATGTCGTTCCTGGCGCCCCGGTTTTCTCCCGACAGCCGGTTGCTTTTAATGGGGGATCAATTCCGCACCGCCAAAGTGATCGACGCGGAAACGAGCGAAACCATAACAGCTATTGGCGAAGGAGAGGAAGAAATCATCGACGCCTTTTTTACCGGAGATGGGGCATACGCCATGGTTGCGCACGAAGCCGGGTTTGAATTCCGGAAAACCAACGCCAGCCCTGCCCGCATACCTCCCGGCAAGGCCGTCGAAGGGCTGCAAAAAGTATTGATGAATACCCAAAAAAACAAATTGTACGCCCTCTCCGCCGACAACATCCTCCGCATTTTTTCCTTTCCGGAACTCCGGCTACTAGATTCGGTTGCGATAAACAGCAAGAATGCAAATGGGATCAACATCGCCCGGTTGTCTCCCAGCGAAAAATACCTGGCGCTGGCGGACCTCAATAAACACCTTGAAATATGGGATATCAAAACAGGCAAAAAAAGGGCTTCCGTCGATAGCATAGACCGGATACAAGACCTGGCTTTTTCGCAGGACGATCAATTTATCGTTTCCATTAGCCGGGGCGTGGATAACACAGGAGCCATCATACGCGCCAGAGACGGAAAAATCCTTCGCCGGCTCGGCCAAAACGGCGGGCCCAAATGCATGGCCATGCACCCGGAAGGCAAGGTGTTTGCCCTCGGCAACATGGACAACACCGTCACCCTCTGGAGCCTGAAAACCGGCCGGCTGTTGAAAACCCTGGCCGGGCACCAGGGCGAGATTACTCATTTGGCTTACACCGCCGACGGCAAACGGCTGGCAACCGCCAGCCTGGATGGAACCTGTACAATCCGGGATCATGCTTACGAAGAAATTTGTACTTTTATCAGCATCCAGGACGAAGATTTCCTCTGCCTGACGCCTGAAAAATATTATTACGGATCCAAAAACGCGGCCAGATTGCTCAACTGGCGGCAGGGCCTGAAGTTGTATGGCTTCGATCAGTTTGACCTCCAGTTTAACCGCCCCGATAAGGTAATGGCCCGGCTGGGGCTGGCAGGCGAAGCGGCCATTAACACTTCCTGCCGGGCCTACCTGAAACGGCTGGAACGGCTCGGCTTTTCGGAAAGCGACATCGATACCGGTCTTCACGTCCCGGAAATAACCATCGTTGACAGAGACCGCATCCCCCTGGCAACGAGCCGGCGGGAATTGGCTTTTGCTATTGCGGCGAAAGATTCGCTTGTCCTCCTCGACCGGCTGAACGTTTGGGTAAATGGCGTGCCGGAATATGGGATAAAGGGGCAAAGCATGAGGGAGGATTCCATTCGGGAAATGAGCCGCGCCATTTACCTCCAGTTGTCCGAGGGTACTAACCTGGTGGAAGTTTCCGTACACAACCAAAAGGGGGTGGAATCGCTCCGTTCTTCTTTTCGGATCACTTTGAACGTAGAAGATTAGGCTGCCTGCAAGGGAAGCGCTAATATTAACAAAACCCAGCACAACTCATGTTGAAACCTACAGCCATTTTCCTTTCTCTGCTGCTGACAGCCGGCGCTCTCCTGGCTCAGCCCTATCCCCGGGGCGCCCAGCCTCCGGAACTGTCCGCCGGCTTTTTCGACAGCCTCCTGACGCACGATCAACAAGAACTCAGCCGCCTGGTGGACTCCCTGTTTTCTGCAAGCCCCGCCCTCATCCAGCAAGTCAAGGATCCAACCACCCGGCAGCAGATGCAAACCATGAAAATGGCCCTCAACCTGACAGGCGAAAGCGAGGGGATGAAACACTACTTGGTATTCAACCTGCTCGAACCGGTAAACCGCAACCATTTCGTCAGCGGCCAGTATGGCCGGGCAGCGCGCAACCAGCAAATACAGAAAGACATCCTGATCTATGCCTACCGGGAAAACCTGTTCGACAAAACCCGGGTCAACCCTCTCTCGCCGGACATGACGCTGCGCACGATTGTCTGGAACAACTTCGAACTTATAGCGCTGGCCAAGATACTGCAACAACTGGGCACCAGCTTTGCACAGATGGGACAGACGGCAAGCGCCCTGGAAGTCCACCGAGCAGGAATGCAATTGGCAGAAGTAATGAAAGCCTACCTGAACCGCTCTGGTTCAGTCGAGGATTTTTTGAAAACTTCTTTCCCTAAAGAAAAAAGGGAGGAAATGAAAGATGCGCTTAATTTTCCGTCCAACAATTTTTCTTTCACCTTTTTTCAAGGAGATATCTTAAACCAAAAGGTGCCTGCTCAGGTGCAGCGGCTCCTCAATGCCAGGCAATACAAGGATGCGTTGAATTTCCTGTTGCTGTTTAAAGACGAAGTGCTGGAAGGCCTGCGCGACCCACAATCCGGATCGGTGCCTGTCACCGCTGCGATGGGACAGGCCGCTATCAAGATGAAAGTCGTCAAAGGCACCTACTACATTATCGACTCTCTGGCTAACCGGATCGCGCCGGAAAAAGCAAATTACTACCAAGCGGCCTACGCCATGCTGGAGCGGTTGGAATACCAGCAATTCCTCATCGCGATCTACAACCAGCTTTCCGTAACCTATACCTTGCTAAACAACTCTGACTTTGCCCTGAAGTACAGCTTGAAAGCCTGGGAGGAACTCAAAGCCCAGCGCAACTTCGATTACGTGGCATTCCTGCGCTTTGGAACCGACGAATATATCAAAGATTATTCCAACAAAGCCCTGATTTATGTCAATGCAATACTGACTACTACCAACATCTACATGCTCCGCAACGAATACGAGGATGCGGAACGCTTCGTCCGGGGGGGGATCGAGTTTCTCAAAAGCATTCAAGCAGAGATTCAGGGATCGGAGAAGGACTTCTTCGAGCTGTACGGCGTACTGGGCGAGATCATCTTCCAGGACCGCAGCCGCTCCGGGGAAGCATTCCACTTTTTCCTGAAATGTCACGAAATAGCGAAAGCCGCCGATTCGGATTTGCGCAGGATGCTAAGCGATGTTTACTTCGCCAACTACTATCTGAGCACCAACCAGCCGGATTCGGGCAGGCATTACAGCCTCAGAGGGCTGGAATTGGCCGGAAAGATCAACGACCAGGAGGCTACAGGCAACCTGACGGCCAGGATGGGGTTGAGCTACCAACTGGAAGGAGACGGCGATAAGGCCCTGGAATGGTACGCCAAAGCGGAAACCATCGTCAGGAAAAACCGCCGTTATGGCATCCTCAATGAGGTATATGCCCAAATGGGGTACGTGCATCTGAAAAAAGGCGAGACGGAAAAAGCATTGGAACGCTTTGAGCAAGGAATTTCAGTGGTAGAAAACGATATACTTTCCAATGACATCGGGCTCAATTCCACGCGCCGGGTGCTGGGCCAGCGTTACAACAGTTATATCGGAGCAGTAGAATGTGCGCTGGCCCTCGGCAAGGCCCGGAAAGCGTTCCGGTACGTGCAGCAGTCCAAATCGCGCACATTCGACGAACTGCTGGCCCTGGGAAGCATCAACAGCGAGCAGGTGCCGGATACCCTGAAAAAAAGAAGAGCCCTGCTTTTTAATAAAATCGAGGAGCTATCCGGCCATCCCACTCAGAGCGAACAAGATTACCACGTCATTGATTCTCTACGCCGGGAATTGCAGATCACCGACACGGAGATCAGAAGCCTGATACTGTCGGCCCAATCCGTCGGTCCTGATACCCTCCCTTCTGTTGAGGAAATCCAAAGCCAGCTGGAAGCCGGCGAAGCATTCGTCGAATATTTTTTTGGGCAACGCGCCCACGCGTTTGTCCTCACTAAAGAGGACTTTAAAGCTTTCAATCTCGGCCCGGCGGATCCAATAAAGGATACCATAGCCAAATTCCAGAGAGATTTTATCCTTGCTGCAGAAAAAGGCGTCCCCTCCACCGATATGCGCATGTTAACCGGTGCTGCTAAAAAATCCCCAACTCTTTCCAGTGCTTTGCATCAGGCCTTGCTGGACACCCTGCTCCGGAGCGGCATGCTCCGCGACAAGGCGCTGATCATCGGCCCGGACGCCGAGCTGTACAACCTTCCGTTCGGGCTACTCGTCCCTGAATCCACGAAAAAAGATTGGAGCGATTACGATTACCTGATCCGCCACCATGCCATAAGTTATTATCCGTCGGCGACCGCCTTTGTCCGGCACAAGCGAAAGCCGGGACAGCGGGTTGCTTCAACAGATAGCACGGCCTTGGTCATTGCTAAAGAGCAGTTTGACGAATACAAACATCTGCCTGTTATTTTCCGCCCTTTCCCATCATCCTTTCTGGAAGTCGAAACGGAAAACATCCGTAAAAATTTCTCCATCACCGATGAACTGTGGGACGACAAAGCGACGTTTTCTAACTTCGCAGCCCAAGGCCTCAAAAAATACGCGCTCGTCCATTTTTACACCCACGGCTATTTCGACAACGAACGGCCCGACCTGAGCTTCCTGGCGCTCACCGATGGCCCGCTCTATGCACAGCAGGCCTTCGGCCTGGAATTCGACGGCGCCCAGGTGGTATTGTCTGCCTGCAAATCGGGGAGAGGGGACATCCAGCGCGGCGCCGGCATCATCGGCTTTACCCAAACGTTCATGGCGCAGGGCGCTTCCGGCATCACCCTCGGCTTGTGGGACATTGAGGCTGCTTCAGGCGCAAAGCTGTTCTCCGCCTTTTATGATCGGTTGCAGGAAGCGGGAGCGGCCCGGGCGCTGCGGTTGGCTCAGCTCGAAGCCATTGAGAGCGGGGAGGAAAGGGCCCATCCTTTTTACTGGGGGTCTTATGTTTATTTTGGTTCTGGAAATTAAAGAATTTTAAGTAAATTTATCAACTAAACCAAATCAACCCAGAACGCCATGCCACAACCACCCATCTTCTTCCTAACCTTCGCCAACAACTCCAGCCGCCCGCTGCCCAACCTCGAAAAGGAAAGCAAGGCCTTACACCGCGTATTGTCCCCTTTCAACAAACAACAACAGAT
>JAGFJD010000656.1 GCA_024102975.1 Phaeodactylibacter sp. | reverse complement strand
TTGTAGTACCTTGCATGTTCATAGTCAGCTTCGCTGATTATCGGAGAGTACATATTTTGTGGGTTTGGTCACCAACAAAGATAGGTACTCTCCAACTTTTCACCTCTGGTGACCGCGCCTAGTATATCCAAAAATGATGTAGTTATTTTCCTCGGTCATGGAAGAAGTGATGGCTTGTTAGGGTCTTGTAGTCCAACTTTTTCAAGGCAAACCTTGATTAGCAAAGATCAAATCTCAATTCTTCAAAACAAGAAGGTATTTAGCCTTGCCTGCCGATCAGCAGATTTTTTTTCGCTAAGTCGGATTAACTCAATAGGTTTTTCCAATCTGATAACAGAAATGAACGAGATTTATCAAGAGCGACAGAGGCCAAACAATGGATTGGCTTATCAGTGGGTAACGCAAGAAGATGTGACTTATTTTAGGGGTATTTTGACTACCATTGTTCGCCAATCTCTTAAAGACTTTATTGACAGCGATGCCGAAATGGAAAAACTTTTTTTGGCACTAAAACTTAGATTCAATAAAAACATATCAAATCTGATCATGCAAAAATCCCCTGGTTCAGTTCATGGCGTAGTAAATTTACTATATGAATCGAAATCGGGGATGAAGCTTTTCAAATAAGTCAGTTTAAAAGGATGTAAAATTTTTTCCACCCGCATTACAACAGCTGAAAACCTTTCATGCTTTGCTAACCTCCTCCAAACACCTCAGCTCCGCCCCCACAAACACCACCAGCCAGGCTCTGAGGCTCTCTAACTATGGACAATGCTGGCAAAATAATCAAAATAGAGTTTCCGGATCACCTCGTTGGGAATGCCGAGGGTGGCCAGGCTCAGCCGCTTTCCTTTGATGGTGAGCAGGCCCATATAATACAGCAAACTGATAAAATCATCAACGGCAAAGGTTTTGGCGAAACTAAACTCCGGCGTGATGCGGATGCTTATTTCTTCTTCACCCAACAAGCGCTCCAATACCTGAAAGCTCTCGAATTCCAGCCCGCCCAGGCTAAACAGGTTGCGGATTTTCCCATAATCCGAAGCGATATTGGTGTCCAGCATTTCCTCCGGCGCGCTTTGGTAGCGCTGGTAATGCTTGGCGAAGTAAAGCACCATGTCCGGGTTGTACAACCCGCCATTCATAGGCCGGGTAGAAAAATGGTAGCCGTTGTACCAGTTCCGGACCTGGCTCATGACTTCCGGCAAATCTTTTTCCTGCGCTCCGACTGCCTTCATCAGGCCGGCTACTTCTTCCTCGGCAAAGCCCAGCATGGCCTGCAAATCCCAGTCCAGGCTCAGGTGGCTGCCGATGTTGAAGCCCGATGTCAGGCTGTCCATCGTCAATGGCGTAACACCAGTGATGAAAATGCGGTCGATGATGCCATCGGCGGTCCCTGTTTTGATGGTTTCGTAGAACTTTCGGACAAAGCCGTTCTTGGTGACGATCTGCTCAAAATGCCCTAGCAGCCTGTCGGAGAACTCCCTGACGCCCCTGTATGCAAGCCTCAGGCAGCTCGGAACCCCGGGCCGTCGGGCTCATTGAGCCGGGGCAGTTGGTTTCAATTTGGGCTGTTGTCGAAGCCC
>JAGFJD010000655.1 GCA_024102975.1 Phaeodactylibacter sp. | reverse complement strand
TTGTAGTACCTTGCATGTTCATAGTCAGCTTCGCTGATTATCGGAGAGTACATATTTTGTGGGTTTGGTCACCAACAAAGATAGGTACTCTCCAACTTTTCACCTCTGGTGACCGCGCCTAGTATATTTGCCCTGACCCCGGAACCGGTAATAACCAATAACCACAACCGCCTCCACCCTGGCCAATAACCCTGGTTAACTCCCCAAAAACCCCTCCACCAACCCACAAAAAACCTCCGGTTTCTCCATAAACGGCAGGTGCCCCGCGCCGGGGATGACCTCCAGCCGGGCACCGGGGATCAGCTGTGCCGCCCGTTCGCCGTGGGAGACCGGGAAGAAGGCCTCGTCTTCGCCCCAGATCAGCAAGGTTGGCGTAGCCACTGCCTGCAATTCCTCGTCGGTGTAGGTGATGACAGCCCTGCCGCGCCCCTGGAAGAAAGCCCGGCGCCCGCCTTTGCTCTTCAACACGTCGATGGAATAATCATGCCAGGCCGGGTGGGCGTCGTCCGGGTTCTGCATGACGTTGCGGCCCAGCAGCTCGCCCCAGATGGGAGAAGGGAACAGTTTGTAGAGGGCCATTTTCAGGATGATGGCCTTGTTCCAGTTGTCGCCCAGCCCGGCAGAGCCGACCAGGATCAGTTTTTCCAGTTGTTCCGGATGGTTCAGTGAATAGTGGATGCCGGCGGAGCCGCCCTCCGAGTTGCCGATCAGGGAGAACCGCTGCAGGCCCAGGCGCTCTGTAGCATGGCGCAGCCAGTTGGTATTGAACGGTTTATCGTAAGGAGCGCTGGGTTTTTCCGATTCTCCGTAGCCCGGGCGGTCGAAAGCGATCACCCGGTGGCGGCGCGTCAGGGGGGCGATAACTTTATACCAGGTGACGGCACCGCCGCCGGCACCGTGCAGCAGCACCAGGGCGGGCCCTGCCCCGGCTTCCAGGAAGGATGTGCGGATGCCCGCCGCCTCGATATAGTGATGACGGACGCCGGCGCCGATGATGCCCAGGAGTTGATGAAAGTTGGAGAGCTTGACCATGGAATCTTCTTTAATCACCACTAAGGTGCCGGAAAATTACGCAAACCCTCTAAGCTTACCAAAATTAAAGGCACCCGCTGACGATCCTGCGGTACAAGGCTTCCGTCTCCGGAAAAGGCCCGGCGCCGAGTTTTTCCTTCAGGGCCTGGCAGCACCAGGCATACTGACGAAGAGCCTTGCTGTGTTGCTGCGTATGGCAATAAACCAGCATCAGATGGCGGTGCGCCCCTTCGATGCAGTCGTCGATGTCGAGAATCTTCCGGCAGGTGTCTTCTGCTTCCTGATACAATGCCCGTTCCATTAAAAGCACAGCCATGCGGTCGAGGGCAGAGAGGTAGGTTTCTTTCAGTTTGCTGCGGGTAGACTCCACCCATTCGATGTTCCGGGTTACGCTTTCCAGGAAGTCTCCCGAATACAGCTCACAGGCCCGGCGGCAAGCATGCAGCGCCTCGTCCATCCGCCCGGCGCGTTCCAGCGACCTGGCGCGTTCCCATAACCGGAGGAAGGTTTTTACATCGCTGTTCACCGGCCCCGGTGCCTGGAGGAAGTAGGCATTATCCCGGCAAATGATCTCCAGTTGGCCCGTTCCGTTCTCCTTCCAGAAGCGCCGAACGCTGCTGATGGCGACGTTGAGGCAATTGCGGGCGGACTCCTCCGCGCTTTCCGGCCAGAAGCCTTCGATGATCCTGTGGCGCAGTATGCGTTCCGGGCCGTTGCAGATCAGATAGGCCAGCATTGCGCGGTTGACCTCGCTCCGGATCGGAGGGAGGGTGCGGCCGCCGGCCTGGAGTTCGAAGGCGCCGAGCAGGCGGGCGTACAACCCCTGGCCGGCAGGCTGAGCCTCGGCGGCCGGCAAGGGGGGCGGTGCCGGCTCAGCAGCTGAAAGGGAAAAAGAACGGGCCATCGCCTGCCAGGCCAGCTGAAGGTGCCGGGCAAGGCCGAGGCGCCGCTTCTCCAGTTCCGGCAACAGCTCGTGGAGCCGCCGCAGGTCGCCCGGTAAAGCCAGCGAAGCGTTAAACCCCGGCGGGCATTCCCGCCCGCCGAAAGCCTCTTTTCCGGATCGGCAGAGCAACACCGGCACCTGTGGCTTGAGCTGTTTCAACTGGCGCAGCTGCAGCACCACCTCCTCCGCCGGGCCGCCGTTCTGATGCAGGATCACCGCGATGGGATTGAACCAGCTCAGCTCCGGTTCTACTTTGCTGAAGAGAATGACCTGGTACTGTGCAGAGAGGGATCGTTTTATCGATTGTACGTTTTCGCCTCTATTGCCTATCAAAAGGACGATTTTAGGGGGTAACATGGGGGTTCTGTTTACATTCGGCAATAACTATGGTTCCCACCCGGATTAATACGGCGAGACCGGCGCATGTTACCTGGCATCTGAGTTTTTTGGAAGATCCTGGAAAGAGAAAGGGGCTGCCGGCGGCAGCCCCTTTGCTGTTTTACGCTAACGGAACCATATTGCCGTTTAGTCTTCGTACACCTGAAGCAGGCCGACCTCTTCAAAAGCGGAGATCGGGGTGGGGCCCAGCGGGCCGTGCAGCATCAGGGTGGCGACCACCTTATAGGCGCCCTGCGGCAGGGAATAGGCCGGCAGGGTGATGACGCCGTTGTAGGAAGCGGCACCGGCCCGCTTGAAGGAAATATTGACGGGGGCGGGATTGGCTACCTCGCCGGCGCCCATCTGCTCCAGGTAAACGCGGGCTTCCCAGCGGCAGCTGGAAGACAGCATTTTGCCGAGCCAGCCGGCCTGCTGCCATACGAAGTGGACGTAGACGTTCTGGTCGCGTTGTACGATGTTGACCGGAGGAGCGGCGGGCAGGTCCTGGGTAGAAGCGCTTTCGTGCAGGTGGACGTTGCCGCTGACCGCGAACATGCTCTTGGGAATGACATTTTCTACTGTTAACATAAGGATTTGGTTTTCAAAGCGCCTCTGCCGGGGGTTCCTGGCGTAGTTTCCGGTATCGGCGCCGGGGTTAATGTGATTTTCTCATTGGTAAATTTGTTCTGGCCAGGAATCTGCGACAAAGGAAGGCCCGGCGAATTAATGGCGGCTAAATAACGGGTAAAGGGTGGCTTAATGGCAGTGAAATTTCGCTTAATGCGGGCTTAATGCGGAAAGAGATATGCGAATTTGGCCTTTTTGAGGCCAAATTCGCGAAATACATGCCGGCGGGCCAGCTGAAACATGACCTGCGGCCGAGGTATTTTCAGGGCTACAGGCCTGCTTTTGGCGGCAAAGCCCTACCTCGCCGCTTCCAGCAACAACGCCTTGACATAGCCTACCCGTCCATTGTCGACGGCCTTCCACCAGTAGTAGCTCGTCTTTTCGACGACCTCCACCTGGTCGCCCGCCGCCAGCCGTTTCAGCACTTTGGCGGAGGATCCGGGCCCTTCCCGGAAGCTGGTCGCCTGGGTAAGGCGGAAAAAGCCGAGGCTGGTTCCGGGGGCGGCCGTTTTGCGTTCAGGAGAGCCCGGGTTGGAAGCCCGGTCGCCGGCAGTTCCTTTGCGGTTGACGGCCACGGCTTCGTGCGTATTTTTTTTCTGGCTACCCTGTCCCGCTTCCATCTGGCGAATCCGCCGTTTGGCCTCCTCGCTGTCGGGGCGGAACTCCAGCGCTTTGCGCAGGTCTTCGACCGCCGCCTCGTGCAGGCCGGCGGCTTGCCGCCGTTCTCCCCGGGTAGTATACAGGAAAGCAAAGGAAGACTCCAGGGTCTGCAGCTGGGCGTCGCCGGCCGGCAGTTGTGCTTTCAGGATGTCGTAGGCCTTATGTTCGTAGGCCAGGGCGCTGTCGAGCCGGCTCAGGAAGTAAAAGGTAGAAGCCATTTCGTGGTAGGAGGCTGCGATGCCGGGATGGCCGGCGGGCAGGGCCCGCTCCTGTATGGAGATGGCTTTCCGGCGAATCTGCAGTGCCTCCTGGTAGTCGCCGAGCTTCAGATAGGCCAGTGCCAGGCCGTCGTACGACCGGACGATGTCGGGGTGGCCGGGTGCCAGGGTCCGTTCCAGGATAAAGATGGCCTGCAGCTGGGCTTCCAGCGCTTTCAGGTAGGCCCCTTCCTCCAGGAAGATGGCCGCCAGGCCTTCGTAGGAACGTGCGATGTCGGGATGGTTGGGGGGCAGCGCCTGCTCCTGAATGGATACCAGTTCCTGCTGGGCTTCCAGGGCCATTCCGTACTCGCCCATGCCCCGGTAGATGGCCGCCAGCCCGGCGTGGGAAGCGGCGAAAGAAGGATGGCCGGGCGCCAGGCTTTGGCGTTGGATGGCCAGAGCTTTTTGCTGTGCTTCCAGGGCCAGCTGGTATTCTTCCAGGTTCCGGCAGGCCTCCGCCAGGAGGGACCATGCCGGGGCCATGGCGGCAGTGCCGCTTTCCAGCAGGCGTTCTTTGATTTTTACGTTCATCTGCTGGTAGTAGAGGGCGTTGTTGTGCTCCCCCGTGAGCAGGTAGCCCAGCGCCACGTCGCCGTAAGCTTCCGACAGGGCGAGTTGCTTTTCCTCTCCCGCCTTTTCGAGCAGGAAGGCTGCTTTGCGGTGGGCTTCCAGCGCTTCCTGGTACTCGAAGAGCAGCAGGCGGGCCAGCCCCTGGAGCCAGTAGTTGCCGGCAAATTGCTGTACGCTTTCCCGTGCCTCGAAGGCCTGTTTCGTTTTCCCCCGGTTGTCCAGTTCCTGCAGGGCGAGGCGCGCCATTTCGGCGCCTTTCTCCAATTCGGGGCCGCCGAGGGCAGCGGCGGCCTCTTCCATTTCGCCGCGCAGGAAGTGCTCATAGGCCCGCTGGAAGGGGGCGGATGCAAAATCGAGGTTTACCCTTGCCAGTTTTTCCGCCATTTCCGGCAGCCGCCATTTCAGTTCTTCCCTTTGCTGCCGCAGCGCCTGCTCTGCTTCGGCATAGCCCGCGAACTCCCGGTTGAACTGTTTTTCGAGCCCGGCCCGGGCGGCCTGTCCCTCTGCTCCGCCGCGGCGCAGGCCGGCGGCCAGGGTTTCGTACCGGCTATTGAGCGCCCGCTCAGCGGCGCGCAGCAGGTCCGCCCGCGCCTGTTCGATCTGGCTTTCTTCCGCCAGGAATATCTGCAGGGGCGCTTCCCGGCCGATGGCAATGCCTTGCAGGTCCAGGAAGTTGACGGCGGACAGCCCTGGCTTTTCAACGTTAACGACAATGAAATTCCCGCCGTCGGCGCCGGCAAACTCCAGTTTGAACCGGCCCTTGCGGTTGGTGGACTGCGTGGTGGTGAACGGAGCGCTCACCAGGGCGCCCTCGACGTAGGACAGCTGGCCGGTGCGCTGCCGGCTGTTGTGCAGGAGAACCTCGCCCTCCAGCGCCGGCCGCTGGGCAAAGGCGGCAGCGCCGGCAAATAACAGGATCAACAGTGTGGGGATTGCGTGCTTACCTTTCATCTCTAACAATTTTTTAGTTTTTGGAATTACTATTTTTCGTATGGTTTTCTTTTGGCATATCGGGTTTTACGGGGATCGCTGCCAGTTGTTTCCGTTTTGGGGGAATGAACGGGAAGGGGGATGGTTATTGGTTCCCCTCGACTCGCTCGGGGTGAAATTGGTTATTGCCAGCCTCGGCTTTGCCCGGGGTGTAGCTTGTTGTTTGTTGTCCGTTGTTCGTTGTTTGGCAACCCAGGCCCTGTGCGCTGCGGCATTGTTCAAAAAAATGTGTTGCTACAATTACAAATGACGGATTATCAAGGATGGCCTTGAACATTAAACACCGAACTTCGAACACTCCCTGCGCTGCAGGCAGGCCTGACCGGACACAAAAATGCCGTCGGCTAATGCCAGCAACGGGGTGGCGGCCCATAGCCAGTCAACATGTTTTTTAAGAGGGGTTACCCGTTCAACAAGATCGTCCGTGTATTGGCGCCGGCAGCGGCGGCGGGGCAGTCAATGGGGGGAACAAATGTTGGGAATAGGTTTCCGCCGGAAGGCCAGCTGCTCAGTTGCCGGATATATAACGAATATATTTGAAAAAATTATGCGTGAGAGGGGGAAAGAATTTAAAATGGCCGGGTCAGTATAATTTAAATCGCCGGTTTCGGATATTCAATCAAAGGCCAGAACCCGCTCACTTGCCCGCTAAGACAAAACTTGACAAAAAACCTTAATCAATCGACATCTTCCCAAAAGACGTATATTTTGTTATTTTTTTTAACTTTAGACTAAAATTTAAAGGATTTAATTTGTAAAAAACAATGAAATTCCCCTATATTTGCCTCATACTTACAAAGCAAGCTCAGATGCGCAAGTAAAAACCAAAAGCTGCAATTCGTCTTTGCGGCATTCAAAAATTGCCCTCCCCGCTCTGCCAACTTGGGACCTGCACAACCGGACTTGTGCGGGAACGGAGCGTCGTATACCGGCAGAGGGGGTGGGCTTTTTTAACGCAAAACCGACATCTATGATTTGAATTGATTCGCCCTCCCCTCCTAATACCATCCTTCCTAGCGGATACAGCAAGGGCTGTACAGGGTAATGTGTTTTTGTTTTTGTCTCACCGGTAGAGGGGAGGGTTTTTTGTTTTTTGGCAAAAGAGCTGCAAGCGGTCAATTTTTTCCTAACCCGGGGCTTGTGCTTTTCAGAAATTGCCAAGAAAAAATGAAACTTATCATCGCGATTCCGCTGTTCCTGGTTCCGGTATGGGTTATAGCCGCCACGTTGGCTGTGCCGCAAAAATGTCATCACTGAAAACAGGGTTCGGCGGCAGGGCCCCAATTTCATCAACGCGGGAGGTGCGGCCATGCATACTTCAGGCGGAGCGCCTGTCGTGGAAGGAAACATCATCGCCTGCAATTTCGGCGGCTATGGCTCGGCCCTGATCACAAACCACACCAACCTTTCCTTTCGCAACAACATCGTTTTCAACAATATTGCCGAGCCGTTCGAAGTCGGGGCTGCCTACGGAGCCACCATCCTCATTTTCGGCGGAACGGCTGAAATTGAACACAATACCATCGCGGGCAATATTTCCCGGGGCAACAGCCTGCCGGGAAGCGGGCGGGGCGCGGGCATGCTCCTGTGGAATTCTTCCGGCACCATCCGGAGCAATATCATCTGGCACAACGAGCAGTCGCTGGGGGGGCAGGTTTTTCTCATCAATTCTCCGGGTGTGCTGCTTTCGCAGAACAACATTGAAGGAAATACATGGCCCGGCAATATAAACGGAGACCCTTTGCTTACGCCCGGGAGCTTAACTCTTGCTCCCGGCTCGCCTTCCTTGTATCCCGACGGCAGGCAACAAGGCGCGTATGGCGGCGGCGGCCCCGGCCTGCTGCCCGTACTTGCACAAGCCGGGGCCTATCTCTTCCGGCGCCAATATGAAGCATCGGTTAGCGAGGACGGGCAGGCCCGCCTCAGCCTGAATGTGCTGAATACCGGCACAGCGTCTCTTGAGGTTACCTCTGTAGAAAGCACTGGCGGAAGCCTGGCAACCTTTGCAGCCCCCCCAACGATCCCGTTCCTGGACTCCGGTGCCCTAACCCTGGTTATCGAACCGATGGGAGGAAGCGATACGCTGCTGATGTTCCACAATGCCTGCCACCCCGAAAATCCCTTGCCCATCGTTGTGGATTACCAATATCCCAGCCAGGCCGGCGAGGCCCCACAACCCGCATTTTCCATTTTCCCCAACCCGGCGAATGACCAGTTGTCTGTAGAAATGCCGGTGCCTGGCCAGTACGACCTGCATCTGCTGGACGCAACCGGACAGAGCATACTTAAAAAGGAAGCCGGAGCAACAGCAGATGCTGCTCAGTTGGCAATAGGCAACCTGCCCAGGGGGCTGTATGTATTGTTGATTTTCGAAAACGGAGTATTAAAGGCAGCAGAACAGCTGGTAAAATGACCTGTATTTTCCCAATCAGGAAAAAGGGCCTTCCTTGCGCATGTCAGTGGGCGCCTTGCCATAATAATTCCTGAAGGCCTTGTCGAAAGAATTAAGGTCTTCATATCCGCATTCTGCGGCAATTTCAGTGACGGATAGGCCTTTCAGCCGCAATAACCGGCCGGCTTTTTTCATCCTGAGCCCAAGCAGATATTGATACGGGCTGACTCTGTAGGCTTTTTTGAAGGAGCGGATCAGGTGGCAACGGGACAAGGCGGCCTCCCGGGATACTTTTTCCAGAGATACGGTATTGCCGACGTTATCCTCCAAAAAATCTTTTGCCAGCGACAGGCGGCGGTAAAGTTCCTTTCGGGTAGACAATTTCCGGAATGGCAGGCGCTGGTACTCGGAGATAAATAATATCTGGCTGGCAAGAATCCGTTCCAGCAATTCGAAGAATACTTCTTCCTGTAAAAATTCCAACATTTGAGAGAGCAGCTTCGGCTTGGCGAAATTGTTCTTCAACCAAAGCCCTGCCCCATCTGGGCGTTTGAGGTTGAACACCCGCTGGGAAAAAAACAGCCCACCCCAATTTTCAGCCTCTCCGGCGTCCAACGCGGCTTCACCGCCAGTCAGGGTGTTCCAGGTATCATTTACAAGCCGCCGGTCGAAATAGATGCACCAGGCAGCAGATCCCTCTCTTCCAAGCGATTCATATTCCACCTGCTGCCCTTCCTCGACGAGCAGCCATTCCGAAGCATGCACCTGATGGCGACTTCCGTCAATTGCATAATGTTCCAGTCCGCGAAGGTGAAATTTGACGGATAAGCCCGTGTTTTCGTACTGAAACCCCTCTTCCCTGGACTCACAGAGCCGGATGCGGTTGCCCGCATAACTCTGTCCTTTTACGGTGGCGCCATCATACCATGTCGTCAGTTTCATAGCCTTTTTTTCTTATTCGCTCACTGCAATAGTCCGCGATATTTTTTCCTCCCTCAAGGCGAAGAAATACAGAGGTTTGATCATCAACAGATTGCACCCCCACTCACTCCATATTATGGAAAACATTCACCACGTCCTCATCCTCTTCCATCCGGTCGATGAGCTTGATGACGTCCTCTACTTCTTCGTCGGAGAGTTCCTTGGTGTGGCCGGGCAGGCGGACCAGTTCGGATTCTTTTACCTCCAGCCCGCGTTCTTCCAGGCCTTTCTGTAGGTTTCCGAAGTCCTCGAAGGCGCATTGCAGGACGAGCAGGCCGTCTTCCAGGCTGAGTTCTTCCAGGCCGTGGTCGATCAGTTCGAGTTCCAGCTCTTCCCGGTCCTGGCCGGCGGCGTCGATCTTGAAGATGGCCTTGCGGGTAAACATATAGTCTACCGAGCCGGAGGTGCCCAGGTTGCCGCCGTATTTGGAGAAGATGTGGCGCACGTTGGCCACCGTTCGGGTTGGGTTGTTGGTGGCCGTTTCCACGATCAGGGCAACGCCGTGGGGGGCATAGCCCTCATAGACGATCTCCTGGTAATCTTCCGCGTCTTTCGATACTGCCTTTTTGATGGCGTTCTCGACGTTGGCCTTGGGCATGTTGGCCACCTTGGCGTTCTGCATGGCGAGGCGCAGGCGGGGGTTGTAATCCGGCTCCGGGCCGCCTTCCTTTACGGCAATGGAGATTTCCCGGCCGATGCGGGTAAAGGCCTTGGCCATGCTGGCCCAGCGCTTCATCTTTCTGGCTTTGCGGTATTCAAAAGCACGTCCCATATCTACAACGTTTTTTGGCGGCCCGTCAAAAGCTGGACAGAATGGATCGGGGGCGTGTACGGTGAACGGACACAACAGGACCCCTTATGTGTACGATGTACGGGGCTGTCGCACCTTAGACGGACTGCCTCATTTTTTCTATTTTTCAAGCGCTGCAAATTTAGCCTTTCCAGCTGTTGTTTGCACGGAAAAGACAGGGTTTTTTCATGGTTCCACTGTTTCATGGTTCTATTGTTCTGCGAACCCATGAAACAATGGAACCATGAAACCATGAAACCATGAAACCATCCAGTTCCCCGGCCATTCACAGCTTCACAAAGGGCAGCGGCAGCTCCTCCCCCACCCTTATCCAGTACGTGCCGGCGGGCAGGTGTTCCAGAGCTATGTGTTCCCGGGAGGACCGCATGACGCCGCGGTACTGCATCTGGCCCAGCATGTCGGTAATGACGACCGGCAGCGGTTCGGAAAAGCCGGCATGAGCCACGGTCAGGCGCTCCTTTGCCGGATTGGGGAAAATGCCGATCTCCGCCTCTTCCCTGCTGTCGTAATAAGCCACGGCCATCCGGGACAGGTCGGTTTTCCCGTCAAAATCCACTTGCTGCAGGCGGTAGTAGTTCAGGCCGGCGAACGGCCAGGCGTCCCGGAATTCATAAACGGCGCCTGTGCCTTTTCCCGGCACGAAGCCGAGTGTTTCCCAGTCGATGCCGTCGCGGGAGCGCTGCACTTCAAAACCGGCGTTGTTTTGTTCGGCGCCGGTTTCCCAATGCAATGAAATGCCTTCTTTGCCCTCTCTGGCTTCGAAGGCTACCCAGGTGACCGGCAGGGCGGAAAAATCGATCGTCCACCCCAGGCTTTCCAGCAGGTTGACCGACAGGCCTGGGTCATGAATCGCCTGGCCGTAACTCAGCACCGGCTTCATCAGCTCGCTCCCGAAGGTGCTGAGGTCGAAATGGCTGTAGGTAGAGCCGGGTTTGTAAGTGTTTGGAGTGTATAAACGAGCCGGAGCGCCGCCATTGGCAGAAAGCAGGGAGGAGCCGCTCAGGTAAAGCTGTCCGCTGACGCCTTCCCCGGAGGTGAGCAGGCTGGCAATCGTCAAAGAAGGGTTGCTGAGGCTGGTTAAAGGGGTTCCAGCGGTATTTTCCACCTGCCGCGTGTAGATATCGGGATACCAGGTGCCGTTGACATCGGAGCCGTAGCAGCCTTCGCCGGCCAGACCCTGGCATTCGGCGTCGACCATTCCGTCGTCGATGGCATGAAACCCGGCAAAGCCCAGCCCGTGCCCCAGCTCGTGGAGGGCGACGGTGACGAAGTCGACCTGGTTGGAGGGCACGGCGCCGTCGGTCCCGAAGTACCAGTCGCTGCGGCCGGCATTAAAAATGGCACGGATTTCCGTGCTGAACTCCATTGGGTCATTGAGCAGCGCCTCCGCAAGGGCCGCCGGATACCAGGTCGTTTCCATCGTCAGGTTGTTGGTCAGGAGCAGGTAGCTGGCCGCCCCGGCCGCCCCCAGCACGCCGCTGGCCATGCCCTGGGCCCAGCAGGCGTCGATATTGATGGCGTAAGGCGAACTGACCAGGTTGCCCCAGATGGAAGCGGCGTGGTTCATGGCCGCCTGCGCATTGGCGGGCCAGGCGGCGCAGGTGTTGCCAAACAACGTTTCTCCCGCCCCAAGGAAGTTGACGTTGACCACAGACAACTGCCGGGCCGACAGCTGAGCCGGCGCTAACGGCGGCGGAACGTAGAGGTAGCCTTCAAAGGGAGCAGGCGGCAGTTCGCAGGCCGGCGCGGGCGGCACGTATTCATCCAGTTGGGCGTACAAGGGGAAAGGCAGGGCTATCAGCCCCGCGAATAGCAGTATAATCGGTTTCATAGAATAGAGTTTTGCAATCCTTGCTTTGCCAGCAATTAAATTAAATCAAATATATATTTTTCAAATAAGTAAATTACAGGCATAAACGGCACCGGGGCGGGAAATGTTGGATCAAAGGGTTGGAATTTATCCCGGCCATCGTATTTTAGCCCAAAAACAATGGAGTACCTCGTCATAGACCTGGAAATGTCGGGCGACGACCCGTCCTACCACGACATCATAGAGATTGGGGCGGTGCTGTATACCGAAGCATGGAAGGAGATGGGGCGGTACCAGTCGTACATCTATCCGGAGAACGAAGAGGCATTTTCGAAGCCCTCCGCCGAGGTACACGGCCTGACGCTGGAGGAATTGCGGGACGCCCCGGTGCTCGACGACGTCCTGCCCGCTTTCGAGGAGTGGATCCTTGGCCTGCGCAACCTTCGGCCCGACCCGTTCGACAACACGCGCCTGCTCAAACACACCATGATCGCCGGGCTGGGCATCGTCAACGATTTCGCCTTCCTGCGCTCGGCCTACGGCATCATCAACCGGCGCTGGCCGTTCAGCTACCGCATGTTGGACATGCAATCCCTCACCCACGCCCTCTTCCCCCGCTTCCGGGAGGCAGGCCTGGCCGTGCCCACCCGCCAGAGCCTGACGGCCATCGCCGGCTACTTCGGCCTGGAGCGGGAAACGGAGGACCACAGCGCACTGGAAGACGCGGTGCTGACCGGGCGGTGTTTCAAGGAGTTGATGGGGCTGGTGGGGAGGCTGAGGCTGGAGGAGGGGTGAGGGATTTGTTCACCCCAAAAGCTAAAAACAACCCTTTATGCTAAAAAACAAGAATATTGTTTTATAAATCAAATAAAATCCATACAATCGCGCATTTATTGAAATAAAAAGAATAAGCTTATGCCCATTATCGGAAAAATAAAGGGAATTATCCTGCGCATGTTCTTCGGCGACCATCCGCCGCCCCACTTTCATGCAACGAATGACGAGAAAAACGGGTTATTCAAAATAGACGATTCGAAAATGTTCAAGGGCAACTTGTCCAGCAAGGATCAAAAAAAGTTGTCAAAATGGGCAAAGCCTCGAAAAAAGAAGCTGAAAAAGATGTGGGACACCCAGGATATTCACGAAATAGAATAAAACAACAGCATGGAAACTTATCCTACCATTAAATATATCGAACCCCTTTCCGATTACCGCCTCTTCATCATCTTCGACAACGGCATCATCAAGATTTATTCTATGAAGGAAAAACTGCAATCGCCCCCTTTTCAGCCTTTGCAGGACGCAGCGCTGTTCAACCAAGCGCACGCCGGCGGCGGTGGCTACGGCGTGATCTGGAACGACCGGATCGACCTGAGCGAATACGAGCTCTGGAAAAACGGGATCGAAGTGTCGTCGGTGGAAGAGCTGGCGGGTAAGGGCGTGAAATAGGCTACCCGCCTAAGGTTGGACAGAATGGGCCGGGGTTGTGTACAGCCTGCCCCGAACTCGATTCGGGGGTGTACGGGGCCAACGGAGGCCTTGAGTTGTGTACGGTGTACGAAGCCCTCCGGCTGTCCAACGTTAGAATGGTAGCCGTGAAATAAAAGCGGCCGCCGAAGTTGAGCAAGAAACCTGAGCCATGAGCAAAAACCTGAGCCATACCGAATTCTACGAGAATATCCGGCAAGCGATACAGCTCGCCCGGAGAAAAGTAGTTACCGCCGTCAATACGGTCATGGTAGAAACATACTGGCAGATTGGCCGGATGATCGTGGAGGAAGAGCAGGAAGGAAAAGAACGGGCAACCTATGGAGATAAACTCATTCCGCAGTTGGCGGAGCAGCTATCTGCCGAATTTGGAAAGGGCTTCGATGAAACTAACCTGCGGAAAATGCGCCAGTTTTACCAGGCCTTTCCAATTCGAGACGCACTGCGTCTCGAATTAAGCTGGACCCATTACCGCCTGCTCATGCGCGTAGCCAACGAACGCGGCCGGGATTTCTACTTACAGGAAGCTGTCGACAGCCATTGGAGTACCCGCACCCTGGAGCGGCAGATCAACAGCTTTTATTATGAGCGCCTGCTGGCCAGCCAGGATAAAAAGCCAGTTGTTGAGGAAGCGGAAGAAAAGGCCATTGCCGTTCAACCCGAAGACGTGCTGCGCGACCCCTACGTCTTAGAATTCCTGCAACTCAAAGAGAGCAGGAGCTACCTGGAAAAAGAGCTGGAGGCCGCCCTGATGGACAAGCTCCAGGAATTCCTGCTCGAACTGGGCAAAGGTTTTTCCTTCGTAGCCCGCCAAAAACGCATCATGGCGGAAGGCGACGCCTACTATATCGACCTGGTATTCTACAATTACTGGCTCAAATGCTTCGTCCTGATCGACCTAAAAGTAGGGAAGCTGAACTACCAGGACATCGGCCAGCTCGACTTCTATGTGCGGTACTGGGAGGGCCACTTCAAACCACAAGGCGACAACCCTACCATCGGCATCATCCTCTGCTCGGAGAAAAACGAAACCACCGCGCGCTATTCCGTGCTGGAAAACAGCCGCCAGCTCTTCGCCTCCAAATACATGCTCTACCTGCCGACGGAAGAGGAGCTTTCGAGGGAACTGAAGCGCGAGGTGGAGGAAATCAAATTGCAGAAGAGGCTGGAGAAGGGAGCGGGTTGAGGGGCAGCGCATCAGCTGCGGTTGAGAGATGCCTGATTTGACAGTTTAGGTTCCAAATAGACAGCAAAAACCGAATAAATGCGTTAACTTTAGAAAAAACTATCAGGTTTGCATGTTGACTGAACTAGCCATTATAAACTACCGCCCCTTCCAAAGCCTGCAACTGGAAGGATTAAGGCGGGTCAATTTAATAGCTGGCAAGAACAATACCGGGAAGACTGCATTGCTGGAAGCGCTGCGCATCCTGGCGGCCGAAGGCGACAATACAGTAATCAACCACATATTGAAACAAAGGGGAGAATTCACATTGGCTCGCCCTTCTTCTTATGATGGGCTTTTTAACCGTAAGGGGCTAGATAGGGAAAACGACAAGCCTTATGCAAAGATCAAGCTAAACGAGCTAACAATTAATAAAAGCACCGGCAAACATGGAGATGCCCAATATCAGGTAACCGGCCCGGGCGGCCAAAAGGCTAACCTTGGCGCAAACATCACTCCTGACCACCCCAACGACAGGGCTGTCTACGTTCCCTTTATGGGCAACAGCCTCCCGCTGGAAGGGCTTTGGGAAAACATCGTCCTGACCGAACTGGAAGACGATGTGGTAAAAATCCTCCAGCAAACCGTAGAGCCTACCCTGGTACGGCTGGATGTAAAAGAGTACCAGACTAAAGTCCGGCTGAAAGATATCCCCAATCCCATTCCGCTCCAAAGCCTTGGCGACGGGGTCCGGCGAATCCTAACCCTTGCCCTCGCCCTGGTCAACGCAAAAGGCAAAATCCTGCTCATTGATGAATTTGAAGCTGGCCTGCATTATTCTGTTCAGGAAAAGATGTGGGAGCTGGTATTTGATTACGCAAAACAATGGGATATCCAGGTTTTTGCCACCACCCATAGCGAAGATACCCTACGCGCTTTTTACTATGTCGCATCTCGCCCCGAGAACAAAGAAGAGGCCTTCTTTCTTAGGCTTCAATTCAGCCTGGAAGGGAAAATAGAGGCGATTCTCTATCCTACTGGCCGGTTGGAAAGCGCTATGGAGTTAAACCTCGAAATTCGCTGAAAGCATGGCGCAACAATTAATCGTAGAGGGCAAGGATGCTATTGTGTTGGCAAACCTGTTGAAGAAACGCGGCCTTCCACCGCCAGAGGGATATGCCAATCCGGTCAAATTCCGCGATGAGTTTGTACTAATGGCAGGAGGGTACGATAAAGCCCTTGTTGCTCTACAGGAAGCCTTGGACAATTCCAGCCTGACCAATATTGGCCTGGTGGTAGATGCTAATGAAACAGGCGCATCTGCCCGGTGGCAGGCTATCAGCAACATCTTGCTTGAAAAAGTGCCGGAAGAAGTTGTCGCAAAGACATCATTGGAAGCCAATGGCGTAGTCATCACGGGGGAAAACCTCCCCATAATTGGTATTTGGATCATGCCGGACAATCAATCGACCGGCTACCTGGAGCATTTTGTCGCCGGAATGGTTCCCAGTGACGACCGCCTGTGGCGGTATGCTGAGGAAACAATCCAAAACCTCGAATCCGAAGGATTGGCCAGATTCTCCCCGATAAAAAGACAGAAAGCCCTCTTGCATACCTGGCTTTCCTGGCAGGCAGACCCAGGGAGGCCGCTCGGCCTGGCGGTTGAGATGGGCTATCTTGATGCGCGGAGCCAGGCTATAGATGGCTTTGCACAATGGTTTCAACAGGCTTTTCAATTAAAGGGCGCATAATCTAAATATCGTTGCTATGGTACTGGAAACAGCCGCCAACTCTTTGCCTCCAAATAATTAGCAATCGTAGTAGAATTTGGGGCGCCCAAATCAAAAATTGTCAATCAATGAATATTGTAACTGTTCTTCATAATAAAGCCATGGAGTTTGCCGACGAGGCCCTCCTCGCCAAAATTAACGATTTTAGGTGAATCGGAAGGTCAATAATTCTCCCTCACCCACTCCCCCACCGCCGGCACGCAAAACACCAGCCGCCCCTCCTCCCGGCGCAGCACCTCTTTACGCACCAGCCGCTTCACCGCCGGCTCCTCCTCCGGAATAGGCAGGCCCTGGGACAGCCGCCGCACCACCTCCCTTCCCCGCTCCTCCAGCTCGCTCTTCCAGAAGTGTTCGAAGTGGTTGGTGGCGGCGATGAACATTTGCTGGATGGCCACCTCCAGGTCGGCGGCGGTGGCAGTGCGGCGGTTGCCGTCGTTGTTGAGGTGTTCCACCAGCTCGTATAGGGCGCATTGGAGGAGATAGGGCTGCCGCCGGCCCAGGCGGCGGACAAAGGCCAGCGGCAGCTCTTCCGAGGCGTAGCGCAGGCCGAAATCGGGGATGGGGTGGGTGGCCAGTTGAAGGGCCGCCTCTTCCTCCAGGTAGCTGATGCGCACGGTGCGGACGTTGATGAGGTAGTCCGTCCAGTCGACGGCCTGGGCTTCGGCCAGCTCGTGGCTGCCGGCAAAGAGCAGGATCAGGCGGGGGTAGTGCTGTATCCAGTAGCGGAAGGTGTCGGCCAGGCCGGGCAAAGTACCGTTGGCGATGAGCGGGCCGAGGCGTTCGTATTCGTCCATGCAGATCAGCAGGTAGTGGTTTTGGGCTTCCAGCTTCTTTTGCGCTTTTTCCAGCAGGGTGGTGAGGGCGGCCAGGTCGGTGGGCGGTGGCTCCTTTTCCATGCCGCAGCGTTCCATTACCCCCTGCCCGACGGCGGCGGAGAAGGAGGCCAGGCTGCTTTGCAGGAAGGGCGACTGGCAGTCGAAAAAGGCCGGCCGCAGGGTGGAGGGCAGGAAACGCTCCAGGTGCAGCAGGGCGGTGGTCTTGCCGGTACGGCGGTTGCCGGCGAAGAGGATGGCGCCGGCCGCGCCTTCCCGCAGCGCCTCAGTTTGTATCTGGTTGATGATGTCGCGCCGGCCAACGAACAGCGGGCTGTCTTTTTCGCGGATGGGGTTGCCGGTGATGAAGGGGTTGGGCAGTGGTAGGCCGGTGGATTGTCCGATCCGGCTGACTTCTTTTTCAATAACTCGTTTCCACTGTAGGCTCACCTGCCCGAAGGCCGCCCAGGAGCGCTGGCGCGACAGGTTGGCCACCTTCTGGAATTCCGCCAGCCGGAGGCTGATGCTCTTTAGTAGCCGCAGTTGATTGGCGGGGTTGTACTCGCGCAGGGCTTTTTGGGTGTCTTCGGATAGTTCCAGCAGGGGGCGTAGGGCTTTACCATAATCCTCCGGCATCTGCTCTGCCTCGGGCATGAAGGACAGCTCCCGCCGCAGGTTGGCGATCTGTCGGGGACTGGAGAAGCGCTTCATGGCGTCGGCGGCCAGGGTTAGGAGGCCGCGTTGGGCGGTTTTGCGCTGCACCGGGCGGTTTTCAAGTAGGAATACAGCTAGGCCCGCGGCGGCTTCCAGTCCTTCCTTTTCGGCATAGCGGCGTAGCAGGCTAGTGAAAAAGGGGATGGGGAGGGCGATGTTTTCGTCCCAGCGGAGGG
>JAGFJD010000610.1 GCA_024102975.1 Phaeodactylibacter sp. | reverse complement strand
AACCATTCAACCAATCAACCCCATCCCCCTACTCCGGTTTCTTACCGGAAGTCCTGATGTTCACCAGTTTGCGCAGCAGGTCGAACCAGAAGGGAGCGCCCAGGGAGACCGCCAGGGCGGTCACGATCCAGCCCAGGATTTTGGTCACTACATCATACCAGCCTACTTCTTCCCAGACCACGTTTTTCCAGCCCAGCCCCAGCGGCGACCGGACCGTCTCGATCTGGTTGTCGACCAGCCCTTTCAACTTGGCGAGGGAGGCTTCGAATTCCGGATCGCCGGCAGTCACCACCTCAAAGGTGTCTTTGCTGTCCACAAAATCTTCCGCCAGGTTGACTACCTTCTGCAGGGTATCGGGGTCGCTTTCCAGGCGCTCGTAGATGGCCAGGGTATCGGCGTTGAAAATGATGGCGATGAGAAAGCCGACGCCGACGAGGATTTTCTGGGTATACCGCTTGTACCAGCCCGAGGCGCGGTCCATGACGTCGTTGTACCAGCCCTTTACCTTGCCCTTGAACGCGTCCACGTTATTATCCGCTTCCCGCAGGAATTGCTTGAGCACATTCCGGAGGTCTTCATCCGGCAGCTCGTCGATCCGCGCTTCCAGCTTATCCACTCCTTCCCCTTTGAGGACGACATCCATGAGGATGGACTGGAAGGACTCGTCGCTGATATAGGAAGGCGAGCGCCGGCTTTTTCCGTATTTGCTGCCCAACTGCTTGTACAACGAGTTTTCCTTGAAGGCGGCCAACAGCTTTTCATCCTTATCCGTAAAGGCCAGCATATTGCGCAGGGCCTTTTCCAGGTTCTTGCCGCGCAGCGACATGAAGGAGGCCAGCAATTCCATAACGGTGGTGGCCAGCAGGCTGAGCAGGAGCAGCACAAAAACGAGGCCGATAACGACTTGAAGCATTCCCATAATGAAACAAAAACTTTAATGGTTAAATTTTTCAGGATGTGGGATGTACGAACCCGCAGCTGGGTTGCGATATACGCTGCGGGCCGTGCAACCGGCTTTCTGCGTGTAAAATAGCGGAAAACTTCGTATCTGCAAAACCACCGCCGGCCAGTTCGGTTATCATGCCGGGCCGCCCCGGCAGCACCCCACCGAGCGCTTCATCAGCTACCAGAGCAAGCAAGCCGGCAAGTACAGCCTCTACGCCGTCACCCTGGACGGAAAGAAGCGCTGGAAGCTCACCGACAACCTTGCAGAACGAGGGCTGGCACGCCCGGCGCCCGGACGGCCGCTGGCTGGCCGTCGAGCTGTTCGACGACGAGCAAACGCAGTTCCACATCGGGCTGATGGATTGGGGAACGAAGGAGATGAAAATCCTGACGGATACGGCGTATCCGTATCAGCAGGCGCCAGTGTTTGTGGGGTGGTAATTTACTTCCAGAACTCATACCATTTCCTTTCAGGAGCGTTTTCCTCCAGGAGCCCCCACTTTCTTTTTTCTGCATCGTCGAGCGAGCCAATTTGTACCTTTAGTTTTTCGACAATGGACTTTAGCCCGACCGGGACCAGGGTTACGGCCCCGTCGTCATGGGCGGCCAGTATATTCAGGTTGCCCTCGCCGTCCTGCATGAAATGTGCGCTGGTGATCCTGGAACCGGCATCCTTCAACGTATGGCGCAAGCCGCCGTTTTCACCCCACAGCTTTAGGGTGCCTTCGCTGGAAAGGGTGAGGATCATATCCCCTTCCGGCGAAAACCCGGCTGCGATGACCGGATGCTCATGCCCGGTTAGTTGTTTTTTGATGTGGCCGTTATTGTCCCGGTAAATGGCAGTGCGGTCATCCGAATAAGACAGGAACCCGCCCTGGCCGTTGAAGCAAATGCCATTGACCGGCGCGGTATGCCCGTACAGGGTGTCCACGCAGTCCCCTTCCAGGTCCCACAGCCGGATGGAATTGTCGTCGGCAATTGTTACCATTGTTTCTCTTCCGGGGTAAAATCCGGCAAAAGAGACGGAGGCATTGCCGGTTCCCAGAATGGTGGGGGGGCGGCCGGGATTGTCTTCCAGCTTCCAGAACAGGGCCTTCCTGTTGCCCAGCCTGGCTTTGTTGTTTTCCAGGGGGATGACCTGCTGGGCCACTGCCAGAATAGTTTTTCCATCCTGAGAACACTGGACGGCCCGGACGTATCCGATACCCTGGTTCAGGGTCATGATTTCTTTGCCGGTACCGGCATTCCACAAGCGCACCGTCCAGTCGCTGGAGGCGGTAATGACCGTGTCGCCCCCGGCGGAAAAAGTTGCGTGGTTGATGGCGCCCGAGTGCCCCCGGAGGGGAATAGGGTTGCCCTTCGGGCCCCAGAGCAGTGCGATGGAATCCATCGGCAGGGTAAGAATATGCCTGCCATCCGGGGAGCGGAGGGCATCGTTCACCTTTCTTTCATTTGCCTGCAGGGCGGCCAGCATTTTCCCGGACAAGTCCCACAACCTGGCCGCCCCGCCGGAGGAAACAGTAAGGATCGAACCATTGTCCGTGCCGCCCGGAACAGCAAACCTGGCCGGCTCTTCAAGTTTCACGACGGCCCTGGATTCCGGCTGGGAACTGAACCAGAGCCGCACCGTTCCGTCCTCGCCCCTGGTCAGGATGTTCTTGCCATCCGGCGTGAAGCCTGCCCAGGTGATTGCTCCTTTATGCCCGTTTAATTTTGCCAGCGCTTTTCCGTCCAGGCGCCAGAGCAGGGCTGTTCCATCTTCTGAGGCGGTCAGTATGCTGTCGCCGCCGGGGGAGAAAGCCGCCCAGCTCACCGGCGAAGTATGCTGCGTGAATTTCCGTGCCGGCTCCATTTTTTGCCGGTTCCATAAAATGGCCGTATTGTCATCCGAGGCAGTCAGGATGTGCTTCCCATTCGGGGAAAAACCCGCCCAGTTTACCGGGCCGGTATGTTGGGCCAACTGGTGTTTTTTCCGGCCCGTTGTATCCCACACGATGGCGGTATGGTCTTCCGAAGCCGTGATCGTGGCGTCGCCGGAAGGAGAGGCGGCCGCAAAGTTTACGGGAGCAGCATGCCCGGAAAGCACAAGGGGCGGGCTGTCGTCTTCGATATCTCCAATTACGACGGTAGTGTCCTCCAGAACTGCCATTATCAAAGTGCTGTTGGGGGAAAACCCCAGCCATCGGATTGGAGAAGCCCCTTTGGCAATATGCACGAGAGGGGCATTCTCTTTTGCGTTCTTCCATAACAGAGCGGCTTTGCTGTCACCGTCGCCCCTCACGCGGGCCAGCAAATGGGCGCCGTTGGGGGAGAATTGGCCGCCTGTCACAGGCTCGTCTCTGCCGGAAAGCCGGCAAACGGCCTGCCCTTTGAGATTCCAGATGGCCACCGTGTCCCTGCTGCCGGTTGCTATGTTTTCCCCATCCGGGGAAAAAGCAGCCCACCGGACATTTTCCTGAGGCAGGACAATCGTATCGGCCGGGGAAAGCTCTCCGGTTTTTCTGGTGAGGAGCAGGGCCGCGCCCCGGAAAGTTGTGACCAACCTTTGGCCATCGGGAGAAAAAGCCAGCCATTTTGCAGTAGTATCCGAACTTTCGGCGATAATGCGGTAAAAGAGTTTCTGGTTTTTCGCAGGATCCTGAAAAATCATACTGTACAAAATCTGCTCAGATTCGAAAGGAGAGGCATGCCCGGGGGCGAGGCTGTCTGCTCTTTCAAGAGCCGTTTTGGCGAACAGGAAGCCCCGGGTGGCGTCTCCCTTCATTTCGAACTCCAGGATCGCATTGGCGTTAAGGGCGGTGCGCAGGTTTTCAACGGCTTCGTCGCGGGCGGTTTTCGCCCTTTCCTTTTCCCGGGTGGCACTGATCCCAAAGACAACGGCTACTACCAAAAAAATCCCGAGTACGACAATAGTCCCGATCAACCATGCTAAGCCTTTCCACTTTTCTTTCCTGTTGTATTCCCGGCTTTCGGCAAGGTACTTCCATTCCGCCTCCGACAGGCGTTCCTGCAGTGCTCCCGCATGGGCATCCACAAGCTGCACTTCCCGGGGCTTAAGGTAAATGTGCGTCTCTTCAAAGGCTTGGTGCCGGTCGCGCACGTATTTCACGGCCCGGCGTATTTCCAGTTCTTCCGCGTCCAGGGCGTCGGCGATGCGCCGGGCGAGGGTATCGTGGGCCAGCTCAAAAACGTTGGGTTCATCCTGCTTCAGGATGCGGGCGTCTTCCAGGAGGCGCAGGATCTTGTCCAGTTGCCCGGCAGTCAGGGCGCCCTCGATTTTGGCCCGGGCAACGGGTTTCTTGGTGCCCTCTTCCGTAACGAACTGGCCGAGCAGGTGCTGCACCGCATAATCGGGCAGTCCTTTTATCTCCTTCTGGATTTTCGTCACCTGTTCATCCAGGAAGTCGGCCAGCACGTCGGAGATTTTTCCGACTTCTCCCACCAGGCGAGGAGTGAACGTTATATCCGTTTTCCCTTTAGCCACTTATTGTCGTTTAAATTTTCCGATCAGCCCTTTGGGGCCGGATGCCTGCTGCCAGAGCTTATCCAGATATACCTGTAGATAAGCCAGTTGGGTGCCGGATTTGCTGTCGTGGATATTATCCATCACGGCGGCTACCGTTTCCTTTTCGGGTTCCAGCCCGATGCCCGCCTGCCGGCAGGTCTCCCGGATGACTTTGCGTATGTTGGCGGGCGACATCAGCTCCACCCGCAGGCGCTTGTCAAAGAGGGTAGGCAGATATTCTTCGAACTGGTACAAATGCGCCAGGTATTCCTCCCGCAGGATGATGATGGCCTTGCAGTTCAGTCCGGCTGCCATCAACTCCTGAAGGTTGCGGACGAACAATACCTGTTCTTCCGCTGCGCCGAGAATGAACAGCTCTTCGAACTGGTCGAAGATCAAAAAGACGGGGCGCAGGTAGTCCTTAAAGATAGCCTGCACCATTTCGGGCAGTCCCGCCTCTTCTTTCACCGGGCGGAGCGCCTTTTGCCGAAGGGTTTCTTCAAAGGACCGGTTGATGTCCTGCCGCCGCCGGATGTAGATGTCGAGCCAGTCAGAATCGTCAAAGCAGCTGGCCAGGCCGCACTGCACCAGGCTGGTCTTGCCGGTGCCCGACTGGCCGTAGACCAGCAGCAGGTCGCTCTCGAAGGTCATCCGGTGCAATTGCCGGATTTCCTCCTCCCGGCCGAAGAAGAGTTCCTTGTCCTCCTTGTCGTAAGGCGCCAGGAATTTAAAGGGTGAAGGGGTATTCATAACGCCTCCGGTTTTGTGCCTATGACGAGTTCAAAGAAGGTTTCAAACTCGTCGATAGCCTTGCCGTAGTCCGGCTCTTCCTCCTTTTTTCCGGGTGTGGAAAGGGAGAGGGCCAGAGCGGGCTGCTTCCTTTTGACCTCCAGGCTGCGGCTGGGGTCGTTGGCATATGTATAACAATAGCCTTTGCCCGCCTTGTCGTAGTGACTGAAAAAGAAGAGGAAAGACTTGTGGTCGTTGGTGAAGGCGCTCTTGTCCAGCACAAAGGGCGACAGGTTGAGGTACTCGCCCACATCCTTGTCCGACTTCAGGAAGACGACCGACTGGTTGTCGGCGTATACTTCGAAGGTGCGGTCGCGCTGGATGCCGCTCGATACCCGTTCCAGCTCGATCAGGCTGTGGCGGTAGCGGGGCTGCTGGTGGCGCTGCCGGATCAGGTAAATATTCTTGATGGTCCGCAGCTTGTATTTGGCCAGGAAACCCAGCACCCGGAAGACTTCGGCCAGTTGCTCTTCGGCCTGATAGCAGAGGCTGGCGGCGTCCAGGCCGGTCAGGCCGGCGGCCCATTCCTTTTTGAGCTGCTCCATAAAACCGATGGCTGCCGAAAACGTACCCCCTGATTCGTAGATTTTGTGTACTTCTTCGAGTTCTTTGAGGAAGTAGGCTTCTTCCTTCCGGTCGAGGAACTGCCGAGCCGAGCGGATGAGCGGTATGAAATTGAAGGATTGGATGCTGCCTTCATCCTGACGGAAATACTCCAGGAGATTTGCACGGGTTTCGGGCGTCAGGGCGATGTCTTCGTTTCGGGTAGTTCGGTTCCACATCAGGTCCCACAGCTGTGCCAGCATGATGAAGGCCAGCAGTTCCATGGTGACGCTGTATGCGTAGATCAGTTTTTCGAGCCTTTCCGGGCTGGCCTTGTCGTACCCTCCGTCCGGAGCGAACAGCTTGCGCAGCTGCTCGGCGATGGGGGAGGGCAGGCAGTTCAGGATGTGGGGCCGCACATCCCACTCGCTGACGTCCTCGCCGGCGCGCAGCCGGGCCTGCTCTGCCTGCAGGTTCTGGTCATAGGGCGCCAGGGCCTGGAACAGGACGTTGATTATAAAGGAATTGGGCGCCCAGCCGGGCGGCTCGTAGGAGGCGAAAATCCGCTGGCCGGGCAGCTTCCAGCTGAGGATTTCCTCTACCCCTTCCCGGGTGTACAGGCCCCAGGGCAGCCCTTCCGCCCCGGGGTCATTTTCCGCGGTATCGATGCCCCGGAAGGCCTGCGGGGCGTGGGCGCCAGCGGCTTTCACTGCCGATGCCGCCTGTTGGAAGGCTTCTTCAATGCTGTGCTGCCGGGCGAGGGCGTGGTAGAACTGTCGGGCGAACATGCCCGCGCTTTCGTCATTGATGGGGGCCGAAGTGGCGATAACCGCCGGGATGCCCTTGTCCAGCAACAATCTGACCTGCTCCCGGGTGGAGCAGCCGTTGAGGAAAACCAGCTTCAGGTTTTTCTGCCCGGCCAGCATGCCGGCAATGCCGTCAGAATTAGCTTCCTGATCCGTAAGGATGAGCTGCCGTCCGCCGGCATGGCCGCCGAAGTGGAAAAGGTATACCCGATCCCTGAAAGCAGACAGGTTCCTGCTTACTTTTTCAATGGAGGCAAAAGGGTCGGGATGCAGTTGGTAGAACTGTCGGCTGGCGCCGTCCGTGAGCAGTTCCTGGAGCGCGTCGTGTTCCCGGCTGATAGCAGGCAGGGGGGATTCGGAGTCATTGGCGAAAGCCAGATAGATGAGCGGAAGCGACATGGGATTCCCGATAGGTGTTCCGGCAAAATTTGCTTTTCTGAATAAGTACAACACCTAAAGATAACCACATCGGGGAACTTTCCAAAAAAGATTGCCTGTTGCCCCAGGCACCAGGTTTGAGAACCTAACCTGCCGGGGCCGGAAAGAAGGTTCTCAAACCTGTCCTGTTCGTTATTCATAGGCCGGATTCCCGCCTTTTTGCTATTGCTCATGCAGGCAAAATTCCGACTTCGCATTTCCGCCTTCTCTCAGCCGCCGAAGCCTTGGCGAAGGAGGCCCATTTCCTAAACTTCTACCTCATACGCCTCCATCGGCGGGCAGGTACACACCAGGTTGCGGTCGCCGTAGGCGTTGTCGATGCGCCCGACGCCGATCCAGAATTTGTGCCCGTGCCGCAGGTAGGGCAGGGGATAAGCGGCCTTTTCCCGGGAATAGGAGTAGGGCCAGTTGTCGGCGGTGACGATGTCGATGGGGTGCGGGGCGTTGTGCAGGGGGTTGTTCCGGGCGTCTGTTTCGCCGCGGGCGATCTCGTCCAGCTCTTTGCGGATGGCGAGCATGGCATCGCAGAAGCGGTCGAGTTCGTCCTTGCTCTCGCTCTCCGTCGGTTCCACCATGACGGTGCCGGGCACGGGGAAGGAGAGGGTGGGGGCGTGGAAGCCGTAGTCCATCAGGCGCTTGGCCACATCCTCGGCGGAGGCCAGGTCCTTGAAGGGCCGCAGGTCGATGATGAGTTCGTGGGCGGAGTGGCCGTGTTTGCCGCCGAAGAGGACCTCGTAGTCCTTCTCCAGGCGGGCGCGGATGTAGTTGGCGTTGAGGATGGCGTACTTCGAGGCATCGGTCAGCCCCTTTTTGCCCAGCATCCTGATGTAGGCGTAGGAGATGAGCAGGATGCTGGCGCTGCCGTAGGGCGCGGCGGAGACCGCCGTGATGCCCTGCTCTCCGCCCGTTTCCACCAGCGGGTGTTTGGGCAGGAAGGACCGGAGGCTTTCGTTGACGCAGATGGGGCCCATGCCGGGGCCGCCGCCGCCGTGCGGGATGGCGAAGGTCTTGTGCAGGTTGAGGTGGCAGACGTCGGCGTCGATCAGGCCCGGGCTGGTCAGGCCCACCTGGGCGTTCATGTTGGCGCCGTCCATATATACCTTGCCGCCGTTCTGGTGGATGATGTCGCAGACTTCCCTGATCCTGGATTCGAATACGCCGTGGGTCGACGGGTAGGTCACCATCAGGGCGGCCAGGTTGTCTTTGTGCTTTTCGGCTTTTTCGCGCAGGTCGTCCACGTCGATGTCGCCTTGTTCGTCGCATTTGACGACCACTACCTGCATGCCGGCCATGACGGCGCTGGCCGGGTTGGTGCCGTGGGCGGATTCGGGGATGAGGGCCACGTTGCGGTGGGTTTCTCCCCGGGATTCATGGTAGGCGCGGATCACCATCAGGCCGGCGTACTCGCCCTGTGCGCCCGAGTTGGGCTGCAGGGAGCAGGCGGCGAAGCCGGTGATCTCGGACAGCCACTGTTCCAGCTCTTCGAATATTTTGTAATAGCCTTTCGCCTGATCGGCGGGCACGAAGGGGTGCAGGTTGGCGAAGGCCGCCCAGCTCACCGGCATCAGTTCGGTAGCGGCGTTGAGCTTCATGGTGCAGCTGCCCAGGGGGATCATGGAGTGGACCAGGGAGAGGTCGCGGTTCTCCAGTTGCTTGAGGTAGCGCATCATGTTGGTCTCGGTGTGGAAGCTGTTGAAGATGAGGTGCTCCAGGAAGGGCGTTTGCCGCTGCAGGGCTTCCGGGATCTGGTGGCCGGCGGGTTCGGCGCCGTTCAGGGAGAAGCTCGTCCCTTTAGCTTCGGCAAAGATGGCGAGGATGGCCTCGAGTTCTTTCATGCCCACCGTTTCGTCGAGGCTCACCTGCACGGCATTATCTTCATAGAAGAAATTCGTTTCGTGGGCCAGGGCAGTGCGGCGCACCGTTTCCACCATCTTGCCGTCCATCTCCAGGCGCAGGGTGTCGAAATAGTGGGCGTTCGCCTGGTTGTAGCCCATGGCTTTCAGGTGCCTGTCCAGGATTTGGGCCAGGGTGTGGGTGCGCTCGGCGATGGCTTTGATGCCTTTGGGGCCGTGGTAGACGGCGTACATGCTGGCCATGACAGCCAGCAGGGCCTGGGCGGTGCAAATGTTGGAGGTGGCCTTCTCGCGGCGGATGTGTTGCTCGCGGGTCTGCAGGGCCATGCGGTAGGCCTTCTTGCCGTGGGTATCGACGGATACCCCGATGATGCGCCCGGGGATTTGCCGCTTGTGCTCTTCGCGGGTGGCGAAGAAGGCGGCGTGCGGGCCGCCGTAGCCCATGGGGATGCCGAAGCGCTGGCTGTTGCCCACGGCGGCGTCGGCGCCCCATTCGCCCGGAGGGGCCAGCAGGGCCAGGCTGAGCAGGTCGGTGGCCACGGTGACGTACACTTCCTGAGCGCGCGCCTTCTCCACCAGGGCGCGGTAGTCTTCCACGGCGCCTTCCCGGTCCGGGTACTGGAGCAGCAGGCCAAAGGTTTTTTCCGTAAATTTGAAGCTGCGCCAGTCCGTGACGATGATCTCGATGTCCAGCGGCCGGGCGCGGGTCTTTAATACGTCGATTGTCTGGGGCAGCACCTTGTCGGAAACGAGGAACTCGTTCATGGCATCGCCCTTGTTCCGTTTGTTCTTGATGCCGTAGAACATGGACATGGCCTCTGCCGCCGCCGTGCCTTCGTCGAGCAGGGAGGCGTTGGCGATGGGCAGGCCCGTGAGGTCGCTCACCATGGTCTGGAAGTTGAGCAGTGCCTCCAGGCGGCCCTGGGAAATTTCGGCCTGGTAGGGCGTATACTGGGTGTACCAGCCCGGGTTCTGGAATACGTTGCGCAGGATGACCGAGGGCGTGATCGTCCCGGAATAGCCCATGCCGATGTACGACTTGAAGAGCTTGTTCATGGCGCCGGTGCGGCGCAGGTCTTCCAGCAGTTCGTGTTCGGTGACGGCTTCCGGGAGGTTCAGTTCCCGGTTCATCCGGATGGCGGGCGGGACGGTCTCGTCGATGAGCTGGTCGAGGGAAGAGGTGCCGATGGCGGACAGCATTTCGGGCAGTTCCTGCCCGCTGATCCCGATATGGCGGTTGGCAAAGCGGTCGAATGGTGCGGTTTTATTCATTGGTTGATCTCGTTTTTATTTGGTTGGTAACTCCTTAAAAAATTAGTTTGCCGTTTTTGAGAAATGGTTCGGCTGGAAGCCCTTTAAGGCTGAAGCCGAACCATTTCTCAAAAACCGGAGGGCAAACTGATTTTTTAAGCTACTATTACATCCCTCAAAATTACGACAAATTATCGTGCATTTAACAATGATAATGGTCAGGTGGTTGGGAGGATTTTTGTCAAAAGTGGAGTCGTTTGTAATGGGGGGGTAAAAATGAGGGGGAGGAGCTAACACAATGGTGTTTTTTTCTGATCGCAACGGATTGCGCGGCTGTTCGGATACCCAAATTTATCCGGGTTCGGAGACGTGTGGTGCCGCCTGTCATTTTTTTTTGCCGCATAGGGCGCATAGGTGGTTAGCGGAGGGGTTTTTATCACATAGAGCACATAGGGGTTTTCACAGTTGGGGGCAGAGGTGGGGGAGCGGAGGGGTTTTTATCACATAGAGCACATAGGGGTTTTCACAGTTGGGCGCAGAGGTGGGGGAGCGGAGGGTTTTTTATCACATAGAGCACATAGGGGTTTTCACATAGGGCACATAGCCTGCTATCCTATGTATTCTATGTGTCCTATGTGGTTCAGGAGCGGCGTGCAGCCGGGGGGCATGAATAGTGGCCGTTAGCCGGTTTGCCGTCAATGTTTAATATCAAAAACAAAAGCCTATGTCCTCTGAAAAAGCGCTTTACTCGATCTGGAGCCAGAACGCGAACCAGTTGTTCTCGTCGCGGCCCGGGTGCCTGCCGGCCGATATTGCCAGCCAGGTTGCGGCCAACTTCCTGTGTGCGGGCCCTTCGTATTACTACGTGGTCGAGCTGGGGCTCCACCGTTTTGTGTACGTCAGCCCGGGCATTACGGGGGTGCTGGGTGCCGACCCGGATACGCTGGAAATCCGGGACATTGTGGAGCGGGTGCATCCGGATGACCTGCCCTTTTTTGCCCGGTGCGAAGAGATCGCTACCCGGTTTTTCCTGGAAAAGATTCCGGCGGAGGAGCGTACGTTGTACAAGACGTCCTACCTAATGCGCCTTCGGCACAACGACGGCGCCTACCGCTACATCCTGCACCAGGCCGCCGCGATCGAGCTGGACAGCTTCGGCCGTATGAGCCGGATTCTGGGGGTGCATACAGACATTGGGCACCTCGTCTCCGGCGTCAGGCGCCGTTTATCCTTAATCCACCTGGGCGGCGGGCTGTCCTACCTGAACATCGACGTGGATCAGGCGGAGGACCCGTTCCGCCCGCAGGCTTCGCGGCATGCCTTTTCCAAACGCGAGCTGCAGGTCATCCGCCTGTTTGCCGATGGGCATACTGCCGAGGAGGTGGCGGCCCTGCTGCACCTGTCGGCAGGCACGGTGCGCACCCACCGCCGGAACGTGCTCCAGAAGTCGGGCTGCGCCAACATGACGGCCCTGGTGGCGTTGTGCGTGCGGGAGGGGTGGGTGTGAGATGTAAAATACGCCAAAAAGCGTATTGACGGCTGGGCG
>JAGFJD010000503.1 GCA_024102975.1 Phaeodactylibacter sp. | reverse complement strand
TGTTGCAACAGGCCAAGGAAAAACTGGAGCAGGAATAAGGCACTGCCTATAAAAAGTACTGTTATGAAAGAAAAGATTTTCGGCTACTCCAGGCACCAGGAAAAACACCTCCAATCCTCTGACCTGGCCAGAGATATGATCATTGGCGTGGCGGACGGGCTGACCGTGCCCTTTGCCCTGGCCGCCGGCCTGAGCGGCGCCGCCGTGGCCAGCAGCCTGGTCACCACCGCCGGCCTGGCGGAGATTGCCGCCGGCAGCATCGCCATGGGGCTGGGCGGCTACCTGGCCGGCGTGACGGACGTTCAGCACTACAAGGCTGAACTGCAAAGGGAATACGATGAGATCGAGACGTTCCCCGAAAAGGAACGAGAGGAGGTGGAAGAATTGGCGGGCAGGAAAGAGTGACTTTTATTCCGGGCAGCGTCTCTTTAGCGACGAGCGATTAATAACTGTCGTGTTTCGATAGGCAAGTGATTTTTCCTTTAGCCAAGGCAAAGGTTCCCGACCTTAGCAGTGCTAAGGGAGGCGGTTCTTTAACGCCGGCTAAAGGAAAAAGCACTCCTAGAAAACCGACAGTTATTGATTGCTCGTCGCTTAGCACTGTTTTCTGCCGGCCACCTAAAAAAACGGAAAGCCAGACAAAAGAAAACCACTCCCGGGTGTTATTATTCATACCACCAGGATCGAACCGTCCCAGCCGCCGGTCAGCAAAAGCCGCTCAATGTCCAAAAGTATCATAAAATGCGGATCATTTCTCTTTTCTTCCTCTTTATCCTTATGAGCGCCTGCCAACCCAAGGAAAGCGCCTCTCCTTCCGGCAATGAACTGGCGGCCAAAACCGCCGAGCTGGACAAGCTGAAAAAACAGCAGGCCAGCCTGACAAAAAAAATAACCGCCCTGGAAACGGAAATTGCCGAACTGGACCCCTCGAAGGCCGTGCAGCCCAAGCTGGTCTCCGCCGCCGAGATCGCGCCGGAAGGCTTCGAGGCCTACATCAACCTGCAGGGCAGGGTTAGCTCGGAAAACATCTCCTATGTGGCGCCCCGGAATGGCGTGGGCGGTTATGTCAGGGAGGTACTCATCACCGAAGGGCAGTACGTCAAAAAAGGGCAGCTGATCCTCAAACTGGACGACCAGGTGCTGCAGCAGTCCATTGCCTCCACCAAAACGCAGCTGGCCTTCGCCCAGGATATTTACGCCAGGACAAAGTCCCTCTGGGACCAGAATATCGGCTCGGAAGTGCAGCTGCTCAACGCCAAAAACAATGTAGACGGACTGAAAAGCCAGATCGCCGTCCAGGAAGAGCAGCTGAAAACCTACCTCGTCTATGCCGACCAGGGTGGCGTCGCGGAGATCGTCAATATCAAACCGGGCGAGCTGTTCACCGGCATGGGCGCTGCCGGGCCGCAGATACAGATCGTAAACAACAGCGACCTCACCGTCGAAGTGGACATCCCCGAAAATTACGCGACGGAAGTCAAAGCCGGCAATGAAGTGCTGGTGGAGGTTCCCGCCGTGAACCGGTCGTTCAAAACCACCATCGGGCGGATCAGCCAGGCCGTCAACGCCGCTTCCGTTGGGTTTACCGCCGTGTGCCGGATACCCTCGGCCGCCGGCCTGAAGCCGAACATGTCGGCAACGGTGAAAATCCTGAGCCACTCCAATGCCCGCGCCATCGTCATCCCGGTGAACATCGTACAGTCGGACGACCAGGGAAAATACGTTTACCTGATGAACCAGAGCGGAGAACACAAAACGGCTAAAAAAGTAAGGGTCACCCTGGGCGAGCTCTACGGCGGGCAGATCGAAATACTCAGCGGCCTGCAGCCGGGGGACATGCTGGTCACCAGGGGGTATCAGGATTTGTATGACGGGCAGGTGGTGGAGGGTATTTGAAAGGAAGGATAAAGCTTTGGACGGGTAAAAAGGAGTGAATCAATAAGGGCCTGGGCTGAAATAAAGAAATACGTGGAAATACGTGGAAATACATGGAAATACGTGGAAATACATGGAAATGCCTTGAAACCTGCCGCCCTGCCTGGGCGGGCAATGTATTTCCTTATTTCAAGGTATGCCTAAGGGATTGCGCAATAATAAGTTACACAGAATAGACGAAGTTATTTTGTGCGCTAACAAGGCGAAAAACGCAGACATAGCGGGGCTACGGCGAGGCTTTTCAACGCAGTTAGCGCGCAAAAGAACGAGTCTAAATGGGTAATTTATTTTTGCGCAATCCCTTAGTACCTCAAAAAACTTAAATTACCGGTTCTCCCCAATTGAAGAAACGATGCCTCAGCCACCAGCCATCCTCCTCGCCTTCGCCAACGACGCCTACGCCCCCCTCCGCGAGCTCGCCGCCGAGCA
>JAGFJD010000545.1 GCA_024102975.1 Phaeodactylibacter sp. | reverse complement strand
ACATTTTCTGGTCCGTTTAAAAGTGTAAGCGTGTAAAGGTGTAAAAGAAATTGGCTCCCAATCATTTACACGTTTACACTTTCACACCTTTACACAAGTAGCCCCCAAAATGTCCAGTGGTCTGGGCTCAATCAATAATTTTTCAATGTAAACCCAAAAGTCAACAGGCGATCCTCCTGTTTCTGGACTTCGGCGACTATACTTTCGAAGGTAGCCAGATAATTCATTCTAAAATTCAAAAACTTCGAGAGGGGAAGCTCTAAACCGAGGTCTGCCCGCCAGCGATAATTATCTCCTCGCTGAAGAGAGGGTTGATAAAAACTTTGGTGGTGTATTAAATCCGTTGAAGTTTTTGTGCAACTGGAGAGCGGACCTCCGGAGCCTGCCCCGGCTTTTGCCGGGGTCCGCTGAATGGATCAACGGATTTAATACACTACCGCCTGAATTCATAGTATTGGCCGGAGGCCAAAAATTTTGAACAGTACACCGCCTCCACAGGTTATTCATGTTAGTTGCCTGTTGATCAAGCCGACAACCAACTATACCCCGGGCAAAGCCAAGGGGAACCAACAACCAACAACTGACAACCAATGAACCGCCTCCAACACGAGACCAGCCCGTACTTGCTGCAACACGCGCACAACCCCGTCGACTGGTACGCCTGGAAGCCGGAAGCTTTCGGGCGCGCCAAAGCGGAGGACAAGCCCATCCTGGTCAGCATCGGCTACAGCACCTGCCACTGGTGCCATGTGATGGAGCGGGAGAGCTTCGAGGACGGGCAGGTGGCGGCATTCATGAACGAACACTTCATCAACATCAAAGTAGACCGGGAAGAGCGCCCCGATGTCGACCAAATCTATATGGAAGCCTGCCAGGCGATCAGCGGCAGCGGCGGCTGGCCCCTCAACTGTTTCCTGACCCCCGATGGCCGGCCCTTTTTCGCCGGCACCTACTATCCTCCCCGGCCAGCCCACAACCGCCCTTCCTGGCCGCAGCTCCTTCAGTACATATCCGAGGCTTTCCAAACCCGACGGGAAGAGGTAGAAGATCAGGCCAACCAGCTGACCGAAGCCATCCGGAAGTCGGATGCCATTTTCCTGAAAAAGGACGGGCTGCAGGTGCCCGCAGCGGAGATTTTTACGCCCGCACTGGCCGCCAGTATGTACAAGGCGCTGATGCAGCAGGCCGACACCAGCCATGGCGGCTTCGGCGGAGCGCCCAAATTTCCGGCGGCAATGTCTCTTCGATACCTGCTGGACTATCATTACCTCACCGGCGCCGAAGAGGCGCTCGCTCATGTGGAATTATCCCTGAAAAAGATGATCCTGGGCGGCATCTACGACCAGCTGGGCGGCGGTTTCGCCCGCTATTCCACCACGCGCGACTGGCTGGTGCCCCATTTCGAGAAAATGCTGTACGACAACGCCCTGCTCGTTGGCCTCATGGCCGATGCCTGCCGCCTGAAACCGGACCCTTTGTACAAGGAAGCCATCGAAGAGACGCTGGCCTTCATCGGGCGGGAGATGACAAGCCCCGAGGGCGGCTTCTATTCTGCCCTGGATGCCGACTCGGAAGGCGTAGAAGGCAAATTCTACGTCTGGACAAAACAGGAGATCGACGAGATACTGGGCGAGGACGCTCCGCTGTTCAACGCTTACTATGGGGTCAGCGAGGAGGGTAACTGGGAGGGGGTTAATATTTTACACCGTGGGTTTCGGCTTCGCTCAACCCGCTCCGGCGAGCTGAGCGAAGCCGAAGCCGGCGGGTTGAGCGAAGCCGAAACCCGACTCTTCAACGCCCGCGCCAAACGCATCCGCCCCGGCCTGGACGACAAGGTGCTGCTCGGCTGGAACGCCCTGATGGCCACCGCCTGCTGCAAGGCTTACGCCGCTTTGGGCCGGCCGGCCTACCTGCAGATGGCCGGGCGGAATATTCAGTTCCTGATCGAAAAGTTCGCGGCGGGAGAAGGCTCCGCGATGTACCACACCTATAAGGAAGGCAAAGGGCAGTACGATGCTTTTCTCGAAGACTACGCGCTGCTGATCGAAGCGCTGATCGAACTGTTCAGCATCAACCAGGACACTTCCCTGCTGCAGCAGGCCGGGAAATATGCGGATCATCTCATCGCCGGGTTTCTTGACCCGGACAGTAAATTGTTCTATTTTACAGGGGCACAGCAGGAAGATATCATCCTGCGCCGCAAAGACCTCTACGATTCGGCCACGCCTTCGGGCAATTCCACCATGGCGCACAACCTGCACCGGCTGGGCATCCTGCTGGGGCGGGACGATTTCACCCGCCTGTCGGTGGATATGCTGCGGCAGGTAAAAGGCTCGGTGGAGCGGTACCCTTCCTCCTTCGCCCGCTGGGCCCGCGCCTTGTTATACCGGGTTTACCCCATGCAGGAGGTAGCTGTGGTCGGCCAAAATGCCGAAGGCCAGGCCAAAGCCCTGAACGCCGCCTTCGTGCCCAACATGGTGCTCATGGCCGCCGCTGCCGCCGATGAGGCCTACCCCCTCCTCGCCGGAAAAGGCACCGGGGGCGACACAAATATTTACGTGTGCAGAGAATATGCCTGCCAACGGCCCGTTAAGACGGTGGAGGAGGCGTTGGAACAGATGAGGGAGCAATGATTGTGTATTCGTGTATGGGTGTATTTGTGTATATGTACGTGGTGGGACTGCCGTTTGGAAATGCCCGGTTCCGTATCGGGCATACAAATGCACGGACTACATGGATGAGGCTGTTCCTTCCGGGTAGCCGGACTCCTGTCATCGGAGGCGGAGTATCCTCACGAATGCACGAATAATCGAATGTACAAATGCACTATTATCAAGCAATATGAAGCAGATTTTTACTCTTTTAGCCCTGGCGGCAGCCACCTCGCTGGCATTCGGGCAGCAGCCTGCTCAGTACAGCCTTTTTATGATGAACAAGCTCAACTGGAATCCGGCGTATGCCGGGCTCGACAATTCGCTGAGCGCTACGGGTATTTACCGGTCGCAGTGGGTTGGGCTGGAGGGCAACCCCATTACCCAGAACGTTAATGTTCACCTGCCTTTGTATGTTTTCAGCAGCGGCATCGGGGTCAACCTGGAGAACGACGAGCTGGGCGCCGAACGCCGCACCACCGGAACGGTCTCCTACAACTATCAACTGCAGGTGGGGCGCCGCAGCCTGCTGGCCATCGGCCTGAGCGCCGGCCTGGCCCAGCGCACGCTGGACGGCTCCCGGCTCCGGACGCCGGAGGGCGATTACGATATCGATGCCTCGGTGATCATCCACAATGACGACTTGCTGCCCATCTCGCAGATCAACGCTATGGCCACCACTTTCGGGGCGGGCCTGTACTACTACTCCGAACGGTTCGAAGCCGGCCTTGCTGTGCGCAACCTGTCGGAACCCACCGTCGACCTGGACGCGATCAGCCTGCAGCTCAAACGGGCCTTTTTCTTCAATGCCGGCGGGCACTTCGACCTCGGGGGAAGCCTTTCGCTGCACCCCGCCCTGCTGGTCCGCTCCGACCTGGCACAAACCCAGACGGACGTCGCCGCGATTTTCCGCTATAACGACAATATTTTCGGAGGGGCTTCGTTTAGAGGATACAGCAGCGACAATATCGACGCTGTTGCCTTCATTGCCGGGTTCAGGCTTAATGAAAACATCACCCTGGCTTACGCTTACGATTTGACATTATCGACGCTTAATCAGGTGAGCAACGGCTCGCACGAGGTCATGATCAATTACAACCTCAACCAGCGTCTGGGCACCGGCCGCCCGCCGAAGGTCATCTACAATCCAAGGACGTTGTAGATGCCGCATGGCAGGGCCCTCCAGCTGATTTTATGCCAAAAGCGAACGTTTTCGCAATTTTTGCACACCACTTTGTGCCAGGTATAAAATAATCTGTATATTGCGCCCTCATTTGGTCATTTGCAACGAATGAAGAAACCCTGGCGAGAGCAACACCGCTGTCCGCTCCTGCCTCCAAGCGGCTTTTAAAAAGCCGGATTATCTCCGCCCTGCAAAAATGAAATTTTTATTTTTGATAAAATAGGCAAACAGCCTATATTTACGATCGCTTTTAGACCGTATTAATATATCTCTGAAGGAAAACTCGGGTGTTAACATGAAAAGTTTACTCAAGATCTCACTAGTCTTGCTAGTGATAGTCCTGTCATCTTGTGGCAGGCGCGAAAACGGCCAGTTGGTCGGAGTCCTCGATCGTCCCGCCTGGCGAGGCATCAACCCCTTTGGCATGGTCTATGTACCTTCGGGTACGCTGCACATCGGCCCGTCCGACCAGGACGTGAGCAACACCTTTGTGCAGCGGCAGAAAGCCATCTCCATTCAGGGGTTCTTCATGGACGATACCGAGATCACCAATAATGAGTACCGCCAGTTCGTCTACTGGGTCCGGGATTCCCTGGCTCACGTCTACCTCGACCACTACATGGAGACGGAAAGCGGCGATGAGCTCATCGATTGGGAATACGAGATCGACTGGGAGGACGAAACCCTGGAGGACCTCTATTATCAGGGGGATGACCGCTTCGCCGGCCGCAAGGAACTCGACGCCAACAAACTGGTCTTCGAGTACGAATGGTACGACTGGCAAAAAGCTGCCCATGACCATGGCCGCTCTCCCCGCAATACCTTCATTCAGCGGCGCAAAGCCAAGGTATACCCGGACACCCTGGTCTGGATCCGGGATTTCTCCTACTCCTACAACGAGCCTATGACCCGGAATTATTTCTGGCACCCGGCGTTCGACGATTATCCGGTGGTCGGGATAGACTGGAATATGGCCATGGCATTCTGTTACTGGCGGACCAAGCTGTGGGACACCTACGCGAAAACCCGGGGAGACGGGATCAACACCGAAGATTTCCGGTTGCCTACTGAACACGAGTGGGAATATGCCGCTCGCGGCGGCCACGACCTGGCCCCTTATCCCTGGGGCGGCTACTACGTGCGCAATGCCAAGGGGTGCCTGCTGGCCAACTTCAAGCCGGGCCGGGGCAACTACCCGGAAGACGGAGGGCTGTATACGGTCAAAGCAGACGCCTACTTCCCCAATGACTTCGGCCTGTATAACATGTCGGGCAACGTTGCGGAATGGACCGTGACGGCATACCACGAAAATGCCTACTCCTTCCTCCATGACCTCAACCCGGATATTCGCTACGATGCAAAGGATGACGACCCGGAAGCCTACAAGCGCAAAGTGATCCGCGGCGGATCCTGGAAAGATATCGCTCATTACATGCAGACCGGTACGCGCCACTGGGAGTACCAGGATACGACGAAGTCGTACATCGGGTTCCGTTGCGTACTGACCTTCCTGGGCCGCTCTATCAACGATTTCTAGCAGGCTCCGGGAGAAAGGGCGGGCGCTCTGCCGGCACAACGTCCGGCAGAGCGCCCGCCCCACTCTTTTCACCGTGTTTTGACCGTCCTGGCCTTCAGCAACTTCCACTCCATCGATTAGCCGCACCCAAGCCCTGCCCGGGAATTTCAAGAGGCCTCCTTTCAGGATTCTCCGGCAGTATGCACCATCCCTGTTTTTTACCGCTCTTATCTTTGGGAAGATTGTAACTCCTTGAAAACCAAAAGAGAGGCGGAACGGGATAAAAAAAAGAAAATTTTTTTAGAGGAGTGTAACCTTTTTATCGGCCTGCATTATACTGGTGGGTTTTCAATCAACCCAAACGGAAAAGATAAATTTAAAAACCTAATTTAAAAGAGTACTAAAGATGAGTTTCTTAAAGTCAAAAGGGTTCAAGTACATTAAAAACCTGATTATCGGCGTTGGCGCCTCGGTGGTTCTTTTGGGCGCGCTCTTCAAACTGGAGAGCTGGGAAGGCGCTTCCACCATGCTGATCATCGGCCTTTCTGTGGAGGCTTTCATTTTCCTCTTTCTGGGCCTCATCGGCCCCGAGCCGGATTACTACTGGGATAAGCTCTATCCCGGCCTGAGCGATTACAGCTCCAATATCGCCCCGCTGACCGCCGGCGATATGGGCGCTCCGAACACGCCGGCGTCCACGCCGCTCAACGGCGAAGTGGTAGAACAACAGCTGGGAGGAATGCTGACCGAACTACAGACCATGTCCAAGAGCCTGTCCTCCCTGAAAGCCCTCCAGGAAGTGGACTTCTCGGGAACGAGCGACCAGATCAAGGCAATGAACAACTTCTATGCCAAGCTGAACGAGGCCATGGCCGACCTCAGCGACTCGCTGGAAGACACTAAAGTATACAAGGACCAACTGGCCAACCTGAACCAGAACATCGGTTCGCTGAACAATACCTACAGCCAGCTGAACTCCGTCTATGGAAATGTCATTTCTGCTATGGCCAGCGTGAAACAGTAAGTTTTGCCGTGTGTTAACCTATTTTTTGAATTTTAAAAAGCTATAAGCAATGTCAATACCTAAGGAACCGCGGCAGCTTATGATCAACCTCATGTACCTGGTGCTGACGGCGCTGCTGGCGCTGAACATCTCGGCCGAGGTCATGAACGCCTTTTTTACACTGAATAAGGGTATTTCTCAAAGTAACGACATCGTCGAAAATACGAACCAGACACTGCTGAACAACATTCAGAAGCAGGCGGACGCGTATAAGAACGAGAAGAATGATCGATTCCTGGCTGACGCAAAGCAAGTAAAGAAGACCGCAGATGATTTCGTGGCTTACGTCGAAGACCTGAAAAAGGAACTTTTCGACGCCGCCGGCGGCCCCTCCGAAAAGGATCCGGAGAAGCCCAAGCGTATTAAGGACAAGGACGTGCCTACCCGCCTGCTGGTAGGCCTGGAAAACCAGAAAGGCAAGGGGTATGAACTGGAGAAAAAAATCCTGGATACCCGGGAACAGTTTATCAAGCTGGTTGGCGACGACCCCTCCGTTGCTGCGGCCATGCCGCTCAACATCGACGAAGCGGCGGTGAAACGTTCGGACAAGAAAGACTGGGTGGAATACAACTTCTTCCAGATGCCGGTAGCGGCGGTCTTCCCTATCCTGACCAAGTTCCAGAACGACGCCAAAGCTTCCTCTACCACCGCCCTCAACTACCTGCTGGGCAAAGTGGCGGGCGAAGACATCAAGTTCGATGCCTTCGAACCGGTAGTCTCTGCCAGCAAAGGCTATGTGATCCGGGGCGAAAAGTACACCGCTGATGTTTTCCTCAGCGCCTACAGCACTTCCGCCGGCGACAATACCAAAATTTACGTCAATGGTTCCAGCCTTCCGGTACAGGATGGCAAGGCAACTTATGAAGTTACCACCAGCGGCATCGGCACCAAAAAATACAGTGTCCGCATCGATGTGGAAAACCCGCTGACGGGTGAAGTGAAGTCTTACCCTAAAGAATTCGAGTACGAAGTGGGCGAACGCTCCGTAACCGTCTCTGCCGAAAAGATGAACGTATTCTACATCGGCGTGGACAACCCGGTAGCCGTTTCCGCAGCGGGTATTTCTTCCAACGACCTCAACGTAAGCATCAGCGGTGGCGGCGGATCGATCCGCGGCTCCGGCTCCAATTACATCGTCAACGTGAGCACCCCGGGCGAATGCCGGGTGAACGTGAGCGGCGGCGGCATGCGCGACAGCAAGGTCTTCCGCGTGAAGCGCATCCCCGACCCGGTCGCCCGCCTGAGTAAATCCCAGGGTGGCGCGATGGGGAACGGAGAATTTAAAGCCCAGGGCGGCGTCGGCGCCTTCCTGGATAACTTCGACTTCGACGCCACCTGTACTATTCAGGGTTACAAACTGGTATATGTCGCCGCCCGCCAGGACCCCGTCGAGGTCGTCAACGGCGGTGCCCGCTACAATGACGCCGCCCGCCGCCTGGTCAACAAGGCCAAGCCGGGCGACATCTACTACTTCGACGACGTGAAAGCGCGATGCCCCGGCGATAACGTGGGCCGCCCGATCAACTCCATGGTATTTAAAATCCAGTAACCTGGACGTCATATTACAGCCCGCCGCCTCGGCAATGGCCGTTTTCCGGCGGGCTGTAATCCATTTTTGCCGGGCAGCGCATAATAGCAGGCCCGGCATAACCGTTTGAACAGTAAGCCGTTTTGAAAGCTGGTAAGGCCGATTGGAAGGAGTGCCCTTTTTCAGCCGGAAATCATTTGCCATACCCAGGAATGAACTCCTCTCCATTAAAGTACCAGCAACGCTGCGCGCAGCAGCCTCCGGCAACCCTGGCAGTGCGAAAAGAAGGTAATGTGGTGTTAACTTGCTGCTTTATTTCTCCCTTTCCTGATAAAAGCAGTAATTTTCGCGCTCCGTTTGGTTTTTTCGAAATCAAGTTCGGCCGTGCATTTTTTATTTTAACATTTAAAGATTTAAAAAATCAGCCATGAAGATCGCTCTGAAACTGCTAGGTTTAGTTTTGTCGATGTTTTTCCTTGCCACCGGCTCGGGAACAGCGCAAACCCCGGAAAACATCATCATGACAGAATCCGGAGACCTCAATGCCGACCGGCCCCTCGATGATATCGTCGAAAAGCGCCTCACCGTCGAACGGCGGGTGCTGCCCTACGATCCTATCCGCGAGGCGGACATTTTCTGGGAAAAGCGTATCTGGCGCGTGATTGACGTACGTGAGAAAATGAACCTGCCCTTCGCCTATCCCGAACGCCCGTTTTTTACTATCCTGATGGACGCCGCCGAATCCGGCGAGATCACCGTCTACAGCACCGAGGATGATAAATTCTCCATCCCTCTGACCCCGGATGAAGTTGCTTCCATGGGTGCCAGCGTGGACACCATCGCTACCGTAGACCCCGAAACTTACGAAGAGACGTATCAGATCGTCCGCAATGAAGTCAACCCGCAGGACGTGAAGCGCTTCCGCGTCAAGGAAATCTGGTTCTTCGACGAGGAGACCTCCACCCTCCAGGTGCGCGTTCTGGGCATCGCGCCACTGATCGAGGAATACGACGACAACGGCAACTTCAAGTACGAGCGCCCCATGTTCTGGGTATACTACCCGGAAGCCCGGGAGGTGCTGGCCCGCGAACGCGTCTTCAACGTCGGCAACGACAGCAGCCCGATGACCTTCGAAGACATCTTCGAAATGCGCTTCTTCTCCAGCTATATCTATAAAGAATCCAACGTGTTTGACCGCCGCCTGGAAGATTACCTCTCCGGCGTCGACCTGCTCATGGAAGCGGATAAGATCAAACAGGAGATTTTCAACTTCGAACACGACCTTTGGTCGTATTGATGCTTTCAGGCGCGGGAGGTTAGTGTAGAAGGC
>JAGFJD010000522.1 GCA_024102975.1 Phaeodactylibacter sp. | reverse complement strand
AGGCCGGGGCCGAGGGAAACGACAGCGCCTTTTCGGAAGGCATCCTGGGCAGGCAAGGTGCCGGCCAGGCAGAACAGGAACAGGAGGCAAAGCAGGTGTTTAAAGCGGTTTGTCATAGCGAAATTGGGCACTCATTTCTAAAAAAAGTTGCGCCTGGTAATGCGCTTTCCATTGTTGTAATGTGCCTTTTCGCTTTAACGTAACCGCCGGAGGCCATTTTTTTTTCATTCTCCGGTAAAAACAAACCCCGCCCAGTAGAACGGCAGGCCGTATTGGTCGCGCATCGCCCGCTGAGTAGCCTGGTAGGCTTCGAATTTGGACAAGCCCGAAAGCCAATTCCGGTAGAAGGCGGCCATCCATTCGGCTGTAGCTTTGTCCTCTACATCCCACAGGGAGAGCAGGGCCGCTTTTGCCCCGGCGATGCGGAGCGCCCGTTGAAAGCCGTAGGCCCCCTCCCCAGCCGCCAGCTCGCCCTGCCCGCTGCGGCAGGCGCTCAGCACGGCCAGCTCGGCGCCGTCCAGGGGCAGCCCCATCACTTCGTAGGCGGTGAGGACGCCATCTTCGCCTTCGAAACCGGAGCGGCGCCCCTGCCCGCCCGCCAGGAAGAGCATGCTCTGCAACATGGACAGCGGCGGCACCTCCGTTTCCGGGGCCGGCCGCCTGTTCTCCTGAAAATGGCCATGGGTAGCAAGGTGCAACACCCCTACCGGGCCGGTGCGTTTGACTGCCTCTTCGGTCGCATCGCCCCCTGACAAGCTGCGCACCTCCCACCCCTCCTGTTCCAGCAACCGGCTGATTTCCTTCATTTCCTGCTCGGCGAAGGGCAGGGGTGCCAGCGGCGGCCCGCCCGGGGCGAAGGCGGGGTTGGCGAGCAGCAATGCTCTTTTCCATTGCGGGCGTTCGGTGCCGCCAGTCTGCGGGGCTGCCGCCGGACGGCGGAGGGCGCGGATGTCGTAGTAGTCGAGCAAATAGGTGCCGTCGGGGCGGCGCAGGGCGTTGGGGTTGAGTTTGTGGAAAACGCCGTCGGGCGACCAGTAAACCGTCCGGATATTTTTCAGGAACGGTTCGAGCGGCGCCCAGAAAGCAGCGTACGGATCGGGAGATACTTCCAGCGTGGCGTTCCGGCTGGACATCTCCAGGAAGTACAGGCGGAAAAAGCGGCCTTCCAGGGCCTGCCCTTCCGGAAAAACCACTACTTCCGGCGCTGTGGCCTGTGGCCCGTTGAGGATGAAGGCCACGTAATAAAAAGGCGCCTGTTCCCTCCCGCCGGCCGGCAGCTTCAGGATGTCCACCAGCGCTTCGCCGGGCTGCAGGCCCTGCCGCAGCTGCTGCCAGCCGGCGGGGCGGGGTTCTGCCCGGCTTTCAAAACCGGCGAGGCGGCGGTTCAGGTCTTTTTCCAGTACTTTCGCCCGCTGTTGCAGGTCCTCCACTTTGTCGCTCTGCTGCGGATATTCGAGGCGGGAAAGCGTATTCCAGTGCGCCAGCCGTTCCCGGGTTTCCAGCCATTGCCGGTACACTTCGGCGACAGGGCCCTTGCCCTGCCTGCCCAGTTGTTCTGCCCTGACCTGCGCCTGCTCCAGCAGGCTTTTGGAGAAGAGGCTCCATTCCAGCAGGGCCGGCGCCAGGGCGGCCCTCCATTCCGGATGCCGGTACAGGAGGGACCCGAAATCGCTCAGCACCATCTGCCGGATGCCTTCCACGATCCGCTGCCGCTCGGCATCGGAAGCGATGGCGAAGGCCATGTCGATGCGCCACTGGGCGGCGTCCAGCATTTGCCGGAAGAAGGTCATCCCCCCGGCGCCGTCCCCTTCGCGGAAGGCGAGGAGGGCCAGGCGGCTCAGCAGAAAGCCCTCCTTGTCAAAATGTTCGCCAAAATGACGCCGGTACAGGGCGAGCGCTTCCTGGCTGTACCGGCGGGCGTCCTCCCACTCCTCCGCCAGGAAGCAGGCGCGGCCCAGCAGGTTCAAAACGGAGGCGTACGCCGGCCCTGCCGCCTCCCGAAGCGCCTCCGCCAGGGGGAGTAGCCGTTCTTTTGCCGCCCGAACGTCTTTTTTCCATCCGACATCCAGGAGGGTGAGTTGCCCGGTGGAATGGATACACAGCATATTGCCCGGTCCCAGGGTGTGGCAGAAATAGGCGTTGGCCTCATTCAGTTGGGGTTCCGCTGCCGCGTAGTTGCCGGATTGCAGGTAATAAATGCCCAGGTTGTAGCGGGCCTCTTCGGTCAGCGCCGGGTTGCCCTTGCCGAGGCTGTCCAGCTGGCGCAGGCTTTCCAGCAGGAGGCTCTCCGCCTCCGGCCAGCCAAGCTCCATATAGAGTTTGGCGTAGTCGCTAAGCAGCAGGTAGTAATTGACGTCTCCCTTGCCGTAGGCCTGCTCGTATACGGCCAGCGCCTCCCGGAAGTAAGCTTCCGCCTCCTTGTACAACCCCAGGTAAAGGCAGCAGGCCGCCAGGGCGCGGAGGGGTTTGGCGGCGAGGAGGTGATTGGGCCCGAAAGCCCGGCGGGCCTCGGTCAGGTTTTGTTCGAACAAAGGAAGAGCGTTGCGCCACAGGCCCTGATCATAAGCCGCCCGGGCCAGGTTGTACCGCACCTGCACCACCTCGTTGGGGTACCGCTCCTCCTGCCCGTTTACCGACTGGAGGAAAGCCTGGCAAACCGACTCCAGCGCTTCGTATTCCCCACCTTCTATCAGGTAACTGCCCAGCCCGCGCACCAGGCGCCCCTCGTCTTCCGGGTTGGGAGCAGGCTGTTCCTTCAGGGCGCTGTAGGCATCCTGGAGCAGGGCCTTTCCCTTCCGGTATTTCTCCGGATCTCCCGAGTTGCGGTAGATGGTGGCCAGGTTGAAAGCTTCCTTGATGTATTTGCTGTGGCTCTTGCCCTGTAGTTGTTCACGCAGGGAGAGAGCTTCCAGCATCGCCTGTTCGGCCTGCGGCAGGTCGTGGAGCTGGTACCAGGCCCGGCCGCCCATCACCAGCAGGTCTACGTAGTTGGTGTCTTTCCCGTTGGCTGCTTCCAGGGCGGACAGGCCTTCTTTGACGATCCGTGCGGCCAGGCCGAACTGCTTGCTGCGGTAGGCTCGTTCGGCATCGGCCAGCCAGGTGCCGGAGGGCTGGCTCAAAGCAAAGGGAAGGGCAGAAAGGAAAAGGAACAGAGCGGGCACCCAGGCACAATGCCCGGTTGGCCTGCCCCGGAAGGCAAGGAATATTTTCATATGGTGGTTGATTGTTATCGCTGTTGCTTCAGCTGTTCGATCAGCTCCGCCGCTGCCGCCGCCCACGGGTGCCCTGCCTGGCCGGCGATGGCTTCCAGTTGCTCTGCCGCCCAGGCTTCCTGGTCCGCCAGCAGCCAGCTCAGGGCCAGACCCCATTGGGATTCTTCCGCAAAGGCTGTTCCTGGTTGCTCCAGGCGGGTGAAATAGCGGGCCGCCTCAAGCCCCTTCTCCTGCTTCAGCAGGCAGAACGCATGAAGGAACAGGAGGGTATCGCCTGCCGTCCCTTCCTGTTCCAGCAGCGCCTGTGCCTCCCGGTATCGGCCCTGCCGGGCCAAGTCTGCTGCCGGTTGGAGGAGCGGGGGCGAGGCACTGGCCCCTACCGGCAGCTGAAGTTGCCTCACGGCTGTGCGGCCCAGGGCCCGGGCCGGCGTTACTACAGCGCTCCGCAACCCATCAGAGGCGTTTGCCTCCGGCGCGGAAGGCTCGGTTCGCTGAGCGATGGGAGGTGGCAGCTCCTGTTTTGCCGGCAGCTCTTCCGTCGGCAACACCTCCTGGTTTTTCGGTTCAGGGTTGCGGGGCGGTTCCTGGGCCGGCCGCGCTTCGGGCGATACGGCGCCAGGGCTACTGAGCAGCCACCCGGCAAGCAAGGCTGCCGCCAGGATGGCCAGAGCGGCCCAGATTCGCCACCGGGAGCGGGAAGCCGGCGGTTCCGCTTTCATGGCCGCCTCCACCTGCCGGCGCAGCATCTGCCGCTTCAGGCGCACCAGGAGTTCTTCCTCCTCCTCCAGTTGCGCTCTCAGCGCCGGGTCTGCCGCCAGGCGTTGCTCCAGCGCCCGACGTTCCGGTTCCGGTAAATTGCCGTTGATATAATCTTCGAATTTAAAACCCTTCATGGCCTCTCACTATGCATCTACCGAAATAAGTGTTGGCGCTGCCTCGCCAGCTGCGACAATTTTTTCAGGCACCGGCAGCGCTTGTTCTTCAGGGAATCCACCGTGCTGTATTTCGTCAGCCGCTGTTCTATAGCCTGTTCATCCTTTACTTCCTCATAATATCGCAGGCGGATCAGCTGTCGGCAGTCTTCGCCCAGTTGATCCAGCAGGTCGCCGAGAAGTTGTTCTTTCTCCTTTTGTTCGAAATAATCCTCCAGCCCGCCGTCCGGCAACGGGCCGGCGCCATCGAGGCTTACCGCCGGCAGGCGCTGCCGGCGCAGCCAGTTGTTCAGCAGGTTACGGGCCACCCCCATGGCGTAGGCGGCCGGGCCGGCGCCCTGGAATTCGAAGGCGCCCTCCGCCAGCTTGCTCAGCACTACCACCAGGGTGTCGTTGACCAGCTCTTCCTTGTCCTGCGGGGAGACCGCCGCCGCGCCCGGAAGGCGGGAAAACAGGCGGCTAACCTCCGCGCCCAGCCGACGGATCGCCCAGGGTTCCCGGTTTTTCAGCCCTTCGAACAAAACCTGATTCCCTGGCCAGGAACGTTCTTTGCCGCTGTTGTTTCCCTGCTCCAAAAAACTACCTGTTTAGTTGGTTGCTGTAAACATACTCTTTCTCACTCAAAATACGCCGCATACTCCGCCAGGTGTTCCTTCAGCTTTCGGATGGCCGCTTCGCTTTCTGCAGCGTCGGCGCCGTTAATTTTTTCAAACAGAGGGTTCATGGGCAGCAAATAGTTGTGCAGTTGGTTGTGGGCCTCTCCTTTCATGGTACACTGTTTGAAGATGTTTTGGTAAGCCGCTTCCAGCTCTTCCCGCAGGCTCTGGCGGGCGGCTGCGTCGGAGGGGCCTTCCTCATGCCGCGCCAGGATGGCCTGCATTTTTGCAATGCCGGAGGTCGTTTCCGGGTTGGCCTGCCAGCGTCTGCCGTTGTCGAGCTGCACCGGCTCTGCCGTGCCGTGGTGGTGGCCGTTGCAGGCCGTTAGGAGCAGAAAGGTGGGAAGAAGAATTAACACGATGTTTTTCATGTTTGACTTTATTTTGGTTGTGAAGCAGGATAAAATAAGCACTTTGGCACTCTAAGGAAGTGATTTTTGTCAGCAG
>JAGFJD010000484.1 GCA_024102975.1 Phaeodactylibacter sp. | reverse complement strand
CGCCGGGAAGTCGGGGAAGGTCGCCAGGTCGCTGCCGCTCAGGGCCGTGTTGTCGGTGAACAACGTACCCGTCAGCTGCATCCCGTCGCCCGAATCGCCGGCGAACTTTATGGTTACTTCTTCCTGTGTTTCCGTTGTCTTGCGCATGAATTACCTTTTCTTATCTGTTACGACACTTAACCTGCGAAAAAGTTGAATACTCCGGTGCAATAGGTTTTCCCGCATGGCAGTGTAGAACGCGAATGGACGCGCTTGCCTGCCGCGAGGCACAGCCTTGCAGGCAGGAATGTTGCGGACGCCGTCGCCAGTAGCTTTGGCGTCGGGCGATTTCCGCAAATCCTGCCTGGGAAATTCGCGACAATCAGCCTGTTTCACTTGTTTCAATTCGCGGAAATTTGTCTAATTCGCGCTAATTCGCGTTCTGCGAGGCATTACGCTCACTCCTCAGCATTTTCAAATAGGCTGCAAAGATCAGCTTTTCCGCAGAAGGTTCAAAATCCGCCGCCCTCTGGCTTTATATGCCGCGGTATTGAACTCCATCTGGCTTTCGATGACGAGGGCCAGCTCTTCCTGCAATTCCGGTAAGCCAGCGGCAATTTTGGCGGCCAGCGACATGCTAAAAGCCTGGATGGCGGGCAGGGCCCTGGGGTTGAGCAGGATATTGATGCAGTAGTCGAAGAGTTCGCCCTGCAGCTCCTCGGGGATATCGGCACGTTCCAGGGCTTTCAGTAAATTGCGGTGCACGGCATTGTGGTTGGGGGCCTGCAGTAGGGCGGCGGCTTCCGGCAGGTAGGGCTGCAGGCTGTCGGGCGACTGTTCGGTGACGGCGTCCAGCACCCAGCTGGCCCGCTGGGGCAGGGGCGGTTCGGCGGCGCGGATCAGTTCCCAAAGCTCTTCCAGGGTATTTTCGCCGGACAGTATGGCCCGGGCGATGGCGATGGTGTTGGCTTTGGAGTGTTCGCGGAGCAAGGTCTGTTTGAGATTCATATCAGATATTCTGGCAATTATTTAGTGCCACTTTGTTGTTTTAAAATTTCGGACGTTCTGGAGAGCGGGCCTCATTGAGTTTCAAATTTCAATAAGGAGATGTGATGTCGGCTGGCGACCAGGGTTCGCCTGTTGACTATCACGGCACCCCCCCTGTTTGTTTTATGAAAACCAATCAGGCCCGCTGCCCCCCAAAGTGATATATACTGACGCACGGCTGGTTTTGTCGGCCACAGAACCGGCCGGGTCAGCATATACTGACCTCGCTGGTTTTTGTAAAGCAAAAACCAAGCGTGCGTCAGTATAATTTTATGAGATTTCAAGATTTATTTTTTCATACTCGTAATTGTAACGGAAGCCGGTGGCGTCCGGTTCTGTCCGGGCGATCTTCATTTTTTTGCGGGCCGGCCCCATGAGGGTGTCGAGGATTTTGCGGTTGCGGTGGAGGCAGCGGTCGGTTTGTTTGACTACGATAATGACTGGGATGCCATCAACAAGATCAAAAGCATGCCCGGCCGGAAGTGGAGCCGGACGTACTCCTGCTGGCATATCCCCTATACGGAAGGCGCCCTGCGGCAATTAAAAATCCTTTCCGGCGACAAGCTGGAAAGCAGGCAATTGGAAGGCCTTTCCGGAGGAAGGGTTGGACAGGCGGGCCAAACCCGTTCCGGCTTTGGCGATTCCCGGCCGGCGCTATTGCAGGGCGCCGGCCACCCTGCCGGCATACAGCCCCAATTTCGCACTATTAACCAGTACGGCGGCGACTGCCGTATCGTAGTAGGCGACCGGCTGGTCCTCCTGCGGTCTGCTTCCGGCTGGATACAGGCTTTTGTCCCTCACGACAAAAAAAGCTGGATCGGGCATGTCAAGTCCATACCCGGCAGGCATACTGCTGGACATTTTTTGGACACAGAGTACGCCGAAAAGACACAGAGCCACACAGAGGCTTGATTATCAACGGAAAACTTTGCGTATCTCTGTGTTGGACTCTGTGCGCTCTGTGTCCAAAACCATTTTGTCCAGTGGTGTGCCCGGCAGGCGCTGGGATGCCGGGCAGCGCTGCTGGCTGCTGCCCATGACGGCCGAGAGCATCCATGCCATCCAGGATTTCTTCGGAGAGTTGGCGGCATTTGGCTTCGCCATTCCGGAAGAGCTGCCGGGAAGGTGGGCCCCTCCGCCGTCACATAGGCACACCGCTCAAAAGCCCCGGCTGGGCGAACCGCAGCGCCGCGCCATTTCAGCCCTGGAAGAACAACTCATCCTGGAGGGCAAGCGGCAGCGGACGGTCAATTCCTACAGGGGAATCCTTGCCGGCCTGTTGCTGCACTACCCCAAAACGGCGCCCGAGCAGATTTCCCTGGAACAAATCAAAGCGTACCTGGTATATAAGAAAAAATCGGCGGACATCGCCACCAGCACCCACAACCAGATCATCAACGCGCTGAACGCCTATTTTGGGCGGGTATTGAACCAAAACGACAAGGTGCAGAAGATGAAACGCCCCAGGAAGCGGCGGAAATTGCCCAACGTGCTCAGCAAAGGAGAAG
>JAGFJD010000478.1 GCA_024102975.1 Phaeodactylibacter sp. | reverse complement strand
TTCCCGGCATCCGGCGCGTCATGGGGCCTGTGCTCGAAGATTTCCGGTCTTATTTCAACTGGAGCGACAGCCGGCTAAAGGAAGAAACAGCGGCCGTTCAGGAGGAGATCGACTGGGTTTCCAAATTTGAATACTCGGCGGAGGCCGGCAAGGCCGTCTCCTCTTAGAACAACTGCAAAACGAACAATTAACTTTAAACAGCCATGGCAGAACAACCCAATAAAAAGGATATTCCTCAACTGGTCAAAGATGAGGAAACCGAGACCGGCAAACGCTATCCGGATATTTACCACGAGTACCGGCCGGGAGCAGCTGTGATGCAATACCAGGAGAAGGGCGATATCTTCGTTTATGAATCTGAAAATGGAGTGGCCCTTAAAATCGAAGTGCTGTCTGACCACATCCTGCGCTTCCGGTATGCGCCGGAAGGCCGCTTCGAACGCGATTTCTCCTACGCCCTCGACCCTGCCGCCAGGCGGACGCTGCCCAGGGTGACGATCGGGGGAGATGAAACCCACTTTTTCATCTATACGCAGAAGGTGCGGTGCCGCATCAGCAAACAGGGCCTTCGGGTCAGCCTATACGATGCCGAAAGCCAGAAGCTGATCTGTGAAGATGCCGAGCCATTCTACTGCCGCCGGACCATCATGAAAGGCACCGACCGGGTGAAGGTTTCCAAAAAGGCGCCGGCCGGCGAGGCCTACTTCGGGCTGGGCGACAAAACCGGCCCGGCCAACCTGCGGGGCCAGAAGCTTCAAAACTGGAATACCGACTCTTTCTCCTTCAAAAAGGGGCAGGACCCCCTCTACCGCTCCATCCCTTTTTACTACGCGGTTGCCGGCGGCCTGGGATACGGCATCTTTCTCAACAACACCTACCGCACCCATTTCGATTTCGACAGCGGGCAGCAAGGCACCGCCAGTTTCCGGGCGGACGGCGGCGAAATGGATTACTACTTCATTTACGGCCCTGCCCTTATGGACGTCGCCCGCCGGTATGCCTGGCTTACCGGCCGCCCCGAGCTGCCTCCGCTCTGGGCGCTTGGCTTTCACCAGTGCCGCTGGAGTTACTACCCGGAAAGCCGGGTTATGGAACTGGCGCAGGAGTTTCGTTCCAGGGAAATCCCCTGCGATGCGATCTATCTCGATATCGACTACATGGACGGCTACCGCTGTTTTACCTGGAACAGGGAGTATTTCCCCGACCCGGCAGGAATGATCGCCACGCTCCGGGAGCAGGGATTCCGGACAGTAGTGATGATCGATCCGGGCATCCGGGTTGACCCGGAATACGAAGTGTATAAGGATGGGCTGGAAAAAGACGCCTTCGCCTACCGCTCGACCGGCGAACTCATGCGGGGCCCGGTATGGCCGCCGGACTGCGTATTTCCGGACTATACCCGGCCCGATGTCCGCGAGTGGTGGGGCGGCCTGTATAAAGGACTTTATGTCGAGGATGGCGTCAGCGGCTTCTGGAATGACATGAACGAGCCGGCGGTTTTTAAAGTGGAAGGCGCCACCTGCCCGGACAATGTGCTGCACCATTACGAAGGCGCGCCCTGCGACCACCGCAAGGCACACAACATCTACGGGCAGCAGATGTCGAGGGCTACCTATGAGGGGCTGAAGCGGCTCCGGCCGGACAAGCGGCCCTTCGTCCTGACCCGGGCGACCTTCAGCGGCGGACAGCGCTTCGCCTCGGTCTGGACCGGCGACAATGCCGCCACCTGGGAACACCTCCGCCTGGCCAACCTGCAGTGCCAGCGGCTCAGCGCCTCCGGTTTTTCCTTTGTTGGCACCGATATTGGCGGCTTCGACAAACAACCCGACGGCGAGCTTTTCATCCGCTGGCTGCAGCTGGCCGTTTTCCATCCGCTATTCCGGGTCCATTCCATGGGCAACAACATTGACGG
>JAGFJD010000471.1 GCA_024102975.1 Phaeodactylibacter sp. | reverse complement strand
AGAGCATGTTTGGAGGTAGTGCTTTGGAAGCGAAAATGGTTGATTTTGGGTTCTCATGAGGCTCATTTTCTTGCTCATAGCAGCGCTACGGGCAAGAAAATAGCCGAAATGAGGTTCCAAAAGCGGGCATTTGCAGCCCAAATGACTACCTCTAAACATGCTCTTAATTTACCGCGCGTATTTCTTCGGCAATGCGCCTTTGGCGTTCACCCATTCATTCAATGCGTAGGCATAGCCGCGGCCGGAGTGTTCGACCTTTGCCAGGACGCCTTTCCTGTTGGCCAGCTTGTGGAGGCTGCGGTTGAGTTTCACTTTGATCTGTGCTTCTCCCGATTTGATATCCGGGTTGTCTTTAGCTATATCCAGAAAATCCTGGGTGATGAGGGCCTGCTGTTTGGTTTTGAGGCTATCGATGATGAACTTATCCCAATCGGACAGCCGGTAGCCGGCATCACCCTTTTCGGCTTTTTCTTTTTTCGCGGTTTCCGGCCCCTTCTTTTCGGCAGCGCTCTTACGCGGCCGGCCGGGGCCCCCTTTCTTCTTTTTAGGCGCCCCTTTTTTCGCCGACGCTGCTTTCCTGCTGCGCTTTGCCGCAGGCTGCTGTGGCATTTCTTCTTCAGCGGGCGCTGTTTCCTTTACCTCTCCGGTGGCTGCAGCTGTTTCTTCCTGGGCAGGCGCCGCTTTAGCCAGAGGCGGCCTGCCGGGGCCCCTGCGGCCCGTTTTCGCTTTGCCTTTTTTTGTCTCTTTTGTTGCGCCGGGCAGCGCTTTCGCAGTTTCCAGGGAGAGCGCTTTCTGGGCCTCGGCAGCCTGTTGTTCCAGCTCCTGGATTACGGTTTGCGTTTTGTACATCTGATATTCCAGCTTGCGGAGGTCGGACCGGTATTGATTGAGCAAGTCCTCGATTTCCAGCGGATTAAGCAGTGGTTGACTCATTTTTTATTAAGTTTCATTTATTTTCATCAAAGAGAAAGAGAGATAAAATGTTTAATTTTTTATGGGATTTTTTTTGGTGTGATACAGACATTGTAAGACTGCAAAAGGTTTGGTGTTTCACTTTAATAAAAACACTCAAAAGTAATTGTTAATGATTGAATTTAATAGGAATCGTCGTTTTTTTTATTAAAATGCTCTGGGATGCCTGAATTTACTAACTTGCAGGGATTCATTTTTTAGTCTATTCCGCAATGCTTCGATAAAAACCATCAGACATGGAAAACCTTCAATACCCGGTCGGGCGCTTTACCTACCAGCCTTCTGACGAGGCGCAGCGACGCAGCTATGTCGAAACAATCCGCAACTTACCCGGCCAGATGCGGCAGGCCGCCGGCGCGCTTTCGGACGCGCAGTTGGGCCAGCCCTATCGCCCGGGCGGATGGACGGCCCGGCAGGTTATCCACCATGTAGCAGACAGCCACCTCAATGCTTATGTCCGCTTCAAGCTGATCCTGACCGAGGATAACCCAACGATCAAACCCTACGATGAAAAAGCCTGGGCGGAACTGGCAGACACGCGACATACGCCTCCGGAAGCTTCCCTGCTCATCCTGGAGGGCCTGCATGCCCGATGGGCCAGCCTATTGGAAAATATCAGGGGAGAACAATGGCGACGAACCGGATTCCACCCCGAACAACGGCGGGAAATATCTCTGGACGAATTCCTGGCCCTTTACAACTGGCATTGCCGACACCACCTGGAGCATGTCCGGCTGGTGTTGAAAACGAAGAGGTAGCAGATGCAAAAACAAGTCCTGAAAAAGGCCCTACAACAAATTCTAAAAACTAAATTCTCCTTCCAGAGCCAACGTATACACCAATGCACCAATACACCAATGCACATCAATTATACCCCGTCCCCCAGATCATCCCCCGTGAGCCGCACATGGATTTGGCGATGCCGCCTACCCCGAAGGTAACCTCCAGGTAGAAGCCGGCGCGGAAGGGGCGGGTTTCGCGATAGGAATCGAAAGTGGTATAATAGGCCGGATAGCCTTCCATTTGGCCTTCGTCAGATATGAGGTCGGTCAGGGCGTATTCGGCGCGGATGCCCGTTTTGATGACCACCACCTGGGAAGTAGTCACGAATCCGCCCACGCCGAAAGCGGCCGAGGTATAGCGGCTGGCGTATTTGTCGCTCACCTTCGCCCAGTCCGTCCCGAAGGATTGCTGGGCTTCGTTGATATAAGTGATCTTGGGTCCCACTTCCACAAAGGCCCCGTTGTTGCGGTACCACCGGTACATGAGGTAGGCGTCGGTGCTCTTCCACTCAATGTTGACGGTGTTGTTGATCCCGTCGTCGCCCCGGTAGCTCATCGACTGGTGGTGGGTGGCCGACAATACCTCGAAGTTCAGGCCGTGATTTTCGCCGAAGTTGATGGCCGCCACGCCGCCTACGGAGAGGCCGAGCCCGAACTGGGTATCATGGCGGGAGTCGTCCACGATGTTCTTGTTGTAAAAGCCGGTCATGCCCATCATGCCTTTGGCGCCCAGCTCGAGCCAGACCTGGGCCTGGAAGGTAGAATGGAGGGCGAACAGCGCGAGCAGAAGCATAAAAATTTTCCTCATGGCTAACTGGTAGTTTTCTGTTTGCCGGTGAAGATACTATTTCCTGCAGTAAATGCTTTTCAAAGTGTACAATTTTGAGCCACTTCTTTTCTTTTAAAGAAAGAATCCCTAAATTTGCACCTCGTTTGGAAAACCAAGTCAGAAAAAGATAAATATTATATAGATGGCAAACCATAAGTCAGCGAAAAAACGCATGCGCCAGGAAGCCAAGCGCCGCGTCCACAACCGCTTCTACAAAAAAACCACCCGCACTTCCATCAAGAAGCTGCGCGAGATGACCGAGAAAGCCGATGCAGAGCAGTTCCTGCCCAAAGTGGTCAGCATGATCGACCGCCTGGCCAAGCGCAATACCTGGCACAAAAATAAAGCTTCCAACCTCAAGAGCAAGCTGATGCGCCACGTCGCCAGCCTCTGATACGCCGGGGTTCCCGCCGTGAACGTTGGCAAAAAAGTGTATCTCAGCCGCAGCCGGGATACACTTTTTGCGTTTTTTCGCCCGTCCATTGTTCCATTGTTCCCGGAAACAGACAACGGTCAACAGACAACGAACTCTCCCAAGCCCCCATCAGCCCGGTTTCCCCCTTTCTTGCCTGCGGCCCTTCAATTTCCCCCTCCCGGCTAAACCTTCTCCGCTCGTTATTCCTTATATTTGCGAACAAACGTTCATTCGCCGACAGGATAAGGCAGGATTTTTTAGCAGACAGGATGAACAGGATTGACAGGGAGAGCAGGAAATCATCTTGTTAATCTTGTCAATCCTGTCCAATTTTTGAGTCGACAGGATTGATAAGAAGAACCGAATCGTCCCGTCAGGTCCGCCGTGTTGATCCATCTTGTCAATCCTGTCCAAAAAAGTTTTTATGCCGAAGTTTCATCATCTGAAGATAAAAGAAGTGCGGCGCGAAACCGACGAGTGCGTGTCCGTCGCCTTCGAAGTGCCCGAAGCGCTTCAACCGGAGTACCAGTTTACCCAGGGCCAGCACCTGACGCTGAAAACCGAGCTGGACGGGGAGGAGGTGCGCCGTTCTTATTCCATCTGCGCCAGCCCCTACGACGGCGTCCTGCGGGTGGCCATCAAAAAACTGGAAGGGGGGCGCTTCTCGACGTTCGCCAACGAAAAGCTGAAAGCCGGCGATGCGCTGGACGTGATGACCCCCATGGGCCGCTTCTTCACCGAGCTGGACCCCGCCAACGAAAAAAGCTACGTGGCCTTCGCCGCCGGCAGCGGCATCACGCCTGTCCTCTCCATCATGAAAGCCGTGCTGCAGCGGGAGCCGAAAAGCGAATTTACCCTCTTTTACGGCAACCGGCGGGCCGATACCATCATCTTTCACGAGGAGATCGAAGGGCTGAAGAATGAATATATGGGCCGCCTGAGCGTCCACCACGTCCTCAGCCGGGAACTGCAGGGCAGCGACCTGTTCTCCGGCCGCATCGACGGCAAAAAGCTCGGCGCCTTCTGCGACCGGCTTATCGACCCGGAAGAAGTGGACGAGTACTTCCTCTGCGGGCCGGAAGCGATGATCCACGACATTCGCGATACGCTCGCCGGGATGGGCGTCGACAAGAAAAAAATCCACTTCGAATTGTTCGTCGCCGGGCTGAACGGGAAAACCCAAAAGAAGAAGAAAGCCGAAGCGCAGTCGGTAGCCGCCACGATCCGGATTACCCTGGACGGCAACTCTTTCGAATTCCCGCTCACTTCGGCGGAAGATACCATCCTGGAGGCCGCGCAAAAGGTGGGCGCCAACCTGCCCTTTGCCTGCAAAGGCGGCGTATGCTGCACCTGCCGCGCCAAACTGCTGGAAGGAGATGTGGAGATGGAGGCCAATTACGCCCTCGAACCGGACGAGCTGGAAGCGGGTTATATCCTTACCTGCCAGTCGCACCCGAAAACGGGCCGGGTGGTGGTGGATTTTGATAGTTGATTTTCTCGCGTGTAAAAGTGTAAACGTGTAAATGAATGCAGCCGTTTCCCCACCTTTACACCCTTACACATTTACACCTTTACACCTTTACACACACCTCCTCAAATGTCTCCCAAAACGCAAAAGAAGACCAAAAAGCAAATCATCCAGGAAGCCGCCGTGCGCCTGTTTCGCGACAAGGGCTACTCGGCCACCTCCATGCGTGATCTGGCCGATGCGGTCAACCTCAAGGCGTCCAGCCTGTACAACCACATCAGCTCCAAGGAGGAAATCCTGAAGGACATCTGCTTCGAGAACGCACACCGCTTCCTGGACGGCATGAAGGAGGTGGAGTCCCTGCCGGGCACCCCTGCCGAAAAGGTGGAGGCCCTGCTGCGGCTTCATATCCGCGCTGCCACCGGCGACGCCGCCTCGGTAATGGCCTTCAATGATGAATGGCGCCACCTGGCCGAACCCCTGCTCAGCGAGTTCATGGCCCTGCGCCGGGACTATGAGCGCCGGTTTATGGCCATCCTGAAGTCCGGCATGCAGTCCGGCCAAATTCAGGACATGGAGCCCGTCGTCGCCCTGCACACCCTCTTTTCGTCCATGCGCTGGCTGTACGATTGGTTCCAGCCGGGCAAGAAACTCTCTTCCGAGAAGGTGGAGGAGGATATGGTAAGGATGGTGATGAAGGGGCTGGTGAAGTAAGTATTTCTGCACCAACCTGCCCAGCGTACCGGTAAACTGGAACTTCGCCTTCGAGCTGAAATACCTCAGGAAGAAGGAAGCCGCCCGCCTCGAAGAGAAAGCCGGAGAGGCCCGCGCCCAGCTGAAGGAATACCTGCAAACAAGCTCTGAATATCAATCCACCTTCACTACTTTCCCGCAACGCACCCCTTCCCGCGTGGAAAGTTTATAAATGAACGCTCCCCTTCCCGGCAACGTGCCGCCCGAAATGGACAGCCGGTTGCCGCCCTGCCGCAACTGCCCTGCGCCTGAGTACAGCCGGCGGCCGGACAGGTCGAAGATTTCCAGCAGCATGCGCTGCTCTTCCGGCGATTGTACTTCAAAATGAATGGCCCCGGCAAAAGGGTTGGGGAATGCCTTTACCACCAGGCCTTCCGGTTCGGAAGGCGCCTGCACGGCGGTGGTTCCGGGTAATTGCGACACCAGGGTATTCTCGGTGGTATTGGTCAGGATGGGCGGGTTGCTGTCGAAATAGATGCCCGCCCGGTTGGTGATCAGCGTGTTCTCCGCCAGGCCGGGGCGGGCCGAGATGGTGTAGCTGACGAAGCCGTGGCTGGCCACCTCATTGGTGGTACTGTCCGGCAAATTGATGTCCCGGAAGGTGAAGGCCAGCGCGCCGGTCCGCTCGTCTAGCACAAATTCGTATGGGTGGCTGGCGCTGAAAGGCCGGAAGGTGTTCCAGTCCAGGTTTGGGTCCAGCGTGTCCCGCAGCACGACGAGGAAGGCGGTGTCGTTGCCGGTGTTCTGGAAGCGGATGGTATATTCCAGTTGTTCCCCGAACAGGGTATAGTTTTTGCCCTCGCCCCGCGCGGGCTGCACCAGCTTGTCGTTGGGGTCGTAGGCGCACAAAAGGACGGGGTTGTAGCTGTACCGGGCGCAGTACCTGAAGTCCTCGAAGGCGGGATCCCACGGCCCCTGTATGCCCGTCTGGCCGATAGGGGCGCAGTCTTCCGAGAAGACCAGCACCTCGAAGTCCATTTCCATGCCGACGAACTGTACGCCGCCCAGCTCGAAGATCAGCTCCCAGTCGAGGTTCTTGCTGGGGGGCACCGGGTCAAAAGCCCACCAGAGGGTGTCTCCGGAAATATAGTCCGGATCCTGGCTGGCGGAAGCCAGGCCGGCCATTTCTCCATCCCGGATCAGGGCGATCCACCCGCCGGCGGGACGGCAGGCCGTGTTTTTGAGGGTCAGCCAGAAGGGCACTTCCTGGTTGCAGCGGGTGGTGCCGGAGGCCAGGCTGGCGGCGAACTCCGTATCGTTTTCGAACAGGCGGTTGAAGCCGAAGGCGCGGTTTTCCTGCGTCCCTGCCCCCAGGTCGATGGTATAGGAAACCGAATCGGTGGTCAGGTGCCAGCAGGGGTCTTCCAGGGCCTGGAGCCGGTAGCTGCCGGGCGTCACGTAAAAGGCGAACTCCCCGTCGTCATTGCCGGCGGTCACCAGGCCGGCGGGAGAGAGCCGCAGGCGCCGGTTGGGCGCGGCGGTTTCATCCCCGTCCTGAATGCCGTTCTCGTTGGCGTCCCAAAAGCAGGTGCCGCGGATTTGCTGGCCGGCTTCGCTGCGGGCGCAGCCTTTGACGACAAAGCGCAGCACCCGGTAGTCGGCGTAGGCCTGCCCGTCCACCACCTTGATGGTCATCTGGTAAGGTTGCTCCCGTTGCTGTTCTTCGGTGATGATCCAGCGGAAAACGGCTACCCGGGGGGAGTCGGTGTAGAAAAAGCCCTCGGGAGCGGTGAGGGTTTCATTCAGCCCGCTGTACAATTCGACGCGGGCCTCCTCGCCCAGGCCGTCCTCCAGGGCCGTCAGGTTCAGCTCCAGGGTGTCGCCGGCCGACAGGCAGTGGAGGTGGCCTTCGTTGTAGGACGGGCTGAGGCTCAGGGTGGGCATGGTATTGCCAATATCCTGGATAATGATCTGCATGTCCAGGATAGCCGTGCTGATCTCCGTTCCATCCCGGAAAGACCGGATCAGCACGGCCACATTGTACTCGCCGGCCCGGTAGGGAGAAGCCCAAACCAGTTTGCCGGTATGCGGGTCCAGGAAGAGCTGGTTGTCCGGGTTGGCCTCTACCTCGGTTAACGGAACGTAGTTGGGCACGGGCGAGCCGACGTCCTGAAGCGGAACTGTCAGCTCAAAGCTCAGGCTGTCCGCATCCGGGTCGTAAGCCTCCGGGGCGAAGGCGAAAGGCTGGTAGATATGGCCGACCAGGGTCGTCGGCTCGGACAACAGGCGGGGGGAATGGTTTGCCCGGCCTCCTTCTACGTCCAGCAGGGTAAAGGTGGTTTCGATGTGAAATTTTATCTGGTCCGAATTGGGGAAATTGATGTTGACGATGCCACCGTTCCGGTTGGGGTCGGTCATGGAAATGGTGTAGGTCCCCATTGAAGCGTAGGCATGGATGGCGGTATAGTAATTTCTCTTGGTGTCGAACCCCAGGGGTTCCCCTTGCGGCGGGTCTCCCGTTCCATTTGACCGGGCGACCCGTTCGCAGATGCCGTCGCCCCAGCAGACGGTGACGGTGTCGCGGTCGGCCGGCACGGAGCTGGCCTTCGTCCAGGTGACGACGGTGGCTTCGACCGTGAGGTTGTCCACCTGCCGGTAGAAGATGTATCCGGACCGGTTGTGGGTGGCGGCGGCAGTGGCGGCGAAGAGGGCGAGCAGGGTAACCAGGATGGTGTTTTTCATTGTTTATTCGTTTTTAGAAGGCCAGGCGGTCAGGCGAAATCAGGCTTTCTCCCGAAAGATAAAAAAATCCGGGCCTTCGGGAAGGATTGTGGTTGGCACAGTTGGCAATCCGGCGGGCACCGGGGTTGTTACCCGGGGCGGTAATGTTTTTTGTTATACTCAACGGCAATAGGTTTTGTGCATTGCCAGCGCCGCCCCTCAAATCCCCTGAAGGGGAAGTCCGCCCGAAATGCACAAAACCTATTGCAGCGCAGCGTAATTGGCCCCTGTTTTTCCTATCTTTATACTATGAAGCTACCGTACGGACAGAGCAATTTCAAGACTATCGCCACTGAGGGCTTTTACTACGTAGACCGAACCACTTTTATCGAAAAGCTGGAGGGATTGGCCAGCCGTTTCCTGTTCTACCTGCGCCCCCGCAAGTTTGGCAAAAGCCTGTTCGTCTCCATGCTGGAGCACTACTACGGCGAAGAGTGGAAAAGCGAGTTTGGCAACCTGTTCGGGAAATATTACATCGGGAAAAACCCAACGCCCCTGGCCAATAGCTACCTGGTGCTCAATTTTGACTTCAGCGGCATCCTGACCGATACCATGGAGACTGTTCTCCGGAGTTTTACCGTAGCGGTCAAAACCGACATCCAGCGCTTCTTCAGCACTTACCGCGGCTATTTTACGGAAGAGGACCGCAAAGCCATTGAGGAGGAAAAGTCGCCGGACGAAGTGATGCGGCGTTTTTTTGCCATCCTCCAGCGTGCGGTACCGGGCAAGCAGGTTTACATCCTCATCGACGAATATGATCACTTCGCCAACGAACTTATTGCTTTCCGGCTTGACGATTTCCGGAAGATCGTCAGCGGCAACGGCTTTGTGCGAAAGTTCTACGAAGTCGTCAAAGAGGAGACCAAAAGCGGGTTGGTCGGCCGCATGTTCGTCACCGGCGTCAGCCCGGTAACGGTAGACAGCCTGACCAGCGGGTTCAACATCGGACAGAAAGTTTCCCTGGACCTGGACTTACACGACATGATGGGGTTTACTGAAGCCGAGTGCGCTGCAATGCTTGCGCACGTCGGCATAGCTGAAGATCGGATGCCTGTTGTCCTGGAAGAAATCCGGAACTGGTATAACGGCTACCTTTTCCATCCCGATGCCCCGAACCGTTTGTACAACCCCAATATGCTGATTTACTTTGGCAACCATCATCAGCGCTATCATAGCCCCCCCGATAAAATGCTGGACGACAACATCGCCAGCGACTACGGCAAAATCCGCCGGATGCTGGGCGTCGGCGGAGAGGCCTACAGCCTGGCTATCCTGGAAGAAGTGCTGGCCCAAGGCGAAACCCGGGCGGTACTCACCTCCCAGTTCAGTTTCGACCGCGACTGGATTCAGGACGACTATACCAGCCTGCTCTTTTACCTGGGCATGCTCACCGTCCAGGGAAAGCCGGTTGGCGGCGGCTGGGAATTCCGTGCGCCCAATTTTGTGATCAAACAACTGTATTACGAATATTTTGTGGAAACCCTTCGGCAGCGCGCTAAGCTGAAAGAGTCCATGTACCGGGAAATCAGCCAGGCCGTAGTGTCCATGGCGGCTGACAATGACTTGAAGCCGTTTCTGCAACTGGTGGAAAAAGTAATCAGCCGCCTGTCGGTGCGCGATGCCCGCAATTTCAACGAGATCAACCTGAAGGCCATTTTCGCCGCTCTGCTCACGCCTTTCAGCGTTTACCTCATCCGCAGCGAGGTGGAAATGGAACGCCGCTTTGTGGATTTGCCCTGCACCAACCTGCCCAGCGTGCCGGTCAACTGGAACTTTGCCTTCGAGTTGAAATACCTGAAGAAAAAAGAGACCGCCCGCCTCGAAGAGAAAGCCGAAGAGGCCAGCGCTCAGATGAAGGAATACCTTCAAACGGACGACCTGCGCCGCGTTTCCAGCCTGGCGGCTTACGCAATTGTTTTTGTGGGCAGCGAGGCGAGGTCGGTGGAGCGGGTGGAGGGTTAATCCCCCCCCTTCACAAACCGCTTCCCCTCAAACACCTGCTCCCCGCTTTTCACTTCCACCAGGTACAAGCCGGGCATCAGCTGCTCAAGCGGGATACTCATCCAGTCCGCACCCGCTTCAAGCGTACGCCTCAGCGCGGGGCGGCCTGCCAGGTCGTAGATCCATACCTCCGCATCGCCTGTTAAGGGTATGTCGAACTCCAGGAAGACTTCCTCCAGCGCCGGATTGGGGTAGAGCATAAAATCTGTCTTTGCCTCTGCTGCCTGGGCAACGGGCGGAAGAATGGGGTCCGGGGCGGGGCGCAGGGCGCCGCCGCAGGACACGGTTCCCGAGATGTAGGCGGCGCCGGCGTTGGCGCCGTTTTCATTATCCTCCCGATAAGCCCCGATAATTCTGCGATCTCCATTCACAAAGACACTGTGGCCAAAGAGGTCTCCGGTTTGCCCGTCATTAGAAGTGATCTTTGGGAGCTGAGCTAACCAACTATTCCCTTCCAATTGGAAAAGGTAGGCGGCGCCTGTGTTCGTGGCACCGCTATTGCTGCGGTTAGCTCCCACAAGGACAGTATTGCCACTAATGGAAACGCTTGTCCCAAAAAGATCACCGCTTTGTTCGTCGTAGGCGGTGAGTTTAGGTATTTGCGGCACCCAGTTGCTCCCTTCCCTATGGAAAAGATAAGCAGCCCCGGAGTTTTCTCCATTATTATCATTACCCGGGTCACCAATAATTATCCAATCTCCACCGATAGATACGCTGGACCCGAAGTTATCCTCATATTGTTCGTCGTATACGGTGAGTTTAGGGGTTTGCGGGGCCCAAACACTTCCATCCCAATAAAATAGATAACCAGATCCGGCGGTCTGAGAAGTAACAATGGCCCAGTCTCCACTGATAGACACTCCGGCTCCGAACAGGTCTCCGATTTGGCCGTCATAAGCGGTGAACTTCGGTACCTGAGGGGTCCAGTTGCCTCCTTCCAGATGGAACATATAGGCGGAGCCAGTGTCTGATAGGTCACGAGTAGCACTTACAATAGCTCTACCGTTATCAATGGCCACTCTGAAACCAAACAAATTACCACTGGCAGATGCATTGCCATCGTATGCGGTTAACTTTTGCTTTTCTACCCAAATGCCTCCTTCTAAATGGTAGACGTACGCTGCTCCGTCAATGAAGTCCTCAAAAAATGTCGGAGCCCCAACGATCGCCCAATCCCCATCTATGGCTACACTAGCCGCAAAGTAATCAGACGCTGTTTCATCCGGCCCATTTATAGAAGAGGGAGTGACTTTTTGCATTTGAACCCAGGAAGTTCCTTCCAACTTGAAGAAATAGGCAGCTCCTTGTCCATTTGGGTTTTCATCATTAGAAGCCCCCACGATTGCCCAATCTCCACTGATGGATACGCTTAGCCCGAAATAGTCACCTGAAGGCTCATTATTGGGGTCATCACCAGCACTATTGTCAGCGATCAGCTTCACCCCTTCCAATACTGCCACCAGGCCTCCTTCATCAATCTCCCCATTACAATTATTATCGATACCGTCGCAAATCTCCGGTGCGCCGGGGTGGATGCCGGCATCCGTATCATCACAATCTTCGCAAATATTGTAGCCGTCTCCATCCTGGTCGATGGGAGAATCGTCGATGATGCCGTTGCAGTTGTTGTCGATGCCGTCGCAGAGTTCGCCGATCCATGGAGATACGCCGATCTCGGTGGAGCAGCTCGCCGTCTGTCCGTCATCCGTGGTGACGGTGAGGGTGACTTCCGTTGTGCCGACATCAGCACAGTTGAGCACGGCGGGGCTCACCGTCATGTCGGTGATGCTGCCGCAGAGTGCATAGCTGCCCTGGTTGAGATCAACTGGGTTCAGGGTTAGGGCCCCGTCCTGGCTGAGGGCCACATTAAGGCCCTCTTCGCAGGAGGCCACCGGCGGGGCGACAACCGTAATGGTAGCCCGGCACACGCGCCTTCTGCCGCCGCCCTGGCCGTTGTACAAAAATACGGCCACCTGGTGTTCGCCAATAGAGGAACAGCCGTTGAAGATCATCGGCAGGGGAGGGAGCGCGGTATTGCCTCCCAGGAAATAAAGGGTAAACCCGGGGCAGTCCGGCTCCACCGAGGCCACCTGATCGGGGTAGACAACAGCCTGCTGGTTAAAGGGGTTAAGCTCCACGGTAATGTCCTGGCAGGTAAGGGTGGGCGCTGTCGGCGCTTCCAGGGTGACGGCCACCTCATCCGTACAGCCGCTCCGGGCGGCGCCCAGAATGTAATAGGTACTGGAGGGGGATTCTGGTGTGACTATCGGGGAGGCCAGCTCGTTGAGGGGCGTAGCAGGAGTGCCGGAGTGGTAGGTCAAAAAAGGATTCGTGCCGTTAGCATCCGTGACGGCAAGGGTGGAAAGGTCGAACGGTTCTCCGGGGCATACCGGAGCGGGAGGGGTGACGGACAGCTCAGGGGTTGCGCCGGTGAGGCCCAGCAGGAATGGGTAGGCGGCGCCGGCGTTGTTGCTGTTCTCGTCTTCAAACCTGGCGCCTGCAATGGCGCGGTTTCCACTGATGCCAACGCTGTAGCCAAAACCGTCATAATTTTCCCCGTCAAATGCCGTTAATTTTTCCTGCTCAACCCATTCCAGCCCATTCCATTCAAAAATATAAGCCGAGCCGGAAGAAGGCCCATTGGGGTCACTCTCAAAAGCGCCTACTATGGCCTTATTTGCGCTAATGGAAACGCTCCAGCCGAAACTGTCCCCATTTTGGCTGTCGGAAGCAGTTATCCTGTCTTGTTGCTCCCATTGAGCCGTAGCCTCATTCCAATGGAACAGGTAGGCCGAGCCGGAATTCTCGCCATTGTCGTTATCGTCGTGGCGCGCCCCGACCAGGGCCTTGTCGCCACTTATCGACACGCTCCCACCAAATAAGTCTCCTGCGGCTCCCTGATATGGGGCTGAAGCAACGATTTTTTGTTGTTCTTCCCAGCTGTCTCCATTCCAATGGAACAGGTAGGCCGAGCCGGAATTCTCGCCATTGTCGTTATCGTCATGGCGCGCCCCGACGATGGCCCGACCGCCATTTATGTCCACGCTGATCCCAAAATAGTCTCCTTCAGCACCATCTTCCGAAGCGGTGATCTTCTGCTGTTGTACCCAGTTGGCGCCATCCCAGTGGAACAGATAGGCCGACCCGGAAGACGATCCATTGTCGTCATCCCCATAGGCGCCCACTATGGCCGTTTCCCCTTCGATAGCAACGCTGTACCAACCAAAGTAATCTCCCGATGATCCATCAGCAGCAGTGATCTTCTGCTGCTGAATCCAGTTGGCCCCATCCCAGTGAAACAGGTAGGCCGAACCAGAATACGATCCATTGTCATCATCTCCATAGGCGCCAACAATAGCCTTATCGCCACTAATAGCTACGCTAGAGCCAAAGTAATCACCTGCATTTCCGTCATCAGGAATAAGCTGGTGCTCCTCCCATTCGAAACCGTTCCAGTGATAGATAAAGGCCGAACCGGAATTATTTCCGCTGACATTATATACGTGAACTCCCACAATGACCCTGGTGCCGCTGATGCCTACGCTATTGCCGAAGTATTTGCCCTCTCCGTCCGAAGTAATGAATTTCATCTCCTCGTCCCCGCACGGCCCGGTCACCACCACCGTCACGGTACAGGTAGCGGTATTCCCTCCTTCATCCACTGCGGTTACCACGGCTTCCATACTGCCCAGCGGGAACACCTCCGGGCTGATGCTCATGGCGGCCTCCGTGCAGTCGTCGAAGGCGGAAAAGCCCAGAGCGGCAAGATCAGCGATGGGCTCCGTGCCGTTGCCGTCCAGGTCGATCAGCTCGATGGCGCTTGGGCAGGTGAGCTCGGGGGCGTAGAGGTCGTCGTCGCAGCAGGAGGTGGGCACGAGAAGGAGCCCATTGGTAGGATTACCACTGAAGGCGCCGTCCTCGAAAGAATGAATAATAAGAAAGTCCGTGCCATCGGGCCTTATGCGGTAGATAAAACCATTGCCATTGGTTGCCGGAAAATCGGTAGCGCCTCCATAGAGGTAGCCGTCCGGAGCATAGATCATATTGCCGAACGGCCTTTGGGGAAATATACTAATTAAAACCTGATAAGTATCCGGGGCATCTGGGTGAATGCGGTAAATATGCCCGGTGGCTGTGGTTCCATACAGGAATCCATCGGCAATAATGGGTTTAGACCGGGGATATCCGCCAGTTGTAACAGTAAAAGTGTGCAATTTCTCATAAGTTAAATCTTCCGGATCAAATCGGAATAAAGCGCCAACACCACCGCCGCCGGTTTGAGTGATCCCATAGAACCTGCCGTCCTCTCCTATAACTAACTCATCAATAGGGGTATATCCTTCCTGCTGCGGGCTGGAATCCTTAAAATGATGAACCACTTCAATGTCTACACTCTCCTGATCCGGTGTTGGAGGGACAAAGCGGTAGATTGTGCCGTGATTGTACAGGCCACCAAATTGGGCCATGCCGTAAAATCTTCCGTCATTCCCGGCAATCAGCCCGCCCAGAGGAAACTTCCCGTCATTTTCATTAGCGCCTTTAAAACGGTAAAGAAACTGGTAACCCTCTCCGTTGGATCTGATCCTGAATATTCCTCCCTGGTTATTCATCCCCCCCTGCCAGACGGTGCCGTACAAATAACAATCGTCCGCGCCGTTCCAGGTACAATCCGGGCTGAAAGAAAGTTCCGATTGGAAGAAGGGGTTGGCGCCGCCATTATAACCACCAGGGAATTGCGGAAGGATGGGGTCAAACCCATTTCCGTCCGGCATGATCCTAAATATGGAACCTGTCCCTTGCCCATAACTACCTCCATTTGGAGTACTGTGCTCCGTTATTCCATATAAAAAACCATCTGGAGCCAACAGGACATTTGGAGGCCCATAAGGAGAGGGTTCCTCTTCACCATATCCTAATCCGGCAAGATCATGCTCCACAAAATCACTGCCGTCCAGTTTCATACTAAATAAGCTACCGGCTCCCAAACTCCCCGTCCCGTACAACCGAAAACCCTGCCCCACTGTCACCTGCGCCGTGCAACTGGCCGTCTCGCCGTTATCGTTGGTGGCAGTGAGCGTAACGACATTAATGCCCACCTCCTCGCAGGTGAAATCGGCCGGGCTAACCGACAGAGAGAGGGCGCCGCAAGAGGCATAGCTGCCGAAGTCCACTTCTTCGGGAGCTATGCTGGCCTGGCCGTCTTCACCGAGTTGTACGTAGATGTTCTTACAGCGGGCTTCCATAGAAGTTGTTAAAGTAACTGTCGCTGCGCAGGAGATCGTATTGCCGGCAGCGTCGGTGGCGGTGAGCAGCACGCCGGCGGCATTGCCGGTGTTCAACGGGGCCCCTGTCACCCAGGAGTCAAGCTGTATGACCCGGGTGGAGAGGGCGCCGTGCAGGAGGTTGGGCGACCAGTCGGTGGCGATGGCGCTGCCCGGGCCGTCGTTCAGGGGCCAGTAGCCGGCCAGGCCAGCCTCGGCACCCGAGAGCTGGTTAAAGCGGTTGCCTTGTATGTCCAGAGCGGAGCGGGCGGTGTTCCAGATGCGCAGGTCATCGGCCACTCCCACCCAGGACGGGTCTCCTGTAGCGGCCGTAGAGAAGCGGCGGCCTAATTGGAAGAGGCCGGTAAGCGACACATCAGTGGGGCCGCTCCAGGCTTCTGCTCCATCCAGATAGACGGCCGCGGAAGGCCCCTCCCTCACTACGGCAATATGATGCCACAGGCCGTCGCGGGTAGGCGTAGTAATGGCAGCCAGGCTGCTGCCCAGGCGGACGTAAAGAGCGCCGGCATCATCATATACTTCCAGCCCGTAGCCGCCCCAGCTCAGCAGGTGGGTTGGGAAAAAGTTCTGCTGATTGTCGTTAACAAACCAGGCTTCCACGGTGAAATCAGTAGCGCCGGCAACGGGAGATATGAATTGTACAAACTCCTTGCGGCTGCCCCGGAATTCCAGGGCGTAATTGGGGCCGGGATCGCCCAGGTTGTTGCAGTCGAAAAGGGTGTGGCTGAGGGCGGTGGTGGAGTAGCCGCAATTGTCAGTAAGATCGGGGGCGATCATTTCGGGGGTGAGGGTGGCCTGGCCGTTCTCGTCCAGCTCCAGGGTGATATCCTGGCAGGTGAACGGTGGAACTGCTGCGCCTACTACTTCTACTTCCACCTCACAGGTTTCAAGGGCGCTGAAGGGCGGAGCGATGGAAACCGTCACCGTTTGAGTACCGATATGGGAACAATCGAAATTGGTTTGGCTCAGGCTGATGAAGTCCGGGAAGCTCCCGCAAAGCGTAGTAGCGTCGACGACATTATCCGGCAGCAAAGTGGCTTGGCCGTTCTCATTCAGTTGCAGCGTAAAACCGTGGCAGGAGTAGGTGTCCAATGGATCATAGATCGTGATGGAGGCATCACAGGTTTTAGAATAGCCATTTTCCAGTGTGATGGTTGCTGTAACAATGTTTGTCCCTACATCTTCACAACCGAAGGCCCATGGCCCGGAGGGGTCGGTGGACAGTGCGCTGTAGCAATCAAATGGGATGTCATTAAAAATCTCAGTCGGCCAGATGTACATTACCGGATCCGACCCATCGCCGGGGTCAGTCAGGCTGGCTGCAATAGGGAGCGTAACACATTCCGCTTCCAGCTCCAGGTTGACATTGAAAGTGCAGGAATTGGTACTCACGCCATCCGTCACCGACAGCATAACGAACACCGGCTCCGGCGCTATATCACTGCAATTGAATGTTGTCTGGCTGACCGACCAGATGAACGGATCGGTAGGAGGGGCGGCCTGCGGGTCCACCATCTCTGGGGTGAGGGTGGCCTGGCCGGAGGCGTTGAGAGGGAGGGCGATGTCCTGGCAGTTGGGAATGGGCAAAGTGCGAGGTAGCAACTGCATAGGCCCGCCGCCGTCAATAGTGGACAAAATAGTTCCGGCAGCGCCGACTGCCCAACCTGTATTGGTGTCCGTGAAAAATACACTCAAAAGGCCCTCTGAGGTACCGCTTTGCTGGATGCCCCAGTCTGCGCCGCCATTGATGGTTTTGAATATGCGCCCCGACAAGCCGACTGCCCAGCCTGTAGAGGGGCTTACGAAAAAGACGTCCATCAATAACACGTCGGTGCCTGATACCTGGGGTGTCCATTGTGCGGGAAGCTGGAAGGATGCGAGCAGGGCAAACCAAAAGGGTAGGAGAAAGACAGGTGTCCGTTTCATGTTCCACGAGATTGATTTGGGCCAATAATATTCCTGCTAAGATCAAGAAAGTTCACTCTGGCTGCCCGGCTGTTGTCAATTCGGCGGGCCTGGGTGGAGATTCGGTGGGCGTGGGTGTAAATTCGGTAAAAGCCGGCGACAAAAACCTTTGAGGTTTCGCAAACCTCAAAGGTTTAAACCCCCTATGCACACTACTGGACATTTACCGGGACGTGTAAACGTGTAAGCGTGTAAAGGTGTAAAAGAACGCAGGTTCCAGGTCATTTACACATTTACACTTTTTTACATTTACACAAATAGACCCAAAATGTCCAGTAGTATGCCCCCTATGCATAAAACAAAAAGAAAGCTTATGCATGCGAAACAAATTGAGCTGCTTTTCCTGTATTTTAGTAATCCTTAAAGGGCTGAAGCCAGGCATTGTCAACCGAATTTGATTGCAACAAATATCTATGAGCGATCTGCATTCCAAAATATTATCTTTCCTCCTCACCCTCTCACTCTATCACCCCCTCCCCGCTCAGCGCGCGCCCCAGCCCCACTTCCGCAACTACTCCACCCAGCACGGCCTGCCCAGCCCCGAAGTGTACTGCGCCTTTCAGGACAGCCAGGGCTATCTATGGTTCGGCACCGACAACGGCGCGGCCCGCTTCGACGGCTATGCCTTCCGCACCTACGACGCACAGAATGGCCTTGCCAGCAATGTTGTTTTCGACATTTACGAGGACGCCAAAGGGCGCATCTGGTTCGGGACGATGACGGGGGAGGCATTTATTCTGGAGGGGGATACGATCGTGCCTTACCGGTTCAACCACCTGGTGCGGCGGTACCGGGGGAAGCATCAAAGTGTCTGGCTGGGCCATCTCGGGCCGGATGAAACCGCCTGGTTTGTGCTGGAATTCCTGGGCATTCTGCGGATCGACAGCAGCGGGCTGGACAGCCTTATCACTACCGAACGCCCCGTTTCCAGATTGATCGTGGAGGTGGAGGGCGCCGCCAAAGTGCTGCCCAATTTCATCGCAAGGCGCTATGAGGACAAATATGAGTTTTGGAGTGAGTATACCAGCAGGCGCCGGCTCGTGCCAATAGATTTTTTTTCCGAAAAGGGAAGCTGGCAAAAAGAATTTTTCTATCAGGAGCCGTGCAAAGGTGGTTTCAATGCCGAAAAACTATCCGGCGGGCAATTGCTGATCCTTAGCTGCAACCATTTGTTTTGCCTGCAAAATGAAGAATTGGCCTGGTCCATCCCTTTCGATATCCTCGTCAACGAGATCATCGAAGATGAAACGCAGGCCATCTGGCTCTGTGGGCATTACGGCAAGGGGCTGCGGCGCTACCATGATCCGGAAGCCTTGAAAAATGGAAAATACGACCTCTTTCTGGACGGATTAACCATCAGCAATTTTTACCGGGATACGCAGGGCGGCATCTGGGTGGCCACAGTGGGGAATGGTGTTTTTTATTGCAGCGATTTCCAGCTGTTGAGCTACGATACCCGTTTCGGCTTTTCCGGCGATTTTGTCAGTTCGGCAGCTTTCAAAAATGAAGAGGTATTGTTCGCCGGCTGTGATAACGGAGATATTTTCCAGGCCAACCTGAAAAGCAACAAGATCGAAAAAAGCATGGCCAATCCCGTGGGGTACCACAATTACGACCTGTTATACCAGGCCGGGGAAGATGTCTTATGGAGCAATGGCGCCTTCTGGAAAAACGGGAAATGGAACTTTCCATCCTATCGCATACCGGGAGGCAGTAAAACATATAAGACAACTCTTAACAGCCTGAACAAATTACAATTGAGCGGCCTTGGGGAACTGCTTGGATGCAATGCTGCCGGCATTCATGTTATTGATACGGAGAAGTTGCTGATAAAATTTTCTCTGGCATTTACGACGCAGCGCGAACGCTTCTTTGCCGTGCATGTGGATAAACGGGGAAGAACCTGGGCCGGCAACGCCCGCGGCCTCTTCGAGTTCAAAGACAGCAGCCTCATTTCTCCCGGCATCGCCCACCCTGCTTTCAACAACCGCGTAGAAGACATCGACGAGTTCTCCGACAGCAGTCTCGTCTTCGGCACCAAAGGTTGGGGCGTAGTATGCTGGAAGGGCGAAGACATCCTGCAGATCACCACCGAAAACGGCCTCACCGCCAATATGATCGAAGACGTGCATGTGGACGAGAACAGCATCCTCTGGGTGGGTACGCTGAATGGCCTGAACAAAATCACCTTTGACACCACTGGCCGTCCTGCCGTCCTCCGTCCCACCGTCCGCCGTTTTACAGTAGCCAACGGCCTGCCTTCCAACGAAATTTACAAGGTCAAATCCTACGCCGGCCAGGTATGGCTCTGCACCGCCGGCGGGCTGGTCAAATTCCACGAGCCGGAAGAGGATACGCTGGCCGCCGCGCCTGTCATCCAGCACCTCCGGGCCAATGGCGCCAACGTGCCCCTGGCCGCCAACCAGGAGCTGCGGCACGACAACAACAGCCTCGAGTTCCGCTTCCTGGCCATCAACTATCGGCAGGACGGGCGCATCCCCTACCGCTATCGCCTGAGCGAAAAGGCGGACTGGCAGCACACCGAAAACCTCACCGTCAACTACCCCCAGTTGCCGCCCGGCGCTTACCGCTTCGAGGTGCAGGCGCAGAACCAGGATGGCTACTGGAGCCCCAGCACCACCCACGCCTTTACCATCCTGCCGCCCTGGTGGCAGACATGGTGGGCGCGCGCTCTGGCCGGCGGGCTGGTGCTGTGCGGCATGTTCTACTACCAGCGGCAACGCATCACCCGGCTGGAGAAAGAGGCTGCCATCCGGCAGCAGATCGCCGGGCTGGAGCGCTCCGCCCTGCAGGCGCAGATGAACCCGCACTTTATTTTTAATTGCCTGAATTCGATACAAAACTTTATCTTAACTAACGAGAAGAAAAAGGCGGTGGAATTCCTGGCCCGCTTCGCCCGCCTGGTGCGCCACAACCTGAACGCCTCGGTGCAGGGCAGGGTCACCCTGGCAGAGGAGGTGCAGATCCTGGAGAACTACCTGGCCCTGGAGCGGGAGCGCTTTAACCAGAAGATCGATTACCGCATCACGGTGGAGGAAGGGCTGGAAGAGGAAGACATCACCTTTCCGCCCCTGCTCATACAGCCTTACGTGGAGAACGCCGTCATCCACGGCCTGGCGAAGAAGGAAGGCGGCGGCACGGTAGCCATCCACTTCCAAAGGGACAATGGCGTACTGGCCGTCACTATCCGGGACAATGGCCTGGGCTTCCGGCAGGAGGAAGGGCAGGCGCCGTCTACCCGCCATAGCTCCGTCGGCATGACGATCACGCAGAAGCGCCTGGAGCTGCTGGGCAGCACAGAGGGCAGGGCGGTGCAGGTGGAGGTGCTGAAAGGGGAGGATGGGGAGGTGCTGGGCACGGAGGTGCGGGTGCGGGTGGGAGGAATTCGGAAGGAAAGATGAAGAGAATTGGATGAGGAGAAATGACATTAATTTACAATACCTGGAACAGGGCCAGCCTTTGCTCCCTTCAGGGCCGGGGCAAACAAAGGCTGGCCCTGGTCCAGGTATTAGATGAATTCCAAATCCGCATATTTTTCCACTTTTTTGCCCCAACCCTAAAGGGAGAAAGTGGAAAAATATGCTTGAACTAATATAGCCGAGCCCCAAACTCAAATATAAAACAACATGCTCCACGCCATCATCATCGACGACGAACAACACGCCATCCAGTCCCTCGCCGGGCTGCTGGCCCTGTACTGCCCATCCGTCCGGGTGGCGGGGTTTGCCGATAATGTGGAGGCGGGCATGGCGCTCATCCGGGAAGAGAAGCCTGGCCTGGTCTTCCTCGACGTCCACATCGGCGAAACGACGGGGTTCGAACTGCTGGAGCAGCTGAAAAAAGCCGACTTTCAGCTCATCTTCACCACCGGCCACAGCGAATATGCCATCAAAGCCTTCCGCTACAATGCCATCGACTATCTTTTGAAGCCGGTAGACCCTTCTCAGCTGCAGGAAGCCGTGGAAAAAGCGGGCCACCAGGGCGCTCCCCCCATCGACGGCCATCAGCTGGAGAACCTCATCCAATCTCTTGCCACCAAAAAGCTGGAGAAGATTACCATTGCTTCCGCCGAAGGCCTGCACTTCGTGGAAATCCCTGCCATCATCCGCATCGAAGGGGAGGGCAATTACGCCACTTTCTACCTGCAGGGCGGCGAGCGGGTGGTGGCCTCCAGAAACCTGAAGGCCTACGAGGAACTGCTGCCGGAAGGCCAATTTATAAAAGCCCACCAGTCTCACATTGTCAACCTCCGCTGCGTGAAAAAGCTGCTCCAGCAGGACGGCGGCACCCTGCAGATGGCCGACGGCTCGGTGGTGCCGCTGGCGCGGCGGCGGAAGGAGGCGGTGGTGGAGGCGTTGAGGGGGAGGGGGTGAATGGTTGATTGGGGTGAATGGTTGATTGGGTTTGTTGCAATTCAAGTAAACATTTGTTAACTTGTGGTATGGATTTCCAAAAGAGCCTGCAAAAAATCATCCATGTCTTCGAAGAGGAGAAGATCAACTACATGATTGTAGGCGGTTTTGCGATGAGTTACTACAATCGATTTCGCTTTACTGCCGATATTGATTGTGTGATTCAGATTTATCCTCATGATGTTGAGAAAATAGTACAGCACTTTCCCGATTGGCTTCCATTTGTAGATTCCTACAAGGAAAATGTAGAAAGAGGGATTTTATTCAACATCACAGACTTCGAAACAGGGGTCAAATACGATTTGATGCCCTATCAGGATAATGACTACAACTGGAGGGCCTTCGAACGGCGGCATAGCGTAGAATTTTTTGGGGTGAAGTGCTTTATAGCTGCACCCGAAGACCTTGTCATTTCCAAACTAAGGTGGTACGATATATCCAAGAGTGCAAAGCAACTGGAAGACATAAAATTTTTATTGAAGGAAGTCACCCTTGATAAGCAATATCTTGAAATCTGGGTTAACCGCTTAAATATACTTCGTCATGGACTTTTCTGAAAACGTTAAAGCCAGTGAAACAGCTGATTTTGTGTATGCTCAATGGTATTCCAAACTGCCCGATGAGAGTAAAGCTCAGTTTTTTCAAAGTGGATATAACCTTGTTGCTGAAAAGGTAAGGTGCGACGTCCGAAAGGAAAACCCATTTGCCACCGAAGCCGAGACTGTACTGCGCTTCATCGAGCTAACACAAAAAAACACATACCCCCCCGAAACCTTCGCCTTCATCCGCGAAAAAATGATGGAGCGGGCCGAAGAAGAGTGGAAACAACGCTTCCGCGCCATGAAAAAAGAACTGGGCTGGACGTACGAAGAGATGGCCCGCTTCATGGGCGCGAGCAGCGGGGATTCCCTGAAGGCGTCGGTGAGCCGGAAACTGCCGGGGTTTGCGAAGCTGGCGGTTTGTGTGTTTGAGCGGATGAAGAAAGGAGAGCATCAACGATAAACTTCATGCTGCGGAGGGAAATACGATTATACTCTTAGAGCATGTTTGGAGGTAGTCATTTGGGCTGCAAATGCCAGATTTTGGAACCTCACGGCGGTTATTTTTTGGTCCGTAGCTAGGCTATGCACCAAAAAATGAACCTTGTGAGAACCCCAAATCTGG